>NZ_JBXWQH010000006.1:0-216176 GCF_059612275.1 Ruegeria sp. CDSA034
CGACCCGTCAGCGCCGCCTCAGCAGCGCCGGTGAAGGGGGTTCTAAGTATAACCGCATAAGTCCGCAAGCAGAAAATGACCTCCTGGGCGAATTTTTTCCATTTTTCTACTTATTTGTTTTTTATCAATATCTTAAGTTGTATCATACACCCCTTCGAACGGCGATCTCATCAGTTGAGATACAAGTCGGACCTACACCTGCCTGCGCCTCCAGTAATCGTACCCCTATATATAGACAGGGCGCCCCATCACACCACAAGACTCAATCGAGTCGGAAGCGATTCAATGAGTCGGAACCGGCCTAAAAAACGGTGCTAGTACTCAATTCAGGTATGGAATCCGCGCGTGTCTACCTACGCCGGGCTTGCGCATTGGCCCGGGATGATGTGTGGTCGCCTCTGTAAGATGCCCGGGTTAGCCGTGAAATGACCACCGATACAGCCGACATGTTTCCACGCATAAATACCGTAGGCTATGACGGCCTTCTTGTTTCCTTTGCCGATGCCATGGCCGAACCCTCGAACCGGGCGGCGCTGGCCTTTAGGGGCGCAATCGACGCGGCATCCTGGGACGGTGTTGTCGAAACCTCTGCATCCCTTGCATCGGCCTATCTGAGGTTCGATCCCGACAAACTGCCTCGCACTGAAATCCAGGATAAAGTGCGACACCTACTTGCCCAGCAAAATTGGTTTGAGGCACCACTGCCTGTCGGTCGCAGGTTGTGGCGGGTCCCCACAGTTTATGGGGGCAAGCTTGCTCCGCAACTGGACGAGGCAGCGTCGGCGGCGGGGTTGGATTCCATGGAAGCCGTTCGGCGGCTGAGCGACACAAAGGTACGCGTATTAACCATTGGCTTTGCACCGGGGCAGCCGTATCTTGGTCCGCTTGGTCCTGAGTTTAATATTCCACGTCTGAAGGAACTGACTCCTATGGTCCCAGAGGGGGCCTTGGTAATGGCAATTTCCCAATTCGTACTGTTCTCGGGCCCCACTCCGACCGGTTGGCGGCACGTGGGCCAAACCGCATTTCGCTGCTTTCGCCCTGACGCACCGCAGAGCTTTGCGTTGAAGCCAGGGGATGAAATGCAGTTCCTGTCCGTTTCGCGCGACGAACTGGAAACCATCCGCGCCAACAACTCGGACGGCTCAGGCGGGGCCACCTGCGAGGAGATCGCGGGATGAGTCTGATTGTTCATCGCATTGGCCCGGCCTGCACCATACAAGACCAGGGTCGTGTCGGGTATCTGGATCAGGGGCTGTCCCGATCCGGCGCCGCCGACCAACTGGCCCTGCACGAGGGCGCAGCGTTGCTGCGTCAAAGCCCGGGACTTGCCGCTTTGGAAATGGCTGGAATGGGTGGCGAGTTCGAGGCAGCGCAATCTCTCGGCATCGCTCTGACAGGTGCTCCGATGCAAGCCAGCATTGATGGCGCACCTGTGGTCTGGAATGCGTCGCACCAGATGGAAGCCGGGCAGCGGCTGGTGATTGGTGCTGCGACGCGCGGGACCTATGGCTACCTGCATGTCAGCGGTGGGATCGCGTCCGAAGCCTTTCTGGGATCACGCTCAGCGCATTTGACCGCCAAGATCGGAAGCACCATTCAGACCGGAGATACATTGCCTGTCGCCGACGGATCAGGCGTGACGGGCATGAAACTCAACCCGGATGATCGCTTCTCGGGTGGCGTTCTACGCGTGATCGCCAGCTTTCAGACTCCCCTGTTTGATCAGGAAACGTTGGACCGCTTTGTGCAATCCGAGTTTCGGCGTGGCAGTCGGGCCAACCGAATGGGGATGCAGTTGGATAGCGAGGGCGAAGGTTTCGCGGCCCAGGGTCAGCTGAACATTCTGTCCGAGGTCATTACCCCCGGTGACATACAGATGACCGGAACAGGCAGCCCATTTATCCTGTTGCCTGAATGTCAGACCACCGGAGGTTATCCCCGTATCGCGACGGTTCTACCCTGTGACCTACCGCGCGCGGCACAAACCCCGGCGGGTGGGCAGATCAAGTTCGAATTCGTGTCACTGGACGAGGCCACAGCCCTGCAAACCGCCCACAAAGCCGAACTTGCCCGGCTACCTATGCGGGTCGAACCGCTGGTCCGCGATCCGCATGACATCCCGGACCTCTTGTCCTACCAATTGATCGGCGGAATGATCTCTGCCACCGACTAAGGAGTATCACCCATGCCAAGCGTCGATCTGAATGCCGATATGGGCGAAAGCTATGGCCCATGGAATATGGGCGATGATGAAAGTCTTCTGAAAATCATCACATCCGCCAATATCGCCTGCGGTTTTCACGCCGGTGACCCGGATGTGATGGCCAAGACGATGACCTTGGCCGCCGAAAACGGCGTTGGGATCGGCGCGCATCCCGGCTTCCCCGATCTCCAAGGATTTGGCCGCCGCAACATGAAAGTGCCCCATGCCAGCCTGCGCAATTTGGTTCGGTATCAACTGGGGGCGGCAATCGGAATGGCCAAGGCCGTTGGCACCGAAGTGCGGCACCTGAAACTGCACGGGGCGTTGGCCAACATGTGCTCGGTCGATATCGACATGGCCCGAGCCTGTTATCAGGGCGCGCTGGATGTCGATCCGGACATCATCATCATGGTTTTGGCCGTTACCAAACAAGAAGAAGCCGTGCGCGAACTGGGGTGCAAGTGGGTCGGCGAGATCTTTGCGGACCGGGCCTATAACGACGACGGAACCCTTGTCGACCGCAGCATGCCCGGCGCGGTTATTCATGACCCCGAAATTGCTGGACCGCGCATCCTGAACATGGTGCGCGAAGGTGCCATCATCACCGAAAGCGGCCAGCGGCTAGAGACATCCATCGACACGATCTGCTTGCATGGCGATGGCCCAACCGCAGTACAAATCGCCCGTTCGGTTCGCACATCCCTGATCGACGGCGGGGTCGATGTGACAAAATTCATGCGATAGAAAGAAGGGCGTAAGCCTGACGATCTATCCTCTGACTGTTGCCTGTATGGAATACAGACCCTAGCATGCCCGACAAGTGCATGTTCTGAATACCACAATTCCAAGCAACGCCATGCCGAACCGGTATAGGCAAGGAGGTTGGCCAATGTCTTTCGATCTGATGAATTACGAACCGCGCGGCGACAAAAAGAACTCAGAGTTCTTTCACCAATATTTGCCGATGATCTACGAACGCCGCAAAAGCTCGGGCGTGGCTGATCAGGTCGGGGCGATGCAGGCGATCGTCATTCAGGTCGAACCGGACGCGATGTTCGACACGCTGATCGAGCTTTATGTCATGACACCCTACCGACATACGGCCAGCTATCTGGGTCAGACGCACAAATTTGCGGTGTTGCATTCGCACTCCGACTATCCTGCGATTATCGTCATGGCGCCACTAAGCCCGACATTCGAAGACTTTATTCCGCGCATCAACCGTATGTACCCGCTGGCCCGCAACACCCCCCAGACCCGCTATGTCGGAGAGGTTTATGGCGCCACGGACCTCAAGACCCTGACCAAAACGCTTGAAGATCAGAACATCAGGTTTGAGTACAAGGGAGACACCGAAAACCCGTTCTACACTTCGGACGGGTTCAGATTTACGTCGCCGTCCGATTTCACCTGTAACAGGGTTGGCTACTCATCCCTGGATTTCAACGACACCGACAGCCTTGGTCTGGGTGACCGGATATTGCTGAGCAATGACGAACAGGCGCGGCTGGATCAGGCGGCGGCATTCGGGGTCGACAGCAAAATCGCGCCTTTGATGCTGGGGGTCGACCACCTTGCAACACGCATTCTAGCCGGCGAGCGTGAGGACGCCATCCTCGAGTTTCTGACCATGGTGCCCTATTACTTTTGGGGCGCGTACAACATCTTTGAGATGAATTCCTCGACCAACGTGAACCGGAACGCGAATGTCGACGATGACAAGAAATCCCCCGCCAAGGTCTTCACCGCAAACAACACGCCCTCCTTCGTCAATTCCTTTGAACAGCTGCCGATGCCAACCGAGGATTTCGTTCGGAACTTTGGCCGTCGCCTGCACCACATGGCAATCGAGATTCATGACGGCGACCACGGCGCGGGTGAAAAGAACGTCGATTTTGTGGTCAACACACTCAAGGATGAAGGGGTGCCGTTCCTGGCCCATGTGGTGGGCGAGTGTAAGGATGATCCGAACCTCAAACAGATCTTCTCAAAGCATTCGAAGTACACGCTGTTGATCACCGAGTATATCGAACGTTGCCACCACTATGACGGGTTCTTTACCAAGGATAACGTTGCCGCCCTGACCGCTGCGGCGGGTCAGGATGAACAATACGAACACGGCCACGTCTTCGACTGACAAAAAAAGGCTGCGAGTTTCCTCGCAGCCCAGATCCATTCAGGAGAGTATGTCGGGCCTTATGACGGCCCGATCATGAAACAAGTCACATTCCGGGCCTGCAACCGGCGGCAGGCCAGATCGGCCTGTTCGCGGGTCATGCCCTGAAATGTCGCGTCGAAGCCGCGCGAGCTTTGGTTCACCTTGCGCAGCGTGCCTTCCAGAGTGGTCATTTCCGACAGGGCCGTTTTCAGCAAAATCTTTTCCGCCTCATATCGGGTGGTGTAACGGCCAACGTTCACGCCCCATAGCCGTCCGCCCGATGTTGACAGTCGGGTCACGATCTCTTGCTCGGGTTCGGGCTGCACTGCCGGATCGGTCGAGGCCAGTACCAGGTCAGCCGGGCGCGCAGCGGGACGGGGTGCGTCACCATCACCAGAGGGCTGAATGTCGGCGGCCGCGATTGCTGCGGCGATACCATCCTTGATGCGCGTGCCATTTTTGGCAGCCGTCTCAGCCACAGCGCCAGCAACCTGAACTGCGGCACCCGGTCCGGGGCGCAGAACGGGGCGCAGACTGGATTTTGGCGCGATAGTCAGGGCCGCGACTGTCGCTCCCAATCCTGCGTTTCCGGCATAGGTCGGGCGCGCCGGCTTGCGGATCGGGGCGCGCGAGGGGGCGCGGCGGAAGCCCATATCCAGCAATTCGGCCACTTTGGCGTTCCGCGATGCGCCGGATTTACCGCCAAAGACAGTTGCTATGATGCGTTCGTCCTTGCGCTTGGCCGATGCAACCAGGTTAAAGCCCGCAGCCCGCGTGTATCCGGTCTTGATCCCGTCCGCGCCTTTATAGGCCGCCAACAGGCGACGGTTCGTGTTTGGAACCGTCTTGATCCCCGCATGCGTGGATTGACGTGAGAACAGGTTGTAATACTGCGGATAATCATAAAGCAGGTGGCGACCCAACGTGGTCATATCCCGCGCGGTCGACAAATGACCTGATTCCGTCAGGCCATGTGCGTTCTTGAACGTTGTGCGGCTCATACCCATGGCCTTGGCCGTGCGCGTCATGCGACGGGCGAATGCTGCTTCGGATCCACTGATCGCGATGCCAATCGCCGTGGCCGCATCATTGGCGGACTTCACGGCAGCCGCCCGGATCAGATATCGGAACGCAATGGTTTGTCCGGTGCGAAGACCCAGCTTCGAGGGGGGTTCAGAAGAGGCCTTTTTTGTAATCCGAACGGGCGTGTCCAAGGTGATCTCACCATTCCGCACCGCCTCGAATGCAATGTAGAGTGTCATCATCTTGGTCAGAGAGGCCGGATGCAGTCGGGTGTCAGCATTGCGCGAATGCAGAACCTCGCCTGTCCGGGCGTCGATGACCATCGCCGCATATGGTGCCGCAAATCCCTGCAACGGCGCGAAGGAGAGCAGCCACAAGAATGCTATAAGAAATAAGCCCATCCGGGCCGGAACTGTCCGCCGAACCTGCACGATCTTTGCCTCTGTCTACCTCAGGCCGCCGGGTTTTCCCGGTCAGCGTTAATTATTTTTTATTGCCTACAAGGCTAACACAGAGACCCAATGAAATAAACCGAAAGCGTGCAAATTCGCTGTTTTGTTAAGCGTCCGAATCGGCACTACATGTAGACGCGCGCAGCCCGCAACCTACCACATCCACGCAAATTGAACGCCTTAGCGTAATTCCCGCCCCGTTTTTTGAAAACTGAGACCAATTGGCAACATCAACTTAGGCGCTGAACCAGATCGGCAAGTTCGCCCAAATCCCGCATCTCGCGATAGCGCGGATTGCCCGCAGGGGTTTCGGCCTTTTCGATCTCCCAAACCAACCCATGGGGCACATAGACGCCCCAACACCCGGCCTGAATTGGGGCAACGACATCGGACCGCATCGAATTGCCTACCATCATTGCAGATTCGGGCCCGTCACCATGCCGCGCAAAGATATCGCGGTAGGTTTGTGCTGACTTTTCGGACACGATTTCGACCTCGTCGAACAACTCTCCCAGACCGGATTGCGCCAGCTTTCTCTCTTGATCGATCAGGTCGCCCTTGGTGATCAGAATCACCTTATGCGTATCAGTCACCGCTTCGATGGCCTCGCGCGCGTGGGGCAAAAGCTCGATCGGGTGGGCCAGCATGTCCTGCCCCGCTTCGACCAACTGGCGGATAACCGAGGCTGGAACACGGTCGTCGGTCACTTCGATTGCGGTTTCGATCATCGACAGGGTGAAGCCTTTGATTCCGTAGCCGTAGTGCCGGATATTGCGTTTTTCCGCAGCAAGCAGCCGATCCAACAGGTGATCGCGATCAGCGTGATCGGCCAGCAATTCCGTGAAATGGGTCTGCGTCAGTTTAAAAAACCGCTCGTTGTGCCAAAGCGTGTCGTCGGCGTCGAACCCAATTGTGGTCAGCGCTTTTTCCATTTCGATTACGTCCTGCTGGCTCTTTTCTCTGGCCCCATGCACGTTATATAACCGATCAGACAAACCGAAGCCTGAATCGGACAAAGGCGCAATGACTGGACACAAATGGATGATGTCTGACCAACCGGACAACGACGATGATCCGTCGCTGTTGGTGCAGACGCGCCCTAAGACCAAGCGTCCGCCGTTGTACAAAGTACTGCTGCTAAACGACGACTACACGCCGATGGAATTCGTGGTGCATGTGCTGGAGCGTTTCTTTGGCATGACCCATGCCGAGGCGTTTGAAATCATGTTGATCGTCCACAAGAAAGGCGTCGCCGTGGTTGGCGTGTTCAGCCATGAGATCGCCGAAACCAAAGTGGGCCAGGTCATGGACTTTGCCCGCAGGCACCAGCACCCCCTGCAATGCACAATGGAACGGGAAGAGTAAGGCCACCTTAGCCTTCTCTCTCATATTTGCCGATGTCCCCTCGTCTTGATCTTGCCATGCAAAGCGGCCTTGAGCTGTCGCAACCACTCAGCGTGCTTGGACCGACATCCGACAGCGATCTGTCGGCCCTGCCGCGTGAAACGCAGGTTGTGCAGCCATTCAAACCGTTTCACGACCACTTTGCCGGACAGGGCTTTGCCGCCGTCCCGGAAGCCCACGACCCTTGCCAGGATGCCATCGTGATCATGCCCCGCGCCAAGGCGTTGGCGCGCAGCATGGTGCATCAGGCCTGTCAGCGGGCCAGCGGACTGATTGTCATAGACGGTGCCAAAACCGACGGCGTCGATAGTCTGCTGAAAGACATCCGCAAACGCGTTGACGTCGAAGGGCCCATCGCCAAGGCGCATGGCAAGATCTTCTGGTTCCAATCCGCACCCGAGGCTTTTGCCGACTGGGCCGCCCCGAACAATCAGACAGTCGATGGCTTTCAGACCGCGCCCGGTGTGTTCTCGGCTGATGGGATTGACCCTGCCTCGGCCCTGCTGCTGGGCGCATTACCCGAAAAGCTGGGTGCAAGGATCGCTGATTTGGGCGCTGGCTGGGGGTATCTCGCAGCCGGTGTGCTAAAGGCCGCCAATCCGCGCGCGTTACATCTTGTCGAGGCTGACCAGATCGCCCTTACCTGCGCACGCGTCAATTTGGCCAAGACCTGCGCGCAGTTCCACTGGGCCGACGCCGTCGCGTGGAACGCGCCAGAACCGTTGGACACGGTGATCATGAACCCTCCGTTCCACACATCGCGCGCCGCCGACCCTGAGCTGGGTCAGGGCTTTATCAAATCCGCAGCTCGAAACCTGACCCGGAGCGGCAATCTGTGGATGGTCGCAAATCGCCACCTGCCCTACGAGGTCACGCTGGCCGAGAATTTCGTACAGGTTCAAGAGGTGTCCGGCGACAATCGGTTCAAGGTGTTTCACGCCTCTCGCCCTCGACGGTGATCCCGGTTAACCTCTGCCGCAAATCAGGAGACAACGCATGTCCTTTTCCATAGCCGGCAAGACCGCCATTGTCACAGGCAGCGCCAATGGTGTCGGACTGGCCATCGGGCGCCACTTTGCGGATGCCGGGGCCAATGTCATGTTCGCCGACATGGACGAAAAACGGCTGTCCGACGAGCTTGGCGAACAGGCCGATGACAGCAACATCCGGTTTTTTGCTGGCGACCTGCGGGAAAAGCTGACCATCGCGAACCTGCTGTCTGCCACGCTTGATGCGTTTGATCAGGTGGACATCCTGATCAATGGCGCGCGCCAGGTGATCCCGTCCGATCCACTGGACGCGGACGACGATTCCGTACGCATGCTGCTCAATCAGAACCTGATGCCCTCGCTGCGCCTAAGCCAGGCGGTCGCCAAACGCATGATAAAACAAGCAGGTGACACTGACGAAGGCCCCGCCGGGTCGATCATCAACCTGTCTTCAATCGCGGCGCGACGCACCCACCCTGATCTGATGGCATATTCCGTATCCACCGCCGCGTTGGATCAAATGACACGTTCATTGGCCGTTGCCCTTGCCCCGAAACGGATCCGCGTTAATTCCATCGCGCTGGGATCGGTCATGAGCGCCTCGCTGCAGTCCACGCTCAAGGAAAATCGGGATTTTCGCAACGATATCGAGAGACATACGCCCTTGGCCCGGATCGCAGCCCCGAACGAACTGACCGAAACGGCACAGTTCCTGGCCTCGGATGCAGCCGGCTTCATCACCGGACAAATTCTGACAATTGATGGCGGCCGCACCTTGCTGGACCCCGTCGCAGCCCCGGCTCATTAATCCCTATGTTCGATACCGAAAAATCAACCGCCGCCGCGTGGTTCCGCCAATTGCGCGATGAGATTGTCGCCGCGTTTGAGGCACTTGAAGACACCCACAACTCTGGCCCTTTTGCAGACGCAGCACCTGGCCGGTTCGAGGTCAAGGAAACCAAACGCCAATCCGAGGACGGCAGCGATGCGGGCGGCGGGTTGATGTCCGTGATGCGTGGCGGGCGAGTCTTTGAAAAGGTCGGCGTCAATGTCTCGACCGTATACGGCACTTTGGGTGCGCGAGCGCAACAGGCCATGGCGGCGCGTAAGGGGATTCCGGGGATGGCCGAAGATCCGCGTTTCTGGGCGTCGGGAATTTCTCTGGTCGCGCATATGCAAAACCCGCATGTACCGGCCGTTCATATGAACACCCGCATGTTCTGGACCCCGCACGCATGGTGGTTCGGCGGCGGTTCGGACCTGAATCCCTGCATCGAATATGATGAGGACACAGCGCATTTTCATGCCACCCAAAAGGCGCATCTGGATCCACATGGTCCCGGCCATTACCCTCGCCTGAAAGACTGGGCTGATGAGTATTTCTATATCCCTCACCGCAAGCGCGCCCGAGGCGTAGGCGGGATATTCATGGATGACTATTGCACCGGAGACTGGGCCGCAGATTTCGCGCTGACCCAGGATATCGGTCGCGCGTTCCTGCCTGCTTTCCTGCCATTGGTGGAAAAGCGCCGAGTCCAGGGTTTTGACGAAGCGGCCAAAGACACGCAACTGGTGCATCGGGGCCTTTATGCCGAATACAACCTCGTCTACGACCGGGGCACAAAATTCGGGCTGGAAACCGGCCATGACCCGGATGCGGTGTTGATGAGCCTTCCTCCAATGGCAAAATGGGCCTGATAGATTAGCGGAACCCAAAATCCAGGAAGTTGTCAAAGCAATAGCCCTGCGCGGACCCCGCCGACATGTTCTCACCCACACGTTTTACGGTAATCGAATATCCCGGCGTGGTATCGACACCATCGGGTGGGGTGAGTGAAAACTGCACCGTGCGCACGCCTTTTTCGTAGGCCCGAACTATATAGATACGCTGGGTTGCTTTTGTTCTCAGGCTGCGAATAGCAAAGTCGCCTATCCCGCACCAATACGCGACCGGGGCCGAAGACCCACTGACGGCGACCTCGTAAACACCGTTGTTCATAGGAGTGACTGTGGTTTTAAAACCCGGGTAAGCGCCGATTCCGATCCCAATTCCCTGTGCAAATAAAGGCGACACCGCAAATGTTGCCAGGGCCGCTATTTTCAAAACTCGCATAATGGCAATTCCTGTTTCGAAACACTTATTCAAGATCATACCGGACACGTGGTCCGAGTAAAGCGGCACCATTTTCGGGAATTCGGCCGACAGGACCCCGACACAGCACATACAGGCAAATCAGTATCATTTTTGATTATAAGCAATTAGGATCAAGGCATATATTGGCTGGGGTTTGTTTTGAGCAAAGCGTTTCCAAATGACTGGTTTGATATCCCGTCCGAAAAATACGCGGATTTCGGCGCCATGTTCTATCTTGCATCGCTGACCAATACACACAGGCCGCGCACCCTCGGGCAGGTGCTCTATGCTTTTGAAACGCCTTTTCGGCTGAACCAGTACCACATTTTCCGGCAGAACGGTTTCCCACGCGGGTTTGTGACCTTCGCCGGCCTCAGCCCCGAAGCCGAGCGTCGGTACGCCATTCAGGAAAAACCGCTGAAAGATACGGACTTTGCCAGCGGCACGTCCTTCTGGATCGTCGACCTTGTGGCCCCGTTTGGACAGACCAACCAGATCGTCGAAATACTGAAAAAAGAAATCCCCCACCCTCGGGTCCGAACCAATCGGATGGACAGCGACCTGACCCGAAATCGCATCGTGGAGTGGACCCGCGACGACGCGGGGGACGTACACATGAAGGTTTACCGGAAGAAAGAATTTCGTGAGGTCCTGAAAATGGAGAGGTCTTGAAATGGTATCGATAGTAGGGACAACAACTGGCTTTGTAACCGGAGACCCTCCAAATGTGGCAACCGGAGATTTGGGTCTGGACGGCTTTCCGCTGTCGCAAAACTGGACCATATCTCAACAACCGTTGCTGGGTGTCGCATCCATTGATCCCAATACCGGCGAGTGGACCTATACGGTCAACCAAAGCGATTTTGACGATATCCCGTTTGGAGATATCGTCACCGATACCTTCACCGTGCAAGTCACCGGGCTTGAAATTGACAGTTCCCTGAATATCGCTCCCTACAACCTGACCCAGGTTATCACCATCACTCTTGAAGGCGTGTGCTTTACTGCGGGCACGTTGATCCAGGCCGAAAGTGGCAGTCGAATGATAGAAACCCTGAGCGTTGGCGACAATGTGATGACTGTAGATCGCGGGCTGCAACCGATCCGGTGGGTGGAAAGCAGCGCCTTATCGCCGGACCGATTGCGAGACAATCCGGCCATGCGCCCGGTTCGGATCAAAGCTGGCAGCCTTGGCGCAGGACGGCCCGAACGCGATCTGCTGGTATCACAGCAACACCGCATTCTGGTCAGCGGACCAAAGGTCGAGCTTTTGTTCGGCGCGCCCGACGCGCTGGTTGCGGCCAAGCACCTTTGTTCCTGGCCAGGTATCGCGATTGACACCTCGGATGACCCGGTCGAGTATTTTCACATCCTGCTGGATAGCCACGAAATACTGACAGCCGAGGGCGCACTGGCTGAAAGCCTCTATCTCGGCGAAGAATCCCTGTACACTCTGTCCTCGGACGCATTGCAGGAGCTCGCCGCCATTTTCCCGGACACAGCCATGCCGAATGGGCTAGGATTCGGCCGAGCAGCCCGCCTGATCCTGCGAGAATTCGAAGCCCGCGCGCTGGCTTAGACCCCGCGCAAGTGCCCACCCACGTCTTGCGGTGCCAGTGCGACCGTTTTGATGACCGCAAAACAGGGTTTGCCCGGTTCCAATCCCAACGCTTCGACGGAACGGCGAGTAACCCGGGCCAAAACAGAACCCGCGGGTGTTCTTACGGACACAATAGCACCCGGCCCTTCGCCCGCGCGGATCGTGTCGACCGTACCTTCCAGAACATTTAAAGCCGAAAGACCCTCGGGGCGTTTGCTGGACAGAATAACCTCTTGCGCGGGAATGCGGATTCGCAGTTCTTCCGCAATTTGCAGGGGTACCCGGGGCAGAAACAAAGACGACCCGCCTGCGTCCAACTCAGTCAGCCCGTCCGAATGATGTTTGACGACCCGAACCTGCAACACTGCACCGACAGCCCGCACACCAGCCGGTGCGACTGACGGATCGGCTAATACTTCGGAGGCAGGGCCATGCCGCAGGACCTTGCCCTCTTGCAACGCGACAACCGACGTCGCCAAACGCGCAACTTCCGCGGCCGAGTGTGTGACGTACAAAATTGGTACTGAAACCTCATCCCGCAGCCGTTCAAAATAAGGCAATATCTCAGCCTTTCGCGCGTCGTCCAATGCGGCCAGAGGCTCATCCGCAAGGATCAACCGTGGACTGGCCAGAAGAGCGCGGCCAATGGCAACGCGCTGCTTTTCCCCGCCGGACAACCCCGAGGGGCGCCGGTTCAACAGGTGCCCGATCCCCAGCATTTCGATCACTTTGTCCGGGCTTTCGCGGCGCGCACCCTTGGGCGCGAACCATTTTCCGTAGAACAGGTTCTGGCGCACAGTGAGATGTGGGAAAAGACGACCTTCCTGAAAGATATAGCCCAGCCGCCTTTTGTGCGGCGGCAACCAAAGGCCTTGCGCGGTGTCAAATAGCTCCCACTCGTCTACAGCAACCCGACCGGCCATGGGTTTCACCAAACCGGCGACTGCATTTACGATGGTTGTCTTTCCAGACCCGGACCGCCCAAACAGAACCGTCACACCGGGTGGGGCATCAAAACTCAGATCCAGCTTGAGGTCAGGCAGATCGTGCTGCAGGCGAACGGACAGGCTCATGATCCGGCCACCCGCGCCGCAACGCGCCGCCCAATGAACTCGGACAACAGCAGCGCGCTCATGGCAACCACGATCGAGATCACCACCAAACGGGTGGCCGCAGCTTCGCCACCCGGAACTTGCAGGAAGGCATAGACCGCTGACGGCAGGGTTTGCGTCTGACCGGGGATGTTCGACACAAAGGTAATCGTTGCCCCGAACTCTCCCATCGCTTTGGCAAAGGCCAGTATTGCACCGGCGATGACGCCGGGCAGGATCATCGGAAGGGTCACCGTGGCAAACACAAACAGACGTGATGCACCCAGTGTGGCCCCGGCCTGTTCCAGTTTGGGGTCCACAGCTTCGATCGACAGGCGTATGGCCCTCACCATCAGCGGAAATGCCATGATACCCGCGGCAAGGGCAGCCCCGGTCCAACGAAACGCCACGACAATTCCGATCTCTGCCAGCAACTTGCCCAGCGGCCCCTGAATTCCAAATGTCAGAAGAAGCAGATAGCCGGTCACCACCGGCGGCAGGATCAACGGCAGATGCACCAGCCCATTCAAGACCTGCCGACCCGGAAACCGCCAACGTGCCAGCGCGTAGGCAACGAATATGCCCAACGGCAATGTCACCAGTGTTGCCCAAAACGACACACGTAGCGACAACTTCAGCGCCTCAAGCTCTGCAGGTCCCAACCACCCCATACCGCTATCCGTTCGGCAGGGTGAAACCCTGCTTTTCAAAAACAGCCCGCGCGGCCTGAGATTGCAGGTGATTCAGAAACACCCGCGCGGATTCAGCACCGGCAGCCGTCAGAGCCGCCGGGTAGATGATGGGCGGATGCAGGTCGGGCGAAAATTCGGCGATGACACGAACCCGTCCCTCGACCTGCGCGTCGGATCGGTAAACGATCCCCATTGGGGCAGCACCTGTGGCAACAAGTGCAAGGGCTGCGCGCACGCTATCCGTCTGGGCGATCTGACCCTGAATGCCCTGCCACAGCCCCAGGCTTTCCAACGCCGCCTTTCCGTAGATCCCAGCCGGCACGGCATCAACCAGCGCCATGGCCAGATATCCACCGTCCAGTGCGGAGCCCAAAGCGACCCCGGGCCGCATTTCGCCAATGTCAGCCCCTTCGCTCCCAGCGACCAGAACCAGGCCATTGCCCAGCAAATCTACACGAGTTGTGGGGTCAATTAGGCCCTGATCTTGCAGCACATTCATCCAATCAACGTTGGCGGAAATGAACAGGTCTGCCGGGGCACCCAACTGAATCTGGCGCGCCAGAACGGACGAGGCCGCGTAAGATACAGTTATGCCCTGCCCAGTTTCCTGCTCAAATTCAGATGCCACCTCATCAAGCGCAGTCTTGAGGCTGGCCGCAGCAAACACCAAAGTCCCCTCTGCCCCCGCGCGAAGCGGGGCCAGCGTCAAAGCGCCCAGAACCAGGGCCGCAATCAGAACTCGGCGCGCGTGGGACAGGATCGGTTTTCTCCCGCCTGGAAAGTTGCAGTTCCTTTGGGGATATCTGAGGCGGCAGGTGACACGCAAGCGCCTTTGCAATCGCCCACGACGTAGAACGCAAAACGACAGGCCCCTCACAATCGAAACGACCCCGCAACACGAGGCACGGCGAATTTCCCGCCCGATTGAATTGTCAGTGGCTAACAAATCAGATTCTGGGAAAGAAATTCTGCCAGACCCTCTTGCACCCGGGCGCAGGCTTAGCTAAATGCACCGTCACGGGTGATTAGCTCAGTTGGTAGAGCGCTTCGTTTACACCGAAGATGTCGGGAGTTCGAGTCTCTCATCACCCACCATCCTTTCCTCGCAATGTATCAAAGTCTTACGCGAATAGCACCTTTTGCTGTGCCACCCGTGGAACTGTGTTCGCTGCGCATCGTCTTTGCATTCTGGTAGGTAGTTTGCTCTGTGTTTCTCTATTGGCTCGAGTTTATTGCCCCCCAGCTTTAGACAACATAGCCTTCGCATAATCACGTTTTGCTGTTGCGCGGTCCTCAAAGCGAGCATGCACAACGCAAAAGAAAAGGGCGCCGTCATCTCGGCCGTTGCGAGGCGTAAACCAATCAAAGGGGTCGGTGGGCTCTATCGATGCAATCTGATTGGTTGGTGTAGCAAAAGGTGCGACACTGGCTTCACTATTTGTAATATCATCGAGCAGCGTTGGACGGGCCGTGCCGGTATCCGGTGTGAGAATACCCATGATCTGCTCGCGACCAGCCGGAACGAAACGCACGCTCTCCTCGACTGGAAACCGGATCGGCTGTCCGGCATAAACATCTCGCTGCACTTCACTGTTCTTAACAACAAGGGATCCGTTAACGAGCACATACGGAATGCCTTCCGACGGAAGACCTTGCTGACCGAGAGTATAGTTCGCCTTTTCGGTCACAGTCTCCGGATCAAAAATCGTGATGTCCGCGACCATGCCTTCTTGCATTCGCCCACGCACCTGCATTGCCCGCAAGCCCGTGTCACCTAATCGCTTCGCATGGATGTAACTTAGCTGAGTGAGTGTGAGCATAAGCGGCACATTCGCTTCGCGCGCCAGTCTCAAGACAAGCGCGTGGCTGCCTGCTGACCGAGGATGCCCCGCATAGTCTTCATAGGGGGCATCCCAACTCATCAGATTGCCCTCGATATCCAGCCCGGCCATACCGTCGCCCGAGATACCATAGCCTGCGATGGTGATCCAATCATTCAGCCATTGCTCCCTTGGCGGGCTAAAAACAATTGCCGTCCGTCCCGGTTCATTCTCAGCGAAGCTCAAAAACTCGTCTTTTGTCACGAAGCGATCGAGCTGGGGGTCAAAGATGGTGTCTTCGTATTTGTACCCCATCGAACCTTCCCAATTTTCAGGGGCGATGATCGAGGCTCCGTAGTTTCCCGATCCGGCGGTCCAAGGATAGTAACTGGACCAGACATTGTAGCCTTGATCGCGGGCCATTTGGAGTTTTTCCTGATTTTCCCACCAGCCATAGTCATTGTCATGGTGTATGTGGAGCGGTGCGCCAAGCACCATCGCGTTGACCAAGATTTCATTTACACCCGTCTGTGTTTCTGTCGGTGTAGAAGCACTGGGATGAAATCGGTGATGGACGGAAGTCAGTCTACCGTAACGCGCCGCAGCCCGCTGCGCTTCGAACATCTCATAGGTGGTAATACCTTCGCGGGCGTAGCCGATGGTCGATCCCACACCGAGTGCTCCAAGACGTAGTCCCTCATCCAACTGGGCAGTGATTTCGTTCATCTGCTCGCGGTTGCTTGGAACAGAAGACCACCCCTCGACGCCATCTTCCACGGATTGTGCCCGCAGTGCGAAGAAGTTCCGGAAGTCTATATCCCCACCTTCAAGCACGAGGCCGTCATGAACCCGCATCCGTGCGAATTCTTGCCCAACGACCGTGCCATAGTTTGCCTGTGTTGCGCCTTCGCGCGCACTATACCATTCGTCGATGTTCGCTGCCCCAACCTCAAAATCCATTTGAGTCGTCACGCCATCACGAAGGTTTACCTTGATACCCCAAGGGTCCAGCCCGTGCTGCTCGAGATCGATAAACCCGGGGGCAACAACGTGCCCTGTTGCGTCGATGGACTCGCTACCATTAATTTCTTCGTCAGTAATTGCAGTGATCCAGCCGTTGCTTATTCCCACGTTAGCGATCTGATCGAACCCGGTTTCCGGGTCCATTACCCGACCGTTGAGAATGACAACGTCGTAAGTCTGCGCGAAACACAAAGTCGAACACACAGACAACGTGCATGCCAGAAACAAGGTACGCATGGATAGATCCTCTCTTTTGTCGACAAAACTGAGTGTTTTGTTGTTTTTGGCGTCTGCTTTCGACTCACACTAGAAAACGATCCGGGTTCTTAGGCCGAACAGCGTAATACGGTCCTGAGTGGGGTCCTGCAGCGGGTCAGAAATGAACTGCAGTGACGGCGTGATCTGCAGTCCGGGCGAGATTGAAAAACGGTAGAATGCTTCGAGCGTGAATTGGTCACCGTCTATACCTCTTGCCTCAGCCCAGTTCAGGCCCAGCCCGGCCAGATCAGTATTGCGACCGTAATATCCCAAACCTGCAGAGATGGACCGATCGTAAAGCGCCGCTGTTCCTTTTGAGGCCCCTGCCCGAAAGAATGGCATCCATTTATTGCCAACAAACCATGCCGCTGAAAATGCAGCCCCATAGTCTTCAGGGCGGCTGCCATCGTCGGCCGCATCCGCATGCCAGAGGGTCAGATGGATATTGTCGAAATAGATGCGGTCAAACCCGGAGGTGTAGCCGAGTTCGAGCGATTTAAAGAGATTGCCGTCGCTAAACACATCAAAGTTTGGATCAGACGGGTCGGCGTTTGCGTCTGAGACGCTCGCAACAGCGTAGAAGTTTTCGCTCAGCTTTACCCCACCGGCAATGCCAAGACCTTGGTTGGGCGTGTTAATTGTCGGATTGGTATTAAAAGACAGGTTTTGGAAACCACTGTAAGGGCTGACCAACCCATAGATATCCACAAAGTCTGTTACATCAATCTGCCCGACTTGCAGCGTCCACGCGCCGTTCTCGGCCCTTTGGGTCCAGAACAGGTTGGTCAGCAGTAAACCATTATCGTTGAAGGCCGTCCCTGTGATCGAAAGGGCTCCACCATCTAGCCCAAGGAATTGCGGGGCAACATTGGTATAACTGTGCCGGTCTTCGATCTTGAATGTCAGAGACCCCCGTTCAGTCGCCTGCCAACTGCCATAGAACCGCGCAATTCCACTGGAAGCTTCGCCCTCCCCCAGATTCGCGTTCGTGGTTTGGCCCAACGCCAAATAGTCCACGTTGAACCGAAACCCTCCCTCAGCCAGTCGATCTTTCCACTGAAACCAACCCGGAGCGATATTGCGTGGAAAATCGGAACGGTATTGCGGATCGGTTAGCCCATCTCCGGGCTTTAGATCAGCTTCAACCGAAGATGGCCCGGATAGTCCCTGAGCCGACGCTGCGCCAGCAAAGACAATACTCAGTGCGACAACGAGAAATCTTATCATTCAGACGCCTTTGCCCCGCCGGTCTTGCGATGGCCCGCCGCTCGGATGCGATCAGCAGCACGTTGCTTCCATTCCAGCCCGTGTGCTTCAGTTTCCAGAGTTTCGACACGTTCCGTCTCTAACTGGAAAGTCGCTTTCATAGGCACGAGGCCGTCCACAACCATCATATTCTGAACAGAAGGATCGATAGTCAGCGTGCCCGTCAGCCGAACGGGTTCGTGGTAATAGCTGGGCGCCCAGTCGCCATTCAGCCGCACACGTATCATCTGGTTGGGCGGAGGTGGCGGCATGTGACTGCACATCCCTCGTTCTGGCACCAAATATGCCACAGACTGACCGTCCGGATCACCCGGAGCAGGAATGGCAAAGCCCGCGAGTGTGATTGTTTGACCGTCGAATTTTGGATTTCCGTTTGTTCCTGCCTTTCTTCGCCGTTCTTTCACAATCTCTCTTTGATCGAGCAACCAATCGACATCAACGTCAACTCCCGCCAAGGCATCCTCGGTTTCGGTCAGAAGCTCCTGCCATTTCAGTCTTTCTTCCGCGCTGCCAGCGTCTTGCTGCAGTCTGCCACGCATCCGCACAACGAAAAGGACGTCGTCGAACTGTTCGGGGCTTAGGTCCCGATAGGGATCTTCATATACCTGCACAGATGGGTCTGGAAGATCGACCCAGTCCAGCGCTGTTCCTGGCGTTGCCATGGCGGAATGACCGTAACAGACCAAACCCGCGAGCAAGATGGAGCGAAACCAAAAGAACATGAATACTCTCCGGTCGAGTTTTGGAGTCAATTCAGTGTATTTTTGTATATCACACCGTCCTTCATTATCAGCCGGATCGTTTCAGGGCTTTCCGGTCTCGGATCGGCACCAAACCACTGATCACCAGTTCCCACAACTGAGAAGTCTTCTAGTGGGTTACCGTCGATCAGCAGGATGTCCGCATAGGCTCCTTCCTCAATCACACCCAGATTGCCCTCGGGATAGGGGTTCATGAATGGTCCGGACAAAGCGGCGATTTCACCGCCAGTAGATGTCATTGCGACCAACGAGGCGTGAGAGCCAAAGAACTCATTATTGAGATGTTTTTCATAGGCAATTTGAATATTGCAGGCGGCTACAGAACCTACGCAATCCGTGTGAAACCCTCTTTTAGCTGGGCACTCATTCATGTTTTTTATGTAGTCGCCAAAAGCCTGCGTAGCTGACTGTGCCTTTCGTAAGCTGGCTGGGACATCTCGAATGGCAGGAATATCGAAGAGATTTGGATCAAATGCGGTGAGATTGGTCGTGATGTAGGCTCCTTTCTCTTCCATCAGCGCTGATATTTCACAATCAAACATGAACCCGTGTTCAATTGATCGCACACCAGCATTCAGTGCCGCCATGATCGTTTCCTTGCGGTAGGAATGGGCCATGACGTAGCTTTCGTATTCGTTGGCAACCTGCACGGCCGCTTCTAACTCTGCCGTCGATCCTGCCAATAACTGCCACGGGTCAAACACTGAAACTACACCGCCTGATTGCATGTACTTCAGTTGTGTTGCTCCCATCCGGAAGTTGTTACGAGCAAACTTGTACATGTCAGAGACGCTGTCGACTTCTTGGGCCATATTCAGACGGCTGAAGTTCGAAGACTGGCCAACAGGCGCCGTAAAGTTGGCGAAATCAGCATGGCCACCACGCGTACTTAGAAAAGCAGCCGCAGGGTAGAAACGCGGCCCGGCAATGGTCCCGGTGTCGATTGCGCGGCGAAGACCTCCATTAGCGCCACCTGCATCTCTTACGGTGGTAAAGCCTTGCATTAAGTACATCTCAGCCATTTGAGTGCCGTGAATCGCGAGGTCTTCCCAAGTGCTGTTGGCTTCCATTGCGGGCAACGTGGGTCCTGGCAGCATCAGGTGTGCGTGATTTTCGATGAAGCCGGGGGTCAGTGTCCTCCCTTCTCCGTCAATGACCGTAGCGTCGGGGGCAACGATTGCGTCGGTTGATACGGCCTTAATCAGATTGCCCTCGACCAATACGCTGGCATTCTCGATACGCTGTTCATTCACGCCATCGAAGATGTGCACGTTGGTAAACAACGTTTGGGGTTCTTCTTGATCCTGAGCCTGCGCGGACGCTGAAAAAGCAAGACCTGCAGCGACAATTACCGTCGAGCAAAGCGACATTCGTAGACCGGACATAAGTACTCCCTTCATATTCATGTTTTGCCAACTGTAGTCCGGAAAACCTTGCCTCGGTTGCCACTTTTGAATTGGCGTGTTCGAATGTAATCGTAAAAGTGGCCACCAATCAAAACTACCAATCATCACAAGGGTGACGAACTTGCCTTTCAACTCCACCTCTCAAGAGCATAGCGAGGGCTTTATTCGCCTCTCCTTAGCTGCTCCGTTTTTGCAATATCTCACCGAACGCAAGATCAATCCGCAACCAGCATTGGACCAGGTCGGATTGAAAGCCGAACTGTTGTCTGACCCATCCGTGTTCGTTCACTCAGAGCTGGTATACGGTTTGGTCAATGCCTTCTCAGAAGTATCAGGGGATCGATACCTAGGACTGAATGTAGGTGAGGCGTTTGACCTACAAGGATGGCCACCCTTCGCTCAAGCCTTGCAATCTACAAAAACGCTATACGAGTTTTTTACCCGCTTTGTTGGGCTCGTACCGCAGGAGTCCAATTCTGTGCGGCACAGCCTCGTCATTGAAGCAGACAAAGCGACTTATCGTATCGAGAGGCAACAGGAACCAACTGTCCCACCCATTCAGGTGACCGGTTTTGGTGCCGCAATCTATGTACGCCTATTGCAGACCGTCGTCGGAGATTCCTGGGATTCTTCGCGTGTGCGATGGGAAAGCAGATACATCAATGGGCTGCCTATCGACTATAAAGGGATCGAGGTTGGCCTTGGGACTGATCCCGGAATGCAAATTAGTTTTCCTGTGGGATGGTTGTTTTTGCACCATGTCTCTGAGGGCTCTGCCAAGCCCATAGCTTCACCTCAACAAGAGGAAGAAGTAACCGTGGTGGCAGCTTTGCGCTCTGTCTTACGGGACAAGCTAGATGAAACCAATTTGGGGCCAGAGATGGTGGCTGGAATGCTGGGAATACGCCCGGAACGGTTTCTGAAAGCGCTTCAGCAACAAGGCACAACTCTACCCCGTGAAACCAAACGGCTGCGTGTCGATGTCGCCAAGGAGCACCTCAAAGAAGACCAGATGACAATTGCAGAGATTGGTCTGATGCTCGGCTATTCCGACAAGTCCCATTTCACTCGCTTTTTCCGAGGTCAAACCGGAATGACACCGACCAATTTCCGCCTCGGCGTATAGTTACGTTGCGAATACTTGGACTGCTTATCCACTACACACCAAGTGCGGGCCGACAAGGATTTGCAACACACTTTTTGGAGCCCCTATCTAAGGATCACAGAGGGACAATTGACCCATTGCCCCTGCGGCGGTGCATGCAGCGCCTCGCTTACACCGAAGATGTCGGGAGTTCGAGTCTCTCATCACCCACCATTCTCTCCCTACAATGTACCAAGGACCTACGCGACTGGCACCTAGTGTTGTGCTGCGCGTGAAACTGCGTCAGCTACGCCTTGGCTGCCCTGAAACGAAAAAGATGTCTCCGACACAGGAGATTTGGGCCATGGCAACAATCCCAAAACGCCCGGCCTACGCAGACCAGGGTCAGGACCCGCGGGACACTTTTCGGATTGCTGCAACATGTATCAAAGGGCTTCGTGAGAGGTTTGCCCGTTGCGCGCGCCGTGTGGTCTTGCGAAATTGTAAAACCGCTCTCCTTCGTCCTGCGGATCATTTTCCTGCAACACTCTGAAATAGTTTCCTTTGATGCCCCAAGCAGCGTAACCTTAGATAAGTTTTGACGGCGCCGGTTTGGGATTGCAGGCTTGTGACGCAGAAAACCGAGGGAGTGAGCATGCATAAGGTAACTATCGTCGGGGCCGGGATCGCCGGGCTCACCGCGGCTCTTCGTTTGTTGGAGCGGGGATACCACGTCACGCTGTATGAGCAGGACAATTTCATTGGTGGAATGTTGCGGTCCCATAAAGAGCACGACCACGGCGATTATCCGCGCGAGCACAGCTATCACATGCTGTGCAATTGGTATTACAACTTCTGGTCGGTCGCAGAAGACCTGGGAATTGAAGACAACTTCACACCACGCGAAGCCTTCAAGTTCCTCTATGACGGTGATCTCGACAACATGCCCGAAATGGTGAACCCCGGCGGCATTCAGGATTTTTACCGCAACCTCACCGGTGGCGCAGCGCCGCCTGCTGAACTCTTCCTGTTCATGTATTCGATGGTCGATCTGCTTTCGATCCCGGACAGTGAAGATGACAAGCTTGACCGGATGTCGTTCAACGGCTGGCTGCGCGGGCGGCCCTATTGCACTGATGTTGTGGCGAAGCTTCATGAGAAGATCTGGCAAACCGTGTGGGCGATTGACAGCTGGCAAGCTTCGGCGCGCAGCTACAAAACCTTCCTGAAGTACGGCAACCGCGTTCCGGTTCCGCAGCTTTGGCTGTTTGATGGGTCCAAGAAAGAAACTCTGATTGATCCCTTCCACAAAAAGCTCGATCAGTTCGGAGACCGGTTTGAGCTCAAGTACCGCCACCGAATTCGCGAAGTGCATCCCAACGCAGACGGCACTCGGATCGAACGGCTGGTGTTTGACAAGGTAACCAAATCGCCATCAGTTAACCCCAAATGGGGGATCGCAAAGAAAGACATCGAAGTGGATGTCAGCGATGAGAATGTGATCATCAGCATCACCCCCGGTGCGATGGCCTCAATGGTAACTGATGATCTCTACAACGCCGATCCGGATCTTGGGCAGCTGAGATACCTGGAGGCCGAGCCGATGGCGTCGGTCGAGCTTTATCTCAAGCGGAAACTGCCCGGCATCCCTTCGGATGTGGTGGTGTTCATGGATACACCCTATGAGATGACGTTCCTCAACTACTCGGCGACGTGGGGCCTCAAAAACACCTTCCTTTATGTGACAGTTTCGGATTTCAAATCGCTTCTGTCTGTAAAACCCGAACGCCGGGACGAAAACCAGAACCTCATTCTAGATCTCAAAAATCCCAAAACCGCAATCGACTATATTCTGCGAGAAATCACTGCCAAGTTAGAGATAACCGAGGCGGATATCGATCTGTTCCAGACTTCGGTCGATACAAATACTGGCGAAGAGCTTTTCGCCAATCTCACCGGCAGCTGGGAACATCGCCCCGAGGTCAACACCAAGTTCGAGAACCTGTTTCTTGCCGGGACTTACGTCAGGAATTTCGCGGATGTCTCGACTGTCGAAGGCGCTTGTGCAACTGGGTTGATCGCGGCCGAAGGCGTACGTCAGGCCGCGCAGAGAGAACCAGACAAAGGCGATGCGGGTAAACCAGTGGAAGTGATCACACCCGAATTCTATCCCAGCCAGATGTTTCAGACGCTCAAGATTGCCTGGGCGCCTTATGCCGCCAGTGCAAAAGCATGGACGCTTGCGGACAAAGCCCTGGGGATCAACAAGCTATGGCCACCAAAAGACTTCAAGTTCCCGAAGTCGAAATTCACACCGAATCCCGAGGACCTTGGTTCACTGTTTACGGATTGGCTGCCTGCAAGTAAGTGGAACGAAAAGACTTTGGGCCTGGGTCCAATGTTCTGGAACTATACAGAAGACGGCAAGCCCCGTAAAAAGTAACCAAGAATACCTCGCACGAGTAAGAGACGACTGATGACTACTAAATCGATTGCGGCATGGCTGAACGAAATTGGCCTGCCACAATACACCGAACTGTTTGATGAGAACGGTATCGACCTGGACATTCTTGAAGATGTGACCGGCGACCATCTCAGAGAAATGGGTGTCACGGTGCTGGGTCATCGACTCAAGATCAGCAAGGCAATCACCGCGCTGAAACCGGATGCGGCGCAGCCCAGACCCAGCGGTGCCATGACGGGCGAGGAAAGCGCCGAACGGCGACACCTCACCATTATGTTTTGCGATCTGGTCGGCTCGACCGCCCTGTCGGCGCGGCTTGATCCCGAAGACTATCGCGACCTCATGGCGCTGTATCAGGATACGGTCTCGCAATTGGTTAAAGAGGCCAGAGGGCACGTGGCCCAATACCTTGGCGACGGCGTTGTGGTCTATTTTGGCTACCCGGTTGCGCAGGAGGACGCGGCAGAACGCGCGTGCCGCGCGGCTTTGGAAATTGTCGAGGCCGTCGCCGCGTTGGATACTGCAGCCGGTGAACGCCTACAGGTGCGCATTGGCATTGCAACCGGGTTGGTTGTGGCCGGTGATCTTGACCAGAACGGGGTAAATTCAACCTCAGCAGTGGCCGGCGATACGCCCAACCTTGCAGCCAGATTGCAGGGTCTGGCAAAGCCGGGTCAAATTGTCATTGGAAAAAGAACTCAGTCTCTGTTGGGAGATATGTTCGTCTATGAGGCGCTGGAAAACATCCATCTGAAGGGGTTTGAGCCCGGCCAGGTGGCGTGGCGTGTCATATCCACAGCTCAGCGCCAGGACCGGTTCGCAGTTACATCGGCACGGCGGCAGCTTACGCCTCTGGTCGGGCGCACGCCGGAACGAACGCGCCTGATGTCGGCCTGGGAGGACGCCAAATCTAAGAAGGGGAGTGTTTGCCTTGTCTCAGGTGAGGCTGGCATCGGCAAAAGCCGCCTCACATATGAGGTGGTGGATCAGGCCAAAGGCGAAGGTGCCACCGTTCTTCACCTGCAATCCGCACCCTATTTTGAGAACACGGCCATGTACCCTATCCGCCGTCAGATCGAAACCGTGCTCGGGTTCAAGGAAGACGATGACAGCGAAGCCCGACTGGACAAGCTGGAAAAACTGGTCGTTGCCGAAGACGATCTGAACGAAGCCCGCGCGCTGATGGCGTCTTTGTTTTCGCTGCCCTGTGACAGGTATCCGCCGCTGAACCTTTCGCCCGAGTTGCAAAAGACCCGCACGATCGACATGCTGATCGAACAGGTCATCGTTCTGTCCAAGCGGGCACCATTGTTGGTGCATTTTGAAGACTTGCACTGGATCGACCCTACATCGCTGGATTTGTTGACCAAATTTGCGGCCAAACTCGCCGATTGCCAGATCCTGCTGCTTGTGACCTGCAGGCCGGAATTTACTCATGACTGGCAGGTGGATCACCTGGAAACCTGCGAACTGGCGCGCCTCAAGCCTGCCGAAGTCGAAGAGCTGCTGGACAGTATGACAGGCTCGGATGCCTTTTCGGCCGAACAGCGCCAGCAATTGCTGGAACGGTCGGATGGCGTACCGCTTTTCGCCGAAGAACTGACCCGCTCTGCCATAGAATCCAGAAACAGCGCGGATTTGGTGCCTGAAACCTTGCAAGACAGTTTGATGGCGCGCCTCGACAAGTTGGGAGCGGTCCGTGAATACGCCCAAATCGGCGCCGTGATCGGCCGGGAATTCGATGTCGACCTGCTGTCTCAGGTGACCGGAACTCCGCTGCCCGAGCTCTCGGACTCGCTTTTGCAACTGGGTGACGCAGACCTCGCATACCCGGACCAAACCGGCCAAAGCCTGATGTTCCGCCATGCCTTGATTCAGGAGGCTGCGTATCGATCTATATTGCGGCGGCGGCGGCAGCAATTACATGGAAAGATTGCCGAAACGCTGGAAGAAAAATTCCCTGAACGTTGCAAGTCCGGTCCGGAACAGGTGGCAAACCACTTTGTTGCCGCCGGACTTGGTGACCGGTCAGTCCCCTATTGGCTGACGGCAGGTAAATCCGCGTGGGGCCGGGCTTCGATGAAAGAAGCGCTCGCTCAACTCAGCAATGGTTTGGAATATGTTGGAGAGGTCGATGACCTGACTGATCGCGCAAAGCTGGAGCTGCAACTGCAGTCGACCATTGGCGTGGTGCATTTTGCGGCGACCAGCTACGCCTCGCCACAGGCGCAGACCGCATTTGAGCGCGCCCGCGAGCTATTTCTGGATGTTGACGATCCAGACCTGCGCGTCGCAGTTCTATACGGGATCGGGGCCTTCGAAACCATGCGTGGCGACGTAAGCTCAGGGCATGATACCTTTGCGGCGCTTGCTGACGAGGCGACGCGCAGCGGCAATACCCGCTATGAAGTCTATTCCGCCTCGATGCAGACTTGGTCGCATTTCAACCGCGGCGATTACGCCGAGTCGGTGCGCTATGGCGAACGTGTTCTACAGCTCTATGATGAGGGCATATGGGACCAGCCGGGGCCACGCCTGTCGGCCGCAGAACCCAAGGTGATTTCAGAGTGCTTCCGGGCGGCAGCGCTCTGGTCCCTGGGTCGACCGGATCAAGCGGTGAAGGTCGGGAACGACATCCTAAATTACACCCGGTCGCTGCCTGACCCCTATTCGCTTGTCTATGCTCTTTCGAACGGGGTGATCCGCATCCATGACTGGAACGGTGACTGGGAACAGGTCATGGGCCTGACCGAAGAATGCAGCGCGGTTGCCGGAGAGTATGGGTACAGGTTCTTGGGGGTCTGGGCTTCCTTCTGGCGCGCCCGGGCAATGGCGCAACTCGGTCAACTGGATGAGGCCGAAAAGATCACGGCCACGGCCGTTGCCGCCTGCAAGAATGCCGGGGTCCATTACCACCGCGTCTGCTTTGAAGCCAATCACGCACGCCTGCTGTTGGCACAGGACCGGATCGAGGATGCCGCCCGGGTTCTAGACGATCTTGACCAACCACTGCAGGTTGGGGGCGAATTGAACCACGTACTGGACCTGAGCCTAGTCAAAGGGGAATTGGCACAGAAGCGTGGCGATACTAGCAGCGCCGAGCAGCACTATCGCGCTGCTTTCGACGCAGCCCAAAACCGGTCAGCTTTGGCATGGCAACTGCGCGCCGCGCTTGGGTTGGCGTCTTTGCTGCCCACCAAAGACGAACAACGCACGCTTATCGAACCGCTGGTGGCGCAGTTCGAGGAAGGGTTCGACAGCCAGTATCTGAAGGCAGCGCGCGCCTATTTGTGATCAGCGGGCTTCGCCCAAAGCGCGTGTGCGATCCACAAGTGTGATCAGCTTTTTGGGGTTCCGGGCAAATCGTCTGGCCTCGGCTATTGCGCTGGCGGCGATCCGGTCCAGTTCGGCCTCGGCTTCTGGCAAAGCGGCGCGAAAGGCCTCGGCCAGCGCGTCGTAATTGCCGGGGTTCGGATCGCGGAACATCTCGGCAATTGCAGGTTCGCGTACAGCTATCGCAGCCGGCAGGGTTAGAATCCCGTCGCGAATGTCCTCTTCACCGCCGCCACCTAGGGCTTCGGTTCCACGCACGTCGGACACGTCATCGCAGGCGTGATAGAGGGTGCCCAGCAGACCACCGAAATGGCGCAACCCCTCGCTACGGTCGCCGAGACAAGCAGCGACCTCGAACATCGAACCGGTGTCTTCCTGCGCCAGCTTGCGCCAATCCTCGACCCCTCGCGGCATCGTGCGGCTGTTCCACTGCGCAATCTCGGCCGCGCCAAGCCGGGACATCAGCTCAGACAACAACCCGACCACCTGCGGCTCGGTCGCCATCATCCGATAGCCTTCAGCAACCATGAACCCGGACGTCATCAGCGCCGCAAGTTGCCCAAAGGCCGTGTGCATGGTCGGTTTGCCGCGCCGTTCGTCCGACTGGTCCAGAATGTCGTCTACAACCAGCGTCATGTTATGAAACAGCTCAAGCGTTACGGCTGCCTGTATGGTTTCATCCGTGATCTCCTCGCTGCCGACAGCCGTCTGACAGGCAAAGATGGTCAATGGGCGAAAATACTTTGAGCCGGCCAGAAACTGTTCTTCCAACTGCGGCCGCATCTCTTCGGGTGTGGAGTCAACCCACGTGCCGATGGCTGTGCGAAGCCGTTCCGTCTCAGATTCAAATCCCAGTTCCGGTATTACCCAGTCGGCGCGGGCACCTTCGTTATTCATGGTTTGGATTTTGCATAGCGATGGGGGCCTTCCCGGTCGTCACCCTCGGGGCCGACTGACTTACGAAGCTCAGCCTCGATTTCCATAAGATCACGTTGCAACAGTTTTGCCTCGCTCAGCGACAGATCCGATATTTCGCGCAACACCGCACGGGCCTTGTCCAACACGATCAGTTGTCTGGCTTCCACTGACGGGCCATCTGCGCTGGGTATGGTTGCTTCGATCGCGTCTGTCCCTTGGGTCGAGACGATGGTCGCAATCTGCTGCCAATACCGCAAAGCTGAACTGAGCCACCGGGCTTGCGCCTGCGCAAGCAGAAACATCACATCGGGCTCGACCCGTGCACCCTTTTCGCTGTAGTCCCGCAGCGACCCCAGAACACCCTCAAGCGCTTCCAGATACATCGCCACCATATCGTCAATCGAGCCAGGGTTCCCAAACTCATTGCGTGATGATCCGTCGTCTTGATCCATCTTGCTACTCCATTGCCCCCATCGTCATAAAGTTTTGTAGATTCAGTGTTTTGCTACCGATTTTCACTGTATATTCACACCGCGTTTGGGCATGGGTTGATTTGATTTTCAGTAAAACAAGAAGATCGCCGCGCAATCAAGTACCGAGATATGTTAACCATCTATTAACCTTGGGAATCTGCCGTCTGCATAAGAAAAAAGCACCCGCCCCGTGGGTTTTGGTTCATATGGCGAGGACGGCGATACGAAACAGATTTGCCGCGATCGCCGGGTTGAAGTTCGTGACCATGAGGCTTTGCGCCAACTGCGTCACGCAATGTTTCTGGGTCTCGATGCGGCCCTGGCGGTGGTCACCAGATAAAATGGCCCAGCAAAGAAAACATTCGCGGCATGGGATCGACCGAAGGTTCGACTGGGAACTGCGGGGTGGATAAACTGCTCGCTATTTGGGCTTATTCAGGCATCGCTTGCCATCAAAATTCCCGCCGCGCTGTGCTGGTCCAAAACGCAATCCCATGTCTGATCGCCTCGTCGTTAAAATCATACGACGGGTTATGAAGCGGCATCGAATTGTTCCCTTCCAATCCGTTGCCCATCAGGATGAAGGCCCCGGGGCGGTGCGCAAGAAACTCTGCAAAATCTTCAGAGAATCCTACCCGACCATACTCAGCATCAACGCGGCCAACATCACGAGCAGCATCCGCGATCATGTCTGTGGCTCTGGCATCGTTCACCAATGGCCGGAAGGAAGTTGAGTAATCAACCTCCGCCTCAGCGCCTTGTCCTGCACATACACCGGCGACTATGGCGCGCATTCTTCGCTCGATATTCTCGGACACATCTCTGGAAAAGCCCCGGCAATCCCCCCGTAGAGTTACGTTGCTAGGCAGAATGTTGCGCGCGCCGTCTGTCAGGAACTCCGTTACGGAAACCACTGCATGCTCGCTCGCTGGAACCGAGCGAGAGACGATCGATTGCAACTGCTGCACAATTGCGGCCCCAGTCACAATCGGATCAACGCCTTTTTCCGGCATCGACGCGTGCCCGCCCTGACCCTGAACGCGTATCTCAAAATTATCCTCGAACGCGCAGAATGAGCCCCTTTGCGTGGCAAAGTGACCAAGCTCCATTCCGGGCATGTTGTGAAGGCCGAAGATCGCGACCATCGGGAAACGTTCGAACAATCCGTCCGCGATCATCGCGGCGGCCCCATTTCCGTTCTCTTCGTCCGGCTGAAAGATGAAGTGAATGGTGCGGTCAAAAGACGGGTCCGCCGAAAGCTCCAGCGCGGCACCCAGCAGCATGGTGCTATGGCCATCGTGGCCACATCCATGAAACTTGCCTTCCGTTCCCGAGCGGTACGGCAAGTTGGTGGCCTCTTGTATCGGCAGCGCGTCCATGTCGGCTCGAAAACCGATTGCGGTTTCGTCCGGACCACGGCGCAAGGTGGCCACAATTCCCGCGCTGCCCACACCCCGGGTGACCTCAAGTCCCGCGCGTTCCAACTCCGCCGCGATCAGATCCGACGTCCGGTCAAGGTCGAAGCCTGTTTCCGGGTGGGCATGCAGATCACGGCGAAACGCAACGAGATCAAGCATCGGGAACGGCCCCTTCGGACAGCACGATCAATGGCAATTTGGCCTCGTCCGTCAACAAGGCTGCAAGCCCCGCTGCGCCTGACGGCGTGGTGGAAAAGCCCAGATCGCGCGCATGTTTTACAGCGTCCACGGCCTGCAGGTCAGTGACCGTAACCCAGTCATCGGCGCACCGTTCCAGAATTTCGAAAGCCAGCATAGAAGGCGTTTTGCAATCCAGACGCCCCATATTGGAAACCGGGCCCTCAACCGTTACGATCTGTCCCGCCCGGGCGCTTTCGGCAAGGCAAGGGGCCGCATCAGGTTCGACCACTATGATCTTTGGCTGAACCGCCCAGGTGGACCGGATCATGTAAGCGATCCCCGCAGCCAGACCACCAACGCCTGCCTGCAAGTAAACGTGGCTTGGCCAATTTCCGGAGCTTTCCAACTCTGTCCGCATTTCTTCGGCGATGACGGTATAGCCTTCCATTACCAACCTCGGAGGTTCGGTATATCCAGGCCAAGATCCATCGGCGAGGTGGATTGCCCCGGACGCCTCGGCGTCGGCTATGGCTGCCGCAACGCTCGCCTCATAATCGTCACCCGATCGGACAACTTCCGCGCCTTTGTCCCGCAGGCGAATTGCAAAATCCTCTGGCACTGTTTCGGCAAGGTGAATGCGGGCCTTTGCGCCAAACAACCGCGCTCCGGCCGCCACGGCCATGCCATGATTACCTGCACTGGCACAGACAAAAGTCATCGTGCGTGCGATGGTTTTTACGGAATCATCCAAATAGGCGTTTGCTTCCAAAGGGCGGCCGACGCGCGCTTCTATCAGCTTGGCAACAGCGTAAACGCCTCCGAGCGCTTTGAAAGCGCCCAATCCCATCCTGTTGGTTTCATCCTTGATCAGAATAGGTCTGTCTTGGAGACTGCGCGTCTCCAACGGACTTGGTCTATAGGCGGGACATGCAGCCAGCAGAGCCAGCGGTTTTGCAACATCGAGTATCGTTGGATTTTTCATACAGAAAGTTGTACACGCGACAGATGATCTATTATGGTCAATTCTCCCTAATTTTCGGGAAATTTTCTCACACCAAGGGAAATTCGCATGAAACTTGATCAGCACGACCGAAATCTGCTTCAGTTGATGCAAACCGACGCCAAGATAGGCCTCGAAGCGCTTGCGTCCGAGACGGGCTTGTCCGTGGCCTCCGTTCAGCGGCGGTTAAAGGCGCTCAGAACCTCGGGCGCAATTCTTTCAGAAGTCGCGATCGTTGATCCCAAAAAGCTAGGTGTCGCGATGAGCTTCATTGTCATGGTCGAATTGGAACGCGAGCGTCAGGATCAGATCGACGCATTCTCACGTCAGGCGCAATCAGAGCCTATGGTACAGCAGTGCTATTACATCACCGGAGACGCCGACTTCTGTCTGGTCTGCACAGCAAAGGATATGGATGATTTTCAGGAACTCACGAAGCGACTGTTCTTCGACAACTCAAACGTCCGTCGCTTTCGTACATCTGTTGTCATGGGGAGAAAGAAAGTCGGTTTGGGCATTCCTGTTCAGGGTGTTGGGTTAGAATAATAAGAATCAACATTTGCGTCAGCTACCGCTTCAAAGCGGCCCTTCGAATGCTGGGCCGCGGATGCGCTTATTAGCCAGCGTCGCAGGACCTTGGGGTTAGGGCCCAGACTGGGCCCCTCGTTATATTTCCCAGTGCGGGATCCAATCCCCGTCAAGGCGAAGTGACACGCCAGCATTGTCTTCTTCAAGCTTCACCACATGCAATTCGCCCTTGTCGCCCCCGTATTTTTCGCGGGCCGCTTCGAACTGCGTGCATACCAGCCGTGTGGCAGGGGCGGCGGTGCCGGCGTCGTCGCAGGCCTCAACGATCAGGCCCAGATCCTTTTGGCACAAGTCCAGTGTGAAAGACGGATCATAATGTCCGGCAAAAACGGACGGGGCGTCGTGATGCATGCACCAGCTTTCGCTGGCCCCGATCTTAAGCGCGTCCCAGGCTCGTGACAGATCGACACCTGATTTCACCGCCATGACAAGTGCTTCACCCATGGCTGTCGCGTGGATGGCCCAAAGCTGATTGCTGGCCAGTTTCGTCACGGACCCGCTGCCGCTGGAGCCCATGTAATGAAGCGGACCCATCAGTTCCATCACGGGGCGAATACGCGCGACGGTCGCTTCGTCCCCACCTGCAAATTGGGGCATGTTGCCGGTGCGTGCACCATCGACGGCACCTGTGACCGGCGCATCAATCAACTGTACACCGTTTTCAGCAAAGGTGGCGGCAAGCTCGCGCACAAAGGCGGGTTTGTTTGTTGTCATATCCACCCAAACCTGCCCCGCGGACATGGCGGATCGCAGCCCATCGTCGCCACCTGCCACTTGTTCGATTTGTTTTGGTCCAAAGACCATGGTGAACACGATGTCCGCCGCTTGCGCGGCTGCCGCAGGGGTCTCTGCCCACTTCGCCCCAAGCGCCAGGTGCTCTTCTGCCCGGTTCCGATCAAGGTCGCAGACCGTCAGGTCATGCCCGCCCTTGATCAGATTCAGGGCCGCCGGGCCGCCCATGGTGCCAAGCCCAATAAATCCAATGCGCATCTTCGCCGTCCTCGGGGTTAGTTATATTGCTTAGGCATTCAGGATGGTGTCGGTCGAACATACCTCACCAAACTCACCCTGCAGATTGGCAAGCGTGACGGAATGGATCTGTTCGGCGCTGTGGGTCACCCCGTCCGGCCCGGTCGCGTCATAAGCCCAGACGGCATCTGAGGCATAGACCATCTCAAAGCCCAGACTGCTTGCAGAGCGCGCGGCGGACTCGGCGCAGTGATTGGCCGTGGCCCCGCAGATGACCACACGCTCAATATTGTCGGCGCGCAGATCGGCCTCGAGCGAAGTTCCGGCAAACGCGCTGGAGACGTATTTGATGATCACCGGCTCGTCCCCCTGCGGTGCTGCAAAGGGTTGAACAGCCGCGCCAGGTGCGTCCGCATGAAATGGATCATCCGGGTCAAGCCCGTGGTGGTGCACATGGACGATCTTGTCACCTTGCGCGCGAAACCGGCTGAGAAGTCGGCCAATATTGTCGCCTGCCTCGGGGCAAGATCGCACGGCACCGGCGGCATCCTCATGGGCCAGCGCCATTTGCACATCAATGACGAGTAGAGCAGTTTTCATGGCGTGGTCCTTTATGCGTTGATAGTGGCGGCTGCGCGTTCCGCGAGGATATTTTTGACACGATCACCATAGATCCGGATGTTGATTTCGTCGCTGATCACGCGGCCTTCCTGTTCGTCATAGGTCATGATCGCGGTGACACGAGGGGTCGACCCTTCGACCTCTGTCACCCCGTGCAATGAATAGCCACCGCGAAACAGGGTAAAAGTACCGGCGCCCCGGTCAAACTTCTGTGCATGGGACATATCGCCAGCAAGCAAACGATCCACCGCCTCGCGGTCCTCGGTTTCGTCGGTGCGCGAGTTCGGCAAGAAGGCAAAATCACCCCCGGTTTCAGCGGCCTGCAACAACAGCGTCACGGTGCATTCCGTCGTATCATAATGCCAGGCGTGCCAGCTTCCTGGATGCAGGGCGACGACATTCAGCGCTTGAAACTCATCAGCGCAGCGATGCAGCACCTCTTTCTTTTGGACGCGGCGCACAAAGTCCGTCAAACGCGGCGACTGATAAAGCCGCTGAATAAGCGTTTCATTCGGCAGCTGATCATCCGCCAATTGCGTCGCCACATGCGTATATTCCTTACGACGCGGATCATCCTTGGGCAGCGACGGGTCAATTGCGCCCTGATAGATGTTGCGTTTGATGGTCAGTACGTCAGCGGTGGGTAGCAAGGCGTTGGATTCATCGGCCAGAGCTGCCAGTGCCTCGGGACGGATAAACCCATCCAGATTGCACCAGCCATGTTCCTCCATCTGGTCCTGACAGGCCTTGAGAAACGCAGCGCCTTCGGCACTTTCCAGATCCGCAATGGGATAGCGCTCCAGATCTACAAGGCTCAAAACCATGTCGGTGGCTGCATCTAGATTGATCTCCGGCATAGATCGCTCCCTTTTGTCTGGTCGACTTCGTCGTCAGTTGCTTTTGTCTAACTGCCGACCGAAATGAAGGAAAATGAAACAATTTGCGTCCATGCACATAAAAAACTTATGAATGGGCAATGAAAAGCAATCTCAACCTGAACTGGCTTCGCACTTTCGAGGCCGCCGCACGTCATTTAAGCTTTACCGCCGCCAGCCGAGAGCTGGGGCTGACACAAACGGCTGTCAGTCAGCACATGAAGGCGCTGGAAGGTCAGCTGGGGCAGAAACTGTTCATTCGCAAGGCCAAAAGCCTGCAACTGACGGAAATCGGCCGGGCCTATTTGATATCGGTCCGGGATTCACTGGAGCACATCGCATTTTCCACAAACGGGCTGTTTGGGCCTGCCTTGGAGACGACGATCGTAGTGCGGGCGTCGGCGGCCATGATCATTTGGCTGGCGCCGCAACTTGCAACCTTTCAGACAGCCCATCCCGGTATCGGGATCAAACTTGTCACCTCTCTGTGGCAGAGCGGCCAGGAAGGGCATCCCGTGGACGTTGACATCCAGTTGGCTCCGCAAACCCATTCCGACACGCGCATGGTCAAGCTTTCCGATGAGTTCATCGTTCCGGTTTGCGGTGTGCGCACCGCGCCAATGATCAAAACACCCGAGGATCTGCTGGCCCACGCTGCCATCCACGTTCTGGGGTTTGACGATCATTGGGCGCGGTATCTGTCGGCCCGTGGTCTGCCCAACGCAGATGTATCCCCGCGCCTTATCGTCGATACCTCGGTTGCCGCCTGCGAATTGGTGGCTGCGGAAAGCGGCTGCACCATTATGATCAACCGGTTCGCGCAGCAGGCCATCGCAAGCGGCCGCCAGATCAGAATTGTCGGTGCCCCCGTTGATACAGGCCAGGCTCACTACGTCTTGCAACACAAAACAGGTACGGCGGGATCACACGTTTCGACCGCTTTTTGCGAGTGGCTACAAACCCGTTTTTGACGACCGCCCTTAAAACGCGAATGCATCCTGGGGATCAAGCGGGACATGACCACGGCCTTGCCAAGCCGTCCTTGGCAAGGCGCTTGAAGCGGGTAGCCCAATCTGGGGCCAGGTCGTGCAAAACAAGCTGTTTGTGGTTTGAGATCTTCGATGGATCGCCTCCTGAATTTGCGCCAAGCCTAAACGCGCCTGGCATCATGCGCGGGCTTCATTTGGTTCAAATCGGCCCATCACAGGCCCAATTTCCTTTGTGCATCCAGCCCTAGCGACTAGTTTGAAATAATGGACTCCGTAGCCCAACTGACAAACTGGATGATCACTGAAGGGCGCCAATCAGGCGATCCCGTGAAAGTGGTGTCGCATTTCTGCTCCTCCTTAATAAAGGCGGGTGTCCCGCTCTGGCGGGTCAATATTGGCCAGCGCTTCGCCAATCCCTTACTCATTGCTTGGGGTGTGGTTTGGACACCTGATGGAACCGAAAGCTATGACGTCACACATGAGACGATGTTGACCGACGGGTACGTAGGAAGCTCATTTGAGTATATTCTGGAACACCGAAAGCCACTTCACAAATGTCTACGCCAGCTGGATTCAAAGACAGAGCATTCATCCTACCTGGACTTCGCCGAGCAGGGCGGCACCGACTATTATGCCACCCTGCTTTATTACGGCGACAGATCACTACACGGCTGCACATTTGTTACCCAAGCACCAGAAGGGTTCTCGCCACTGCATCTGAAATTGATCGAGGACGCGCTGCCCGCGCTGTCTTCGGCTTTGGAACCTGTCACAATGCGCAAATCGTCCAAAGGCCTTCTGCGAACCTACCTTGGCGATGGGCCCTCGGACAGCGTTTGGAACGGGCGCATCAAACGAGGGGAACGTACAACGCTTGAGGCCGTGGTCATGTTCTCAGATTTGCGCGGCTTTACGGCGCTATCGGACAGCGCACCTGAAGAGGAAGTTTTTGACGCGCTGAGCGGATACTTCGATCTAGTTGTTCAGTCAGTGGAAGAGAATGGAGGCGATGTTCTTAAATTTATGGGTGACGGTATTCTGTCGATTTTCACCATCGCCACGCAAGCTGATCGCGCTGACCGATGTCGCAAAGCTGCGTATGCAGCGCAAAGTGTTTTGGCTGGTCTGACCGCCGTCAACTGCAGTCGCGCGGAAGCCGGAAAACCGGCTCTAGACGTTGGTATCGGGATCAACGCAGGGCAAGTCAGTTATGGCAACATCGGCAGCCCCGGAAGACTGGATTTTACTGTACTTGGTGGCGCGGTGAACGTCGCCAGCCGAATTGAGGGTTTGACAAAATCTATTGGCCGAAGAGTTTTGGCAACGTCAGTCGTTGCTGGCGCTTCGGATGATCTGTTTGCTTCTTGCGGGTTTCACGACATTCGTGGCGTTGCGCATCCAATTGAGCTGTTCGCCCTCGTCGAGCAGAAGCTCTGAGGCGCGGCGGCATGCGGAATGTCTGCCCCTATAATCAGACCCTGGCTTTTTCAAAGGCCGCCCAAGCGGTCTCAAAAGCGTCAAAATCAAACCCTGGCTGACTGGCTGCATCCAAGACGATGCGTTCTGTCACCAATAGCTTTTGGATTGCTGCTTCTAACTGGTCGACGACATCATCGGGTACAACCAACGCGCCATGACGGTCGGCGTGCACCAATTCGCCAGGATTAACTGTCAGGCCAAAAACGGAAACCGGTGTATCAATCTCGCGGACGTGGACGAAACCGTGGCTTGGCCCGACGGAACCGGCGACGACTGGGAACCCCTTGGGTAAGTCTCCCAGATCACGCATGACGCCATTGGTTACGACACCGGACATACCAAAACCCTTGTGGACGGATGTATTGATTTCACCCCAATAGGCTCCGATGCAATCCGGATAATCCATATCCTCGATCACCGCGACGCACGGATTGACCGCTTCGGCCATGTATTTGTAGTAGGCCATGCGCCGGGTCTTGATGACGTCAGGCGGTTCGGTCGGTGGATTGACTGCCGCGATTTTTGCCGTACGGGCATAGCCGACGATCGGAGGTTCCTCAGGCGCTGAACACAGCATGGTTCCGCGCGTGAAATCATCGAACCCGCGCTTGCCTTGCGCCACCTCAATGGCATTGCAGACGGTGGGGGTATCGACCTTGCGAAGCAGGGACAAAAGGGATGGCGTCATGTGTCCTCCAACCAACGGACCAAAGCCGCTGTGGTTTTTTGGGGTTGTTCCAATGTCGGCAGATGCCCTGCACCTTCGATGATCTCCAGCGTGCTGTCTGGCAATAGATCGTGCATCATCTGGTGGCGCTCCACGGGGCACAGCCGATCTTCTTGCCCACACAGAACCAAAGCCTTTCCCGTGAAAGCTGTCAGCGTCACGCTTTGGTCCGGGCGATCCATCAAAGCCTGCGATTGGCGCAAGAATACGTCAGGGCCCAAGTCGGTGGCCATTGCCATGCACAGATCCAGGATAGCCCCCCGGTTGGGCCCGTCCGACAGGTAACTGGGCTTCATCTCGTCCCGCATCACCGACCTCAGCTTGCCGTCGCGAACGGCTGCCGTCTGGGGCGCGCGGCGGGCTTTGACCTCTGGCTTTTCAGCCAGTGGATTTGTGTCGAGCAAAGCCAGGCGCGAAACACGTTCCGTGGCCTGACGCAATACTTCCATTGCCACGATACCGCCCATCGACAATCCTGCCAGCGCGAATTCAGCCGGCGCATTTTGCAGAATGTCATCTGCCATGGCTTGCACGCTGTCGTGTCGCGACAACGGGAATGTCATCACAGGCATCCTGCCTGACAGTGCGTCGATTTGCGGGCCAAAAAGGCGGGCGTCACACATCATGCCCGGCAAGAAAATCACGGGTATCATGCTGAGGCCAGCTTGGCCCCCTCTGATAGCGCGGCCAACTTGGCGTAGGCGATCTGAGGGTCAACCGCGCCGAAGCCCGCAAAAGTGCCAAAGCCGCAATCGCTGCCTGCTATCACCCGGTCCGCGCCGACGATTGCTGTGAAACGTTCGATCCGTTGGGCCACAAGCTCGGGGTGCTCGACGAAATTGGTGGTGGTGTCGACCACACCGGGGACCAGAACCTTGTCATCGGGTATCTCAGATTTGCGGTCGCGGAACACGGTCCACTCGTGGGCGTGACGCGGGTTCGAAGTCTCAAACAGGATATAGCGCGATTTGGTTGCCATCAGGGTACTGAATACCTTGTCCATCGCAATGTCACAGCAATGCGGACCCTCATAGTTGCCCCAGCAGATATGCACCCGTACGCGATCCTGTGGGACGTTCTGAAGCGCGTGGTTCAGCGCCTCAACATGCATATCGGCGATTTTGATGAACGCGTCGTCCGAAAGGTCGGTGAACAGCATATGGCGCGATAAGGCCAGATCAGGACAATCCAGTTGCAGATCCAGACCAGCGGCCACGATGGTCTCGTATTCCTCTTTCATGGCATCGGCCAGCGCCGCCAGATATGCCTCACGCGTGGTGTAGAAATCGTTCTGCAAAAACAGTGAGATCACACCCGGGGACGCGGCATTCATGAAACCGCGCTCGACCCCATGCTGCGTCATAGCCGCCTTGAGGTTGGCGATGTCCTTCTCTAACTCACCCTGCCCTTTTGATCGCACTTCTCCGGTGCACATTGGTCGGGCGTATTGCGGCGTGCCGCCGTCATTGGCCAGCCGCTGCAGAAAGCCGGGAAACATCTTCAAATCTGCAGGCGCGTTTCGAGGGCTGTCACCGGAAAACCCGGTGTAGCGGTCCTTGACATAAGTCGCATAAGATATCTTCGAAGTCTCTCCGTCACTGGCTATATCAACGCCAGCTTCGACCTGTTTGCGCACCGTTTCAGAGACTGCGGCGGTCATACACGCGTCAAACGCGGCTGCTTCATATGGTTCACCGTTTTCCCTGGCAAAGATAAGATCCACGACGTCCTGTGTTCGGGGCAAAGACCCAACATGTGTGGTTTTTACGGCCATAAAGACCTCCTTACAGTTTTCGTGCCATCAGCACAGTATGGCTTTGGGTTTCAGGATCTTCGGCCAAAAAGCCGGTCAATTGCAGCCCGTTCTCTTCTAGGCACGATGCATAACCGGCCGGGGACAACGAGGCGTGATAGACAAGCTCTGACCCCACTGTGCCGCTAACTTCTCCTTCGCGTGGACCCACGGTCAACATCAGCATTCCACCGTTATGTAAATGACGCGCCATGCGGGTGATGCAGCCCTTCTGCTCATCTGATGTCAGGTGAAAGAAACTGTTCCAGGCGATGATCCCATCGAATTGCTGATCCAGCTCAAAATCCCGCATGTCAGCTTTCCGCCAATCCCCGTCCGGCCAGCGTTCTTTGGCGATGTTCAGCATGGCTGCGGAAAAATCGACACCCGTGACATCAAACCCTTCGGCCATAAACCAGCGCGCAATGGGATCGCCTGTGCCACAGCCCAGATCCAGTACGTGGTCACCCGGTTTGAGGCTGGCCGTGAAGCGCGCCAGCCAGCGCGCCTCGAAAAGGGCTTTTGAGCGGCGCTTGTCATACTCTGTGGCTTGCCGCTCATATATGGCTTGGGTGTCGTTCGGGTCTGCGCTCATCCTGTCCAGGTCGCTCCTGCCGGTTCATCGGTTGCAGTGATCCGGTACAGGCCCGCCTGCCCGGTCATTGATGGATGAACGCTATAGGATTCACCGGGCAGAACCAGAGCCGTGTCACCTGTCGAAATTGTGGTTTCGTGCCCGTCGATCGAGATATGCCAGTGACCGCTGGCTGGCATCAGAACCACAGGTTTATCCGCCGCAATCGGTTCGGTCACAGAGGACCCCCGGCCAAGGAAGTCTACCGAAAAACCCGGCTTATCCTTGATCAGCCCGCTCTCACCAATCACCTGCGCAGGCTTATTGGCCGACAACGCCATCAAATCCCAATACCGTGCAACATATTTGCCGACGACATCCTCAACCGGAACCTCAGGATAGCCCTTCAACTGCTCTTCGGTCAGCAAGGGCATAGGGTGCACATTATGAGGCAGCTCCTGCCCTTTCTTGGTGTCATACAGAACGCCATTGTCGCCCAGCATCAGACCATGCGCCTGCGCATCTTCGATGACCTGAGGGGCCCAAGTGACGCCTCCGCCCGCGTCGTCTCCGCCCAAGATTGCCATGATCATACCGTAGTCTTGGCCAACATTTTCGAAACCACGGAAGATGCCGGTCGGGATGTTGAAAATATCGCCCTCCTCGGCGATGAACTCACCGGCGGTGCCATAACGGCCCCAGAAAAAGCGCCAGCGTCCTTTGGCAACAAAGAAAACCTCGGCCGTTGTGTGGCTGTGCAATGAGTTCCGGCATTTCGGCGGCTGACCCGCGGCACCTATGTTGAAGCCGATCTTGTCGGTGATGTGCACGTGCTGATCCGGAGATTCCGAGACGCCACCGCCGATGATCGTGAAATTCTCTTTCTGATCGCTGCCCGGCGTATGGGCATCGATAAACGCGGTTTTACAGGGTTGAAGCTCGCCGTAGCGGACAATGCGGGAAGTGATGGCTGATTTGGTCATGATGTATGATCCGATATTTTGTTTTCAGGAATGCAAGCTCGTGTGCTCAGGCGGCACAGGCGCTCACTCCCCTGGCGGGCGCAGATTCAGTCGCCGCGCCCGCAGGCTTTGACGGAACATATGGAAACGTCGACGGGCTCCGGTTTCACACAGACCACCTGCAAGGATACGATATGCGACCGGGCGGGCCACTCAGACCTCTCCGCTCTGCAACAGGATCTGTTTCCAGACCGAGGTTTCATCGAACAGAGTATATTCACGGCGCAGCTGCGGCTGCCCCGCAATCAACGCGCCAAACTCGGCGTGACTGATCCCGAGGACATAAACCTGTGCCCCTGTCGGCGCCCCGAACATGCCCCAGCCGTCATGCTTGCCCCAAAGGCTCCAGCGAATTGCTGATCGCGGCGGCATATCCGGGTCGTCGCGCCCGATCTGGTGTTCAATCTTGAATTCAGCATTCGGGAAACTCGCCCGCAGCCCCATCCAGAACCGGTCGACGGCATCCCGGCCGTGCCCCGTGACGCCGCCCACATACTCAGACTGCACCGCACGGTCATATTCAGCCGCGATTGTGCCCATATCGGCACTCATGATCCGGGTCAGGATATCAGCATATCGCTGCCCCCACTCATTATCATTGCCGCGACCCTTGTAGGGGCCGGGCTGGTCGATTTCGGGGGTCAGAGGCTTGGTGCAGCTGTCCTTACCGCCCTCGCGCGCAATCAGATCAGCGGCGTATTCCTTTGGGTCCCAGCCCATCTGCCGCACAATCGCGCCCTGATCGCGGATCAACCATTCGTCGTTAATCTGGTTGTCGATGGCGTGGCAGTCGGCCAGAATCCGATAGCAAAGTTTCGTACCCGTAGGTTTGCCGTAAACCCCTTCGGCCAGATGCGTGGCAGTAGACAGGATGCGGTGAGAGCTGAGCATGCCCTCTTCCGGCGTGCCCGACCAGATCACATCTTCACCCATCAACTGCCGATCCGGAAACTCGGCCAGGGTCGCCATCGTGGCGCCGATCACATTCTGATTTCCCACAACCACCGAACCGGGTGAACGAACGACGATATCTTCGCTGTAATATTCGTGCAGGGTTGCGATGCCCCGGTCTTCCCAGATCTCTTTGGTAATTCCGATGATATAGTCGGGAAAATCCCGGAACTTGGGATCAAAGCCTTTCATGTTTTCATCCTTTGCGGGGTCCAGCCTTTGGGCAGCCGTGCCGAAGTACGCACGATCAACGGCCCATCAATCGCGACCTTGCGGGCTGCGGCAACTGCCGGGTTTTCAATATGGTCCAACAAGGCATCAACGGTTTCCGCAACCATCAGGTTGGCGCGTTGACGAATGGTGGTGAGGTTATAGGCAAGCCATCCGGCCTGCGGTACGTCATCGTATCCAACGATAGAAACGTCTTCTGGTATACGCATTCCGAGTTCAAACCGAACGACGTCCATCACGGCAAGCGCCATATGGTCATTGGCGACGAACACCGCGTCGGGTCGTTTTTGCGGTTCAACGTCAAACATGCGGCGCGCGGCCAATCGCGCATTTTCGGTCAGGAACTCTCCGATTTCGTAGGCGTACAAATCCTGACCTGCATCACCGAGTGCGGCGCGAAAACCGGCCTCGCGGTCTCGCTGGGTTGAGGCACCCTGCCAACCGGCAATGTAAGCGATGCGACTGTGGCCTGCGGCAACAAAGAATTCAGCGACCTTGCGACCGCCGGAGTAATTATCAGAGGTCACCGAGGTGATCCCGTCGATATCCTGACTACGGTTGAACAGCACGACCGGCACACCAGCTTGTTGGCACCGTGTTGCGATATCGGACGACATCGCGACCGAGGCCAGGATCACGCCATCAACCTGATAATCAAGAATTTCCTCCATAACGTCGTCAATGTTTCCGGCCGTTCTGGAGGCCATGAAGATCAGGACGTGATACCCCTGCTCCTGCAACTCGTTCGACAACTTCTCAAGCGCTTCGGGATAGAAATAGTTGTCCAGATAGGCGACGACCAAACCGATGATGCGGCTTTTGCCCGACACCATCGCGCGCGCCAACACATTGGGGCGATAGCCAAGCTCGGTCGCGGCTTTGCGCACCTTTTCTTCCGTCTTCTTGCTGACCGAAGCGCCCGGCGTGAAGACGCGGCTGACGGCGGATTGGCTGACACCGGCAAGTTGCGCGACCTGGAGTGATGTTACTTTCTCGGCCATCAATCTGCTGTCCAACCTCCGTCAATCAACATCGAGGTGCCCGTAACCAGCGCTGAGGCATCCGAGGCGAGGTAGCGTACCGCGCCCATGATATCTTCGACCTCGCCCACGCGATCCAGCTTGATCTTCTCCATGATCCACGCGGCGCGTTCGGGGTTGTCGAAAGTGGACTGGGTCAACGGCGTTCGAATGAACGTCGGGCAGACCGTGTTGATCCGAATGCCCTGCTTGCCCCATTCGATGGCCATGGATTTGACCATACCTTCGAGCCCATGCTTGGTTGCACAGTAAAGCGCCCTGTCTACGCCGCCCACATGGCCCATTTGACTGGAGATATGAATTATGGACCCTGGCTTGCCAGCATCGATCAAGGCACGCGCAGCATAGGCGGAAAGGAAGTAGGCGGAACGCAAGTTGACGCCGGTAACGACATCGAAGTCTTCGGGTGTCGTTTCAATTGCGGGGCTATGACGGGCGACCCCGGCCGAGTTCACCACGACCTCGAAGTTTCGCGTTTCGAAAAGCTGTTTCAGCTTTCCCAGATCGCCCTGGTCCAGCACAAGCGCTTCGGCTGACCAGCCCTGCCCCTGCAGAGCAGCCACCGTCTCATTCAACCGGTCCTCGCCTCTGGCCGCACAGACGACATGCGCGCCCGCCTCGGCCAGCGCCACGGCACAGCCCTGCCCGATGCCTGAAGAGGCACCTGTCACCAGGGCGGTCTTTCCTGTCAGGTAAAACGAAGGGGTGCGTGGCAGTTCAGTCATCAGCTCATTCCATCCGGTATTTCAATGCGCCCTATGTTTCGCGCTTTGTTGAATTCCCGTAGACGGGCGAAGACGTCAACGCCTAGCTGGCGATAAGCATCCAGAAGATCGACCAGCACCCAGTTTTCACGAATGCGCCCGTTTTCCAGCCGCCAGAAATCGAGGCTACGCATGGTGATTTTCTTGCCCGAGGGCGCAATGCCCATCCAACCGTCATCAGTGACGGTCTGGATCATATTGGGCCAGCCGGTCACAGCCGCGTATTCGCCATCACCGAAAAAGTGGTAGGTGATGTCGTCCACGAACTGCCCACGATCCGGCATTCCGCTCAGGAACGGAATTTGGTGCCAATTGCGAAAGCCCGCATAGCCACGCCCGGTTCCAATGCCCGACGGCCCGTACCAGTTCATGCGCGGATGCCAGAACCGTTCCATCTCCATAACCTCGGGGCCACCCTGTTTGGGGTGTTTCTTGAGGTGCTCCAACATATCGATGATGTGCTGACAGGTCTCTTTGCCCTTTGCCTCATCATACGGACCGGGAACGAACCCGTCCTGCGTGGCCGGGCCCGGCACATGCCATTCGCGTCCAAGGCTGGGTGCCATCGGCCAGGCATTTGCCTGCATCATCACCTCGGGGATATCCCAAAGGGCCTGTATTTCCGCGATTTTGCCGTTTTCGAAACGGTAAAATTCGTGGAACCGCATAGTAACCTGATTACCAGTCGGTGGGATGTCCAGCCATGGGCCGGTGAATGTGCCCGTGTAGTAGCCGCCGCACCCGACCCAGTCCGAACCATGTTCATCCGGGCCGGCCATGACAATGTAGTCGCGGCGTTCCAGATCGGGCCAGGCCGTCAACAGGTCTTTATAGGCGCGGTCATAGAAAGCGTCGCTGCCAATGCTGTCGCCAAAGGGATGGCATAGGTGGAAAACGGCGTCCGAGGCCGTTACCTCGGCCAGTGCCGCGCGAACACCGGCCTCGGAAAAATCATACATCGCGGCCCTAAGCGGAGCGATCAGGGCCTTATGCTGTGTATGCCTGTCACTCATTCAGCGGCATCCCGATACGGCGCGGGTTCGCCATAGGGCACATTGATGCCACCATAGCGACGCACGCGGACGTTGCACTGTTCTGCGTGGCCAACAAAACCTTCCAACATGCACAGACGCGAGCCGTATTCGCCGATTAGTGTCGCCGCCTCGTTGGTCAGAACTTTCTGATAACTGTGCGTTTTCAGGTACTTCCCAACCCAAAGCCCACCAGTATAACGCCCGGCCTTCTTCGTTGGCAGGGTGTGGTTCGTACCAATCACCTTGTCCCCGTTTGACACGTTGGTGCGCGGACCAAGGAACAACGCGCCGTAGCAGGTCATATTCTCAAGGAACCAGTCGTCACGATCCGTCATCACCTGCACATGTTCCGAGGCGATGTCATCTGCGACTTGCAGCATCTCGTCATACGTGTCGCAGACGATCACCTCGCCATATTCATCCCAGGACACTTTCGCGGTGTCTGCAGTCGGCAGGATGCCCAAAAGGCGGTCCACCTCGGACAGTGTCTCTTTGGCAAGCTTGTGAGAGTTGGTCAGCAGCACACAGGGGCTGTTATAGCCGTGTTCGGCCTGCCCCAGCAGGTCGGTTGCGCACAGTTCGGCATCTGCTGCGGTCTCGTCCGCGATCACCATGGTTTCGGTGGGACCTGCAAACAGATCAATGCCGACGCGCCCGAACAACTGGCGCTTGGCTTCGGCGACAAAGGCGTTACCGGGACCAACCAGCATGTGAACCGGATCAATCGTCTCGGTGCCCAAAGCCATCGCACCAATGGCCTGTATGCCACCCATAACGTAGATCTCATGCGCGCCACCCAAATGCATGGCCGCAATCACTGCTGGGTTCGGCTTGCCTTTGAACGGAGGCGTGCAGGCAATGATCCGAGGGACACCGGCAACTGAGGCCGTGGCCACGGACATATGGGCCGACGCCACCATTGGGAACTTGCCGCCGGGGACGTAACACCCGACCGATTGTACGGGGATGTTCTTATGGCCAAGGATCACGCCCGGCAGGGTTTCAACCTCGATGTCCAGCATTGAATCCCGCTGAGCCTGCGCAAAGTTGCGCACCTGTTCCTGTGCGAATTTTATGTCGGCCAGTTCCCTATCGGTCAGTTGACCGATCAAGTCATCGATTTCCTTCTGGCTCAGGCGGAACGAGGCTGGCGAGTAGTTGTCGAACTTCTCACTCAACTCACGCACCGCAGCATCACCGCGGGTTTCGATGTCTTTCAGCGTCGCCTCAACCACGGCGCGGGTCTTGGCATCATCTTCCGCCCGGTCCGCATCGGATTTGCCGCGTTTAAGATACTCGATTGCCATGTTTCCAATCCTCAGTTTTCCGGCCGGGGTGGACATTTCTCACCCCGGTCAAATGCTTCCCAGCCTTGGCCGTTGAACAGGTCGACGCCCAGTTGCGCCGCGACATGTGCGAAATCGACATTCACCCAGTTGTCGACGATCTTGCCGTCAACGACTTTCCAAAAATCCATGTAGCGGATCTCGACCCGCTTGCCGGTAGGGGCGATGCCCAGAAACTCACCCGTATGGGTTGCTTCCTGACGACCAAAGGCTGCTGCCCATTCGCCCATGTATAGACGGGCCTCATCGATGCAGGTCTTGTCCGAAAACGCCGCCTGAAACGGGCGCTGCCAGTTTTCCTGAAACTCTTTCAGCCCGGTTTTGGTGCCGCAGCCTTGATTGCCCATCCAGCGGAAGCCCTGGGTGAAGAATTCTCCGATGTCATCAATGCGGTGATCGTTCAGACCATCCACCATGGTTTCGATCACGCGGCGCGTGTCTTCGGTTTTGCTCATGTCCGTGTCGCGGGTCAGAACCGCTTGTTCGGGACGGGAACCTTTCATGTCTATGTCCTTTCAGGTTGCCAGAGAGAGAGTTTGGGGATCACAGCCCCGATACTCAGAAAGTCCCTCGGCATCCTGTTCAGCGCCGGGTGGCGCGACATGGCGTTATGGCGTGCATGGTTGCTCATCAGCCTTTGACCGCTCCGGCTGTCAGACCGCTGACGATCTGGCGCTGGAAGATCAGCACAAGGAAGATCAGCGGCGCAGTGATCGACACGGCGGCGGCAACCGCGACCACTTGGTCGGTTGTAGTCGTCTCGCGGTTGAACATGCCGACAATGGCGGGAACCATGGTCTGGTTCTGCGCGTCCAGCAGCAACGCAGTGACAAGAAAGTCGTTATACGCCAGCAGGAAACTGAACAGGCCTGTGGTGATCACCCCCGGCCACATTACCGGCATGATCACACGGCGGAAGGCCTGAAAATGGCTGCAACCATCAACGCGGGCGGCCTCATCCAGCTCTGCCGGGATATTCTGAAAGAACGAACGCAGCATCCAGATCGTGAATGGCTGATTGATCGCAACCAGAACAGCAATCACCGCAAATGGCTTGCCGTAAAGTGTTGGTGCATTTTCACCCAGGATCGGGGCCAGCCATTCAGCCGAGTTGATGAAAACCGGCAGATAACCAGCCACCAGCACCGAATGCGGCAGGGCCCGGAACACCAAGGCGACAATTAGGATCCAGAAAGCCAAAGTCGATCCAGACCGTGCCAGACCATATCCCGCCAACGTCCCAACGGTCAGCGACACGGTCACCACACCTGTTGTCACGATCAGGGAGTTCTTGAAGTTGTTTGAAAAGCCCCGGTCAATCCAGACGGTCTTGTAGTGTTCGGTGGTCAGGCCAAGCACGTCCCGGCCCAAGGGCCCGAACCACGGGTTGAGCACGTTTAGAACGGCCGGCAGGACGACAAAGAACACCACGAGAAAGCCCACCAAAACGACCAGTACGCCAATGACCCAGCCGAACCATTCCTGTCCGGGTTTCGAGTAAGATTTTACCATCGACGGCAGTGTTTTGGTGGCGATGATTATCGTTGCCCAGATCACCGCCACGCCCAGAATGATATCCAGCAGCGACAGCCCCTTGCCGACGCCCAGTGTGGCCGGGCCGAAAATCACGTTCAGCGCGTTACTGTCGAACGCATCGACCGGCGATTTGAAGCTCATCACTACGATCCAGAAGATCGGGAAGGCCGCGATCAGGCACCAAAGCGCCAGAAAGATGTTCGAGGTCAGCCGCAGGCTGAGCGGTTGGCGAAGCGCGCGCGAGGACATGTCAGTGACCTCCTTTATGATCGCGCCATGTGCGGCGCAGCGGAAGGATAAGCAGGATGACAACGCCAATCATGGTCAGCATCGAGTTGGCCGAGGCACGGCTGATCGACCGGTTGCCTGCCTGATCCGGCGTCAGGTAGTCAAACGTCAACCACTGTAGCGAGATCACATAGCCCTGGCTTGAGAAGCCAACGATTTCTTCGAACACGCGGTAGCTGTCCATTAGGTGGATCATCGATACAAATATGATTAGCGGCATCAGATGCGGAATGACGATGTATTTCAGCCGCTGCCAGCGGGTTGCCCCGTCAATAATCGCGCTTTCCAGACTGTCCTGATTGACCGTTTGCAGACCGGCGTAAAAGATGATGGCCGCAAAGGGCGCCACGTGCCAGACGCGGTAGATCATCATCAGGACTTCAATCGTCCAAGCCTGCGCGAACAGGGCTATGTCACGGTTCAGCCACCATTCCATCATCGCAGTCAGGATACCGTCGCCGCGGAACAGCCAATTGATTGACAGCACTCCGATCACCGGAGTGATGATAAAAGGCAGCAGAGAGACGAATATCACCGGACCGCGGATAGAACGCGCAGCATTGTTTATCAGGATCGCGATCCCTAACCCGCAACCGACCACCAGCGGCAGGGTGATCAAAGTAAACGTCAGCGTGAACCGCAGGGCCTTCCAGAAATTGATCGTCGACAGCACATGCCAGCTGCCGTCACTTATGGCGCGCCATGCGCGGTCAGGTTCCAGAACATTGCGATAGCTTTGCAACCCCACATACTGGGTTTGCGTGATGATCTCACCATGCTCATCCAGCTTTGGCTGCGACACCTTTTCGGTCACACAGGTCTGGGTCAGGAAACCAGGGGTACAGGTTTCTTTTTCAACCGTCTCATAGATCGGCTGGGTGATATAGAAACTCTGCTTGAACACGCTGACCAGCGGGAACGCGATGAAGAGAAGCATCATAAAGACAGAGGGACCGACAAAAGCAGCAAATGTCCGGAAATTCATGGCTCTGCCTTTCTAATGGTTCTCGGGGGAAAGGGATGGGAGGGCCATAGCCCTCCCAAGGGAGGATCAGTTGCTGATCAGACCCGCTTCTTTCGCGGCAGTGACGTAGTCTGCCTCGATATCGGCCAGAGTCGTCTGCGCGTCTTTGGCACCGGTCAGGTAGTCGGCCAGCCCGTTACCCAACGAGGTGTGCATGATGCCCATAGGACCGGAAGCCGGGTAAGCCTTGGCACCGCCTTCAGCAGACGCTGCAGCACCTGCAGCCAAAGGACCTGCCGAATAGGCCGTGCTCAGCCATACTGCGACATCGTTGTTCGCACTGACCGTATCGGTGTCCATGCCCTCAAGTGCGACGCGGAAGGCAGCATCCGCTTCTTCGTCGCTCATGTTCGAAGCCAGAACAATACCGTCCCACCAGATTGTGGTCGCCGGAACCGCCGATCCCATTGGAGCCGCGGCCATGGTCACTTTGCCAACGACCTGGCTTTCGGCCTCATCGTTCATCGCAGCGGCACGGCTGGCCCACAGGTTCGCCATCGCGATCTTGCCCTGCTGGAACTGCTGCTGCACATAGGTCGAGTCAGAGACCAGGTATTCCGGGTCCATATACTCGGTCATGGCCTTCAATGTCTCAAGCGCTGCTACGCCTTGCTCGTTATTGATTGCAGGCATGTTGCCGTCACCAAAGAACGAACCGCCCTCGCCCAAATACATGTTGACGAACTCCTGACCAAGGTTCCAACCGGTCTTGAACGTCCCACCAATGGGATAGTCCATGACGCCGGCTTCCTTGATCTTGGCAGCTGCGGAAAGAACATCGCCATAAGTCTTCGGCTCTTCGATGCCCAGTTCAGCCAGAACATCGTCGCGATACATCAGGTGCTGCGCATTCACCATCATCGCGATGGCCATGGTTTGTCCGTCCACCTTGATCAACTGGTTGGGCAGCAAATCCTGGCCATATTTTTCAACCAGATCGTCCAGAGGGCGGATCGTGCCCGCGTTCAGCAAGGGGACCAGTGTTGCGTTCGATACACCGCCGATCTGATAAAGTGCGGGATCAGCCGCAAAGGCTTCGGGTTGCTTTTCACGGAATTCCTGGTCCAGCGAAGCACTGAAGTTGCCGCATTCCGCCATCGCATCGGTGACCGCTTTCCAGGCTTCAAACCCGGCGGACAGCGACTTTAGTGGCACGTCGTTTTCGAAGGCGCATTCCGACCATGCGCCGGTGGCAGCGATGGACATGGCACCTGCCATTAGGATCGTCTTGAGTTTCATGCGTTTCTCCCTGTCAGGATCGGTCCGTCGTCGACGTCCGGACCGGTGTTAAGCCCGTTTGGGCTGTTTGTGGGGGTGTTCCCCAATCCGCGCACCGCTTTCAGCTTCAAAGAGGTGACAGATTTCTTTCGGCACCGAGAACGAGACTGTCTCGCCAATCTCGGCGCGGTAGGCTTTATCGGCTTTAACCGATACCAGAGCACCGCCGACCCGGACCGAGATCATGGTCGCGTCGCCCAGCAATTCCAGCGTGTAGATCGGCGCTGTGATCTGGCCCTGCCCTTCGGCAAGGCTGGCATCCTCGGCGCGGAAGCCCAGCGTCATAGGACCGTCTGAGGCATCCACTGGGATTTCGACGTGTTCGGCACGGAACATTCCACCTGAAACGTCGCCATCCATTAAATTCATCGCGGGTGAACCAATGAAGCTGGCCACAAACGTGTTTGCCGGCATGTCATAGATTTCCGTGGGGCTGCCAACCTGCTGCACCACGCCCTGTTTCATCACCACAACGCGGTCGGCCAGTGTCATCGCTTCGATCTGGTCATGGGTCACATAGATCGTCGTCACCGCCAGCTCGTGACTGAGGTTCTTGATCTGCGCCCGGGTGGAGACCCGCAGTTTGGCGTCAAGATTCGACAGCGGTTCGTCCATCAGGAACACATTTGGTTCGCGTACAATGGCACGGGCGAGTGCCACACGCTGTCGCTGACCACCTGAGAGCTCGGCGGGTTTGCGATGCAGAAAATCGTCCAGCTCGACCATCGCGCTGGCGCGGCGTACCTTTTCGTCGTGGGTCGACGGGTCGATGCCGCGCACCTTCAGCGGAAAGCGGATGTTCTCGTAGACGTTCATGTTGGGATAAAGCGCGTAGCTCTGGAACACCATCGCAACGTCGCGGTCCTTCGGCTCCAGATCGTTGATTACATTGCCGTCGACCAGGATTTCGCCCTCGGTCACGTCCTCAAGACCTGCGATCATGCGCATCGTCGTTGTCTTGCCGCAGCCCGAGGGGCCGAGCAATACCAGAAACTCGCGATCAGCAATGGTCAGGTCGAAATTGTGAACCCCAACGAATGAGCCCCATCGCTTGCCGACGTTCCGCAATTGAATTTCCGCCATGGTGCCCCCTGCAAGGAATCATTTTGCATACGTTTGCAAAACTGTAATTCGCATACGTCAATTCAGGCAAGACTTTTTTGCATACGTATGCAAAACTGACGCAAATACCCGACTCAACCCGGCTTCGTGCCTCTCGTAAAACTTTGATCACAATGGCAAATACCGTGACCTTTCAGACAGAAAAAAAACTCGTCTCTGCGTTTCACACCGCGTTAGATTCCGCGACAGAACAAGAAATCCCGAAGGCAATGAGCCAATACTGCGCCCCGGATCTGAAGTGGCGCGGCTTTCACCCATTCAACGAAATCAATGGCGCCGAACAGGTTGCCCGGCAGTTCTGGCAACCACTAAAGAGCAGCCTAACCCGCCAGCAGAACCGTGTAGATATCCTGTTTGCGGGGCAAAACTCGCTGCGGGACGAGGCCCACGTTTGGGTCGTATCTATGGGGCATTTGATGGGGCTGTTCGACCGTCCGTGGCTGGGCATTCGCCCAACTGGCAAGCTGGCATTCCTGCCCTATTGCGCGTTCTACAAGGTCGCCGGTGACAGGATTGTCGAAACAGCGATGTATTTCGACATACCGCACCTGATGGTGCAAGCCGGGCAGAATCCGTTCCCTCCACAAACAGCGGCGCATTTGGTGCAACCCGGCCCAAGAACCCATGACGGCCTACTGCTGAACACACAACCCGCTGAAGAAGGCGAAAAGACCCTGGCGGTCATCAACGCGATGATCTCAGATCTCGGCCAATGGGACAGTGGGTTGTCGCTTGAGGATGAATTGGCCCAAACCTGGCATCAAGACATGATCTGGTGGGGACCCGAAGGGATCGGCGCGACCTACACGATAGAACGCTATGCAAAACAACACTCTGGACCGTTCCGGGCCGCCTTCTCAGACCGATCTAAAACCAATCATGTCTGCCGCATGGCCGAGGGGCATTATGGCGGGTTCTTTGGCTGGCCCAATTTCACGGCCACTCCGTCCGGCGGGTTCATGGGTATGCCCGCAACTGGTAAACCCGGCGAATTCAGGGTGATCGATATCTATCGCCGCGCGGGTGACAAACTGGCGGAAAACTGGGTCTTCATCGACTTGCTGCACTTCTGGAATGGGCAAGGCGTCGACATTCTGGCCCGAACCACAGAGGTCGAAACGCCATGAGGATAGATGCGCATCACCACCTGTGGGACCTGTCTGCCGTGACCTATCCCTGGCTCATGGAAAAGGGCGTCGCTCGTTTCTTTGGCGATCCCTCCCCCATCCAACGAAACTATTTGCTGCCGGAATTTCGCGCAGACGCCGAAGCCGAGTGTTTCGGCGCTTCGGTACATATTCAGGTGGGCGCGGCCGACCCCTGGGCCGAAGCGCAATGGGTGCAATCAGTGGCGGACCAGTTCCCGGACTGGCCCTTGGTGCAAGTGGCCTTCTGCGATTTGACCGCTGATGATCTGGACAAGCAACTCGACCGCCTCCAAACCCTGCCGTCTGTACGCGGCGTTCGTCAGATCATCGGCCGCGCTCCGGGCGAGGATGCAATCACCGGCACAAACACGCTGCTTGAAGATCCAAAGTTCTTGGCTGGTCTGAAACAACTGGGCTCACGCGGGCTATCCTTCGATCTTCAACTGCTGCCTGAGTTAATGGAAATGACCGCAGATGTGTTGTCGCAGGCCTCAGAAACCCGGATTGCTCTTTGCCATGCAGGGTCCCCCCACGACCGAACCGCACAAGGCTTGCAGAGATGGGCGGACGGGTTAAAAACGTTATCAACCCTCCCGCAAGTCTGTTGCAAACTCTCCGGCCTCGGAATGTTTGATCATAACTGGAGTGCCGAAAGCGTCTCACGAATCGTTGCCACCTGCCTGTCACAGTTTGGTGCCGACCGTTGCATGTTCGGGTCGAATTTTCCGGTCGACAGCCTCAGTTCAACTTACAAAGAAGTTGTTTCCAGGCACCAGGAACTCGTCCCGGCATCAAACCAGGACGATGTGTTCCACGGCACGGCAAAACGCTTCTATCTCTTTGAATAGGGACAATTTTTTTAGTCCTATTTTAGCGAAGTCTTCCCGACGGAAGTTCCCGAAAGTTAGCCCAATCCGACCAACGCATTGCAAACGAACTTCAGTATTTGGAGCTTTGGTTATCTGCCGCGAGCGTGCATTTCACGCTTGCGGTTCCGAGTACGCTTTGTGGCGTCCTCGGAACCATCATGATATGTTCCGAACCACTTATCCCAGGGCATTTCGGCATTGCCATAATTGCACTCGTAATAGCGATGATGAAGCTGGTGGAAAAATGCACCTATCAGCAAAGCCTGACGATCGCGCGCCCAAATCGCTTCGTATCCAGAGTGAGACGACGCTGCGCCCAGCATCAGCCAGTAGCCGGGGAAAATCATGTGAACGGGATGGCTGGGTAAGATCAGCACGATCAGAATAGCACTGAGATACCCGAAGGATTCGACCGGATGCATCGACATGCCGGACCAGGGGCCGGTGTTGACGTTGCGGTGGTGCACGGCGTGTACGTTCCTGTATATGAACGGCTGATGCAGAAATAGATGAACGGCATAAAAGTGAAAGCTTTGCCAAAGCGCCAATATCGGGAATAGCAGAATGAACCACACAGGATGCGCAACAAAGCTAAGCGTGCCGATATAATTGTTAGCGTACATCCAGCGCAGGAAGCATTCAAATATCGACAAGATGGTCGCACCAAAGACCATCGAGTAGTAGATGTTGTCCCAGGTCTGATAGCCGAATTTATACAGCGCATTCTTGCGCTTCATGTACGGTCGGGGGTCGTATTTCAGCAACTTACCTTGCCCGTCGACACCGTAAAACCACATATGCAGCCCACCGGCGACGACCAATAGCAACACCCAGTTGCGAATGAACACCCATGACATCCAGCCAATGGCAAAAATGGCCTGATCGGATCCGACGGGCTGCAACCAGAACGCCACCAGAAAAGCCAGCGCAAGATAGATCGAACGATCCGAAAATTGCAGCCAGTTCTGCCAGGCCCATTTCCCCATGACGCCGAATTTGGGTGGCCAGTGCCAATAGGGGGCGTGCTTTACCGGAAGTTCCGGGTGCCAGTGCCATTCGCGGCTCATGGGGGCGGGATCTTCGGAGGTATGAGCTGTTTTCCGAGCGTTCGTATCTGCAGTCGTCACGGGGTGTCCTTTCCTGAGCAAATGTACCTTTTTTGATCAGGATGAGGCCGGAGGCGGCTCATACGGGTATTTCCGTGACGGACGGCAAGTCATCGTGGGGCCTACTCGTGAAACGGGCGGCGCTTGTCCAGCGCTTCACGTAGTTTTTCATGCTCACCGGGCTTCATGCCGATGCTCGTCGCAGTGTCGGGATAACTACCGTCCAGAACCGCGGTACGATAGGCGGTCAAACCCTTCATCCTTTCGGCCTCCAGTTTTGTACGGGCACCTGCCATATCGGCAAAGGCTTTGGCATGTCGCGGAGGGTTTGGGGTGTCGCCGCAAGCGTCTTCCTGGAAAAGGAAGATCACATCGGCAGCCCCGCCAGAACCGATTGAGTGGGTGATCAGTCCGGTACGCGGGCTGATCTCTGCAATCGCCTCGTTGGCGACACATTCCAACTCGACTGCATAAGCACCAGCGTCTTCCAACCGTCGCAGATCCTCGGCCAGTTGTATTGCTCCATCAGCGGTGCGCCCATAGGCACGCAATCCGCCGATCTGGGTGGACAGGCGGGGCACCAGGCCCAGATGACCCTGAACGGCCAACCCTTCGTCGGCCAGCAGTTCCACGGCTTTGAGACTGCGCAATGTGTAAACCGCGTCTGCCCCGGCGGTTGCCGCACGTATACCGGCACGCAGGATGTCCTGGTGGGTCTCATAATCGCCGGCCATCAACGCGGCAGTGGTGAACGTGTCAGGCGCACCGGCGCGTACTTCGGCCAGATCGTGATCGACGATTGATAGATGATCAATGCCCGCGGCCTGAGCCGCAGCAGCCTCGGTGCGGCTCACGGCGGTCGTCTGCACGAATTTACGCCTGCCCTTGCCTGCCTTGATATCCGCCACCGTCAAGTTACGCGTCGCCGGATGCCCACCAAAAGTATAGATCCGTTTCAAAACCGCTGTCCTTTTTTATTCAGCGGCTTTGCGTTCAGAGCCTTGCGGGATCACCTCGTAACCGGGTTCTTCCGGCTCATCATCCGTCATTTCCGGCGGGAAACCGGGGGCGAGAATGTCCAGACCGGTGGCCTCTTCCAGACGTTTGATGATGTTGGGCGAAAAACAACGCTCGCCATAGCGTTCGATGCCATCCTCAAAGATCTGAACCAGCATAGGCGAGATTTCCAGCGGCACATTGTGACGGTCAGCCACCTGCTGGAACAGACCGGCATCCTTTTTGACCAGATCCATGGTGAAAGAAATGTCCCGGCTACCGTTCAGGATCACCTGACTTTCGGTTTCATGTACGAATGACGTGCCGGAGCTAATCTTCATCGCCTCATAGGTCGTGTTGAGGTCCATACCGGCCGCCTTGGCGGTGACAAGCGCTTCGCAGCAAGTGACAAGATTGGCCGTGGCCAGATAGTTCGTCACCACTTTCAAAACCGAAGCCGAGCCCAAATCGCCAGTGTGCAAAATGCGTCGACCCATGGTTTTCAGGAAAGGCGCGATGCGGTCAAACGTGGCACGGTCGCAGCCCGCAAAGATCGAGATATTGCCCGTCGCCGCACGGTGGCATCCGCCCGAAACCGGGCAATCCACGGCTGCGCCTCCTGCCTCCATCACCATTGCGCCCAAGCGTTTGACCTCGGCTTCGTCAGTGGTGGACATCTCCATCCAGATTTTGCCCGGCTTCACCTCGGACAGCATCTGTTGCATGACGGCATCAGAAGCAGCGGGCGATGGCAAACAGGTGATTACCGTATCGCAATCGCGCATCAGTTGGGCCGGGCTCTCCCCCCTGGTTGCCCCGCGCGAAACGAAATCATCCACAAGTTCGGTGTTGAGGTCATGCACCGTTAGATCAATGCCGTTCCGCAGCAAACTGCCACTGAGTTTCCCGCCGACATTTCCAAGACCAATAAATCCAACTTTCATGCGAGTGGTTCCCTGTTTCATTTCCCGCCGGATGATCGGCAAAGATTTTACTTCGCAAAAAGTACAAACGTTGATGGCATTGTGTAAAACGAATAAAACCGGCAGGTATCAGCGAAAATTTTTGGTGCTACGAATGCCGCAATCTCCTAACCCTATCTGGCTTCGGTCTTTTGAATGCGCCGCGCGGCATCTGAGCTTTACTGCCGCCGCGGCAGAGCTGGGTATCACGCAATCGGCACTTAGCCTGCATGTCCGCTCGCTGGAAGCGCAACTTGGCTGCCCCTTGTTCTATCGCGCCGCACGCAACCTAAGCCTGACCGAAGTTGGCCAGGCATACGCGTTTTCTGTGCGGCAAGCCCTAAGAGACATCGATCTGTCAACGATCAGTCTGTTCGGATCAAACCAGAAGCACGAGCTAGTCGTGCGTGCACCAATATCCACGGCGACCTTGTTTCTCGCTCACAGGTTGCCCGAGTTTTTGCGGATCCACCCCGATATTTCCATAAAGCTGGTCTCGAACATTTGGGCTGAATCCGCAGGCCGTGAAAATGTCGATGTCGAGTTGCGGGTAGGCAGCGGTGAGTGGACTGATATCCCAGCTCGGAAAATATCCACTGAGCGTATCGTACGAATTGCCCCCACGATTTCTGGGGGGAAAGCCCCTTCCACCGAAGATCTGCAACAACAGCCGCTCATTCACATTCTGGGATTCCAACAGATGTGGGAACGGTATTTTTTCGCAACCGGGGTTCAACAAATCCAGTACGCATCGACCTTTGTGGTCGACACGACCATTGCGGCGGTGGACATCGTGGCTGCAGGTGGCGGCAATGCGATCGTTATCGAGAGGTTTGCCAAAACCGCCATTGAGACCGGAAGAAAGGTCGCCATAGTTGGTGAAGCCGTTCCAATAGAACAGAGCCACTATTTGATTGCGGGGCAAAACTCAAAAGCGGATGCAGTGGCCAAACAGCGTTTTGAAGCTTGGCTGGAAGGCATCTTTAAGTGAACCAAAACTTCTTCGTCCAAACGGGTTGTGTTCGTGCGTGTTCAGCTCTGATATTTTTGGAATACAGGTAGAAGCTTCAACGGCAAAGCCTCCGCGTTAGACGGCATTCGGACCTCAGCGCGGCGAATATTGGGAATAAGCGCCAGATCACTCCGCACATACCAGTCTTCTACAATTCCGGGTACAACGACGGAACATGAACCCGAGCCGACGTCGAATGAGATGCTGAGAACGTTCAATGCATCTGCCCCAAGGGTCATGCGCTAAAGCAGCTTCCAAGAAACTACTCTGACCCAACCGGGGAATAGTGACCAAAGGGGAGGGCGTGGACGTCTGATTGGTCGAGCCAAAGGTGGGATGAACAGAACAACAATCAGTATAGATTGGGACCCACAGAAAGACTAAGTCCCGACGCTTATCTATGACGTCAGCAATCCCGATATTTTGGTCGCTCCAAACTGCAAAAGCGAAAGGAACTGCATCAAACTGTCCAATTCGTGACGCTGGGTTGGCGCGTGAACAGACAACGTAGCCACAAGCCTTTCGTGCCCATCCAGAACAGGGACAGCTACGGCGGTCATCCCGGGCATGAATTCTTCGTCATCCGTTGAATACCCTCTTTGCGCGATGTTCATGATTTCGGCGCGCAGAGCTTCTGGGTCAGTTATTGTTTTCTTAGTGTTCGCGTTCAGCTTACGAGCGGAAAGAAACCCGTCCAACGTGTTCTCACGAAGCGTGGACAAGTACATCTTGCCGCTGGCCGTGCAATGAAACGGAACCTGGGTGCCAATCGGCAATTGAATCCTCAGGGGCCATTCCGTTTCCACCCGGTCCAGATATATCATTCCCTCCCGATCCGGGATGGCGAGGTTGCAGGTCTCGCCAATTTCATCAGCGATGCCCCGCAGGATCGCAAGGCGGGCTGTCCGAAGGTGCTCCGACGAGACCGTGTTAACCGAAAGCTGCCGCAATCGTGGCCCGGGACCATAGGATCGTCCATCCAGATCACGTTGTAGGAACCCTTCGGCCTCAGCCGTTAGAAGCAGACGATGTACTGTCGGTTTCGCCAAACCCAATGATTCAATCAGGTCTGACGGTTTGACTGCGACCCCACGCTTTGCAACCTCTTCAAGGATCAACAGCAAACGCAGGTTCGTCGGGATTTGGGATTCTTTCTCTCGCGTGTCTGCGTTTGCCATCCCGCTAAACTCTAGTTGTTTGGCAACAAGATCAAGGCCAGATCAGGCACCAGAGAGACCAAAATCCACACAGACAGCAACGCCACAAGGTAAGGCACCGTATAGCGCAGCAGCCGGAAGTACGGCACACCTGTCACACCTGACGCAACATAAAGGTTCAGACCATATGGTGGCGTGATGAACCCAATCGAGGCACCTACAAGGAAAATCACCGAAAAATGGATCGGGTCGACCCCTACGGACGCAGCAATCGGTGCTAGGATCGGTGCTAGGATAATCGTCACCGGCAAGCTTTCCAGAACCATGCCTGAGAAAAAGACGATGACCATCGATGTGAACAGAACCGCGTAATACCCACCCATTGAGGTCACGAAATCTCCGATCGTTTGTTGTGCTCCAAGCAGCGACAGAATTTGCTGCATGACCACCGAGATCGCAATCAGCGGCGCAAGGATACCCGTGATCTGAGCCGAGCGGATCACGATCGAGGGGATCTCAGGGATTGTGAAGCCTTCGACAACCAGCATTTCGGCAAAGCTTTTGTCTGTGGGCGAAATATTATCCCGCGCGCCCATGATCCGGTTGATCGGATAGCTGACCAAGCCCGCGATGACACAGAAACCAACGGTTACACCCGCCGCCTCGGTCGGTGAGAACTTGCCGGTATAGATGCCCCATAGCACGAGGCCGATGGCGAAAAAGCCGAGCCACGCACCAAATGCCGTTTTGAGAATCCGGTTCAGTTGCAGCGGAATCAGGTGCCCCCACCCATTAATCCGACAGATGATCCAGCATGCGAATTGCATACCAAAAACCATAAGCGCACCAGGTATGATACCGGCGACGAACAGCTCGGAAATGGGCAGGTTCATCAAGAACCCGTAGACGATGAAGATGATGGATGGAGGAATGATGATCCCAACCGTACCGCCCGCCGCGGCCGTGGCCGCGCTAAAGCGTTCGTCATAGCCGCCTTTGACCATCTCAGGGTGCAGCATTGAACCGATGGTTGCGGTCGTTGCAGAGTTCGACCCGGAAATCGCGGCAAACAATCCACACGCCCCAAGCGATGCCATAGCCAGCCCGCCGCGTATCCAGCCTAAACAGGAATAGGCAAAATCACTCAACCGCCGCGCGATCCCCGATTTGTTGATCAGGTCGCCGGTCAGGATGAACAGCGGCATCGCCAACAAGGCGAAGCCTTTGTTGAACACGTTCAGTAGCTCTGCACCCATATTGTCGAGTGTCAGCCCCAGAACGAATGAGCATCCGATCACCCAGTATCCGATGACCAGCAGCACCGGCACGCCCAACATGAACAGAAACGTCACGCCCAGCGAAATAAGTGTAACTAAAGTTCCGTCTGTCATCAATCTGCCCCTATCACGGCCTGCTTGATCAGCGGCTCTCCGGTTTTCCAATTGTGCAGATCGTCAGCAAGGTTTTGAAACACGCGACCGACCATCAAAAAGAAGGACACAGGCGCGGCCAACAGAAACCACCACTGCATGATGTTGTCTGTCCCAAGCACGATCTGAAAGTTCGAGGCTGACAGCGCAACGAGGCGTGTTGTGGTCACGATCACGATGACCGCAAAGATGAACCACAAAATGGCATCCAGAAACAGACAGGCCAGTTGACCGCCGCGCGGCATCGCGGTGCGAAACTCGCTGAAGCTAAGATGCGTGCGCAGGCGGACATTATAGGACGCACCAAACCAGGCCATTATCATGAACAGAAGCGGAGGAATGGTGGTGGACCAAGGTTCCTGGTCGTTAAAAACAAAGCGGTCAATAACACCCCAGAAGATGATCAGCGCAATGGCAAGGTAGGAATAAACCATGATCGACCGTTCGAAGTGGCGTTCAACAAAGGGCACTTTGCGATAGATCAGCATTACAAGAAAACCGCCGAGCGCGGCGGCAACAGTACCGACAACCCAGGCGGCGTCAGATTCCAATGCGGATTGGATTTCGAATGAATCGCGAGTGAGCAAGGCGCTGAAAATTGCCCCGATATCTGCCCATAGTGACATGAACCCCGTCCTCCCAGTCGGTGTTTAGAGAAACCGGCCCCGAGGGGCCGGTTCGAAATGTTAGATCAGGCCGCGCCTTTCCACCAACGGCGGGGCTCAACGTTTTCGGGCAGTGTGTCTGCTGGGATCTGCCGCGCGATGTCGTAGATTTCCTGATAGGTGTCGATACCACCGGCCCATTTGTTCAGCCGCTCGCGCCACTGCGCCCAGGGTTCAGGATTAAAGTTCGGCGCACACATTTCCTCGGCCAGTTTGATCTGATCGTCCGGCAGGAATGCTGCACGTACACCGTTTTCCGCAAAGATGGTGTTGGGCAGCTGTGGTTCCGAGAAACCAACCGTGTTCAGCAGTGCAGCTTCGTTTGCACCCTGAATAAGGGCCTGCGTGAAATAGGACGATTCCATTACTGCGTCCTGAAGTTCACCGCCAAGACCGTCAAACACTTTGGCCGACATTGACGTATGTTCAGTACCGCAGAAGAATTTGAGATTGACGGATTGCGAGACGACCGGAGCCATGTTTGCGTAGGCAACGGCTGATGCCCAAGTTTCCGCCCCATCAATCAGGCCCGTCTTGAGCGCGTCCAGGGTTTCTTCCCATGCCACCGGCACCGGGTTCAGGTTCAGTAGCTGCATGGCGATCCGGCCAAGCTGTGTCCCTGTCACACGGTTCTTTGTCCCGAACAGTTCTTCCAGTTTGGTGACAGTTGGCTTGTCAGAGAAGGTCGAGCCCATTTGCAGGCCGCGCAGTTCACAGTGGGTGAACAGGAATTTCAGCCCGTGGCGCTTTTCGAGGGGGTCTCGCAGAATACGCTGGCTGTCGGGGCTGTAGAAGAAATGATACTGCGCCGCCCTGCTGGGGAACATATAGGCATAGTCCAGCACGTTCAGATATGGCGCACCGCCCGCAGAGTTCTGGGTCGACGCCGCATAGATGTCGACGATTCCCTGCTGAGTCTTCTCAACACAGCTCAGTTGTCCGCAGATCTGGTTGTCGCCAATGAACTCGATCCGAATCTCACCGTCAGTGCGTTCTTCCAGATCTCGGGCGAATTCGATGGCCCCTGCCCGTTCGATCAGCAGGTTGCGCGTATTGAAACCTGATGCACCGAATTTCAGCGTGTGTTTAGGTTCTTTCGAAAACCGTTTTTCATAAGTTGATTCTGCGGCTTGCGCCAAATTGGCCAAACTCATCGCGCCGCCAAAGCCACCCGCTGCCAGCAGCGTTGAGCTCATGCCATAACGCCCGGCCACACGAAAAAAATCCCGCCGTGAGACACCGCTTAGTTTCTTACCGATCTCCATTGCTTACCTCCCTGATCGCAATTATTGAGACGTTTTGTATCAAAAAATGCTAGTATAGTTCCGGCAATTTGCATAGTGTTTTTTTCAGTTACCTTGGGAGGAGACCGTCATGGAGGTGGATTATGTAGTCGTCGGAGCAGGCTCTTCGGGCTGCGTCATTGCCAATCGGCTAAGCGCTGACCCCAGCACAACAGTGGCATTGTTGGAAGCTGGCGGACCTGACACCAACCCGTGGATTCACATACCGGTTGGATACTTCAAAACCATGCATAACCCCTCATTGGATTGGTGTTACCGCACTGAACCAGATCCAGGTTTGAATGGACGTTCGATTGATTGGCCGCGCGGAAAGGTCCTTGGCGGATCTTCCTCGTTGAACGGGCTTTTGTATGTTCGTGGTCAGAAAGAGGACTACGACCGCTGGCGTCAGATGGGTAACGTCGGCTGGGGTTGGGATGACGTCTTGCCTCTGTTCAAACGCAGCGAGGATCAAGAGCGCGGCGAAGACGCATTTCATGGTACAGGCGGCCCGCTGTCGGTGTCCAACATGCGCATTCAGCGACCGATCTGTGACGCCTGGGTAGCCGCCGCCCAAGAGGCGGGTTACCCGTTTAATCCTGACTACAACGGGGCCGATCAGGAAGGCGTTGGCTACTTTCAGCTGACCACTCGGAATGGTCGTCGTTGCAGTGCGGCCGTTGCATACCTCAAACCGATCAGGAACAGGCCGAACCTGAACATCATCACCCGTGCATTGGTAACCAAGGTCAAACTGGACGGCAAAAAAGCAACCGGGCTTCTTTATCGCGACCGATCGGGTGAAGTGAAGTCGATCAAAGTGCGCCGCGAAATCATCTTGTCCGGTGGTGCCATCAACTCACCTCAGATTTTGATGTTGTCAGGCATCGGAGACCCGGATCACTTGAAGGCTAACGGCATTGAACCCGTTCATTCGCTGCCCGGCGTCGGCAAAGGGCTGCAGGATCACTTGCAGGCACGCCTGGTCTTCAAATGCAACGAGCCAACGCTGAATGATGAAGTGCGCAGCCTGTTCAATCAGGCACGGATCGCGCTGAAATACGCGCTATTCCGGGCCGGACCTATGACAATGGCGGCCAGCCTGGCCACCGGATTTCTGAAAACCCGCCCCGAAGTTCAGACTCCTGACATTCAATTCCACGTTCAACCCTGGTCTGCCGACAGCCCCGGAGAGGGCGTGCACCCGTTTTCTGCCTTCACAATGTCCGTCTGTCAGCTGAGGCCGGAAAGCCGCGGAGAACTGCGTCTGGATGGCCCCGATCCGGCCAGTTACGTCAAGATCATTCCAAACTATTTGTCGACGGAAACTGATTGCAGAACGATCGTCGACGGCGTGAACATCGCGCGGGACATCGCCCGGCATAATCCACTGGCTTCTAAGATTTCAGAAGAGTTCCGACCAACCTCTGATCTGTCCCGCGATGACTACGAAGGCACTTTGGATTGGGCGCGCTCGAATTCCGTCTCGATCTATCACCCGACAGGAACCTGCGCGATGGGTACCTCGGAAAGCTCTGTTGTGGATCCAAACCTGAAGGTCAAAGGAATCGAAAATCTGCGCGTTGCCGACTGTTCAATCATGCCGGAAATCGTCAGCGGCAACACTAATGCTCCAGCAATCATGATCGGTGAAAAAGCCAGTGAGTTGCTATGCGCAAACAAGTGATTTTGGACTTTTTGTGACCTTCCTTACCCGTGCCTGGATCTGACCTGTACAAGATGGTCAGATTCCATAAGTTTCACGGGCATGTCGAAGGCAATAGCCTACGGCGCTTACGCACTTTGGACAGCCAGAATAGAACGCTCAAAGAGTGCCTATTTTTCAGCCATCATTAAACCTCGCGCAAACTGGCCTCTACCACAGAGATTGGCTTGAAGCATGCCTACCGCAGAATCAGTGGGACTTTGGCTCAAGAGCGGTAAAGTCAGCTATCGCCTCGCGGCAACCACGTTGCCAAATCGCAGCCAGCCAGGTGGAAAAAGCGTCTGTGAACTGCGCGTCGCGGCCTAAGTCACCAAAATACTGGCTTTGTTCGATCCACAAAATCGGATTGACCTTGGAAGCCAGTGCGGTTTTTTGCAAATGCTCCCAATGGGGATCGTTTGGGGAAATTTCTGAACCATCTTCGCGAATGCCTGCACACATCCGGCACCAGAATGCTTCGGCCAGCGCAAGCCCATTTACGGACGACCCGGACGCAAGTGCATCGCGCAGCGACGGCAGTAAGAAACCCGGGTGTCGTGAAGATCCATCGAACGCCACGCGTCGTGTTGTGTCGTGGATGGTGGTGTTGGAAAATCGCCTCTCAACCAACCCAAGATATTCGGCGGCAGTGGTTCCGGGAACGGCTTCGACCTGAGGCAGAATTTCTTCCGTCTGAACTTTCCTGAAAAACGCCACGATGTCCGGGTCCTGCATGCAGTCTGAAATCGTGGGCACATTCAGAATCTCCCCGACATTTGCGAGCAGTTGGTGGCCGCCGTTCAATATGCGCAGTTTCATCGCTTCATAGCTGTGGACGTCCTGCGTCAGTGTTACTCCAACTTGCTCAAGGGGCGGTCGTTCAGCGCAGAAATTGTCCTCAATCACCCATTGGCGAAAGTTCTCATGCGTGACCGGTGCGCGGTCGTCGACGCCCAGTGCCCGGCATTGCGCTACGACCTCCTCGGTCGTTGCGGGAACAATGCAGTCCACCATCGAGTTCGGAAATGCTCCATTCTGATCGATCCAATCGGCCAGATCCGGGTCGGAAAGACGCGCCAAACCAACAACGCAGGTTCGCAGAATTCCACCGTTGCCCTGAAGATTATCGCAGCTGAGCGCAGTAAAGGGTTTCAAGCCATTTGTACGCCGTTGCCTGAGCGCTGCGACAATAGCACCGAATGCCGTGCGCGGCTGGTTCGGGTTTTCGGCATCGTGCCGAATGTCTGCGTGATCCGTATCGAACGCATCAGTGTTGGCGTCCGGGAAATACCCACCTTCAGTTACAGTCAGCGACACAATTCGTATGGCAGGGTCCGCCATCGTCCGGATAAGCGCAGCATTGTTGTCTTCGATTGGAAGGTAGTCGATCATCGGACCAATCACTTCGGCGGACATTCCTTTTGGGTCCAGTTCGATCAGCGTTGTCAGGCAGTCCTGGGCCAACAGTCGCTCTCGCATGTTTGTGTCATAGCTTCGGACACCTGCCCCGATGATTGCCCAGTCATGGGCTTGGCCCAGCTGCATCAACTGGTGAATATACCAGGCCTGATGTGCGCGATGAAAGTTACCAAGTCCGATATGGACAATGCCCGGTGTCAGGTCAGAGCGCGCATAGGCCGGAGTCCTGACAATCTCTGGCAGGTCTGAAAGACTGTCACGCCGTAGCCGTACCGAAGGTTTTGCATTCGCCACAGGGTCCATCAGCTCATCCAGTTTCCGCCATCGACATTGTAGGTTTGTGCGACGATGTACTTTGCGTCTTCAGAAGCCAGAAATACTGCCATCCCGGTCAGATCTTCGGCCCGACCCATTCGACCATAAGGAACGGCTGCAGCCACTTCGCGTTTCTTCTGGCCCAGTGGTTTGCCTTCGTGCTTCGCAAAAAACGTATCAACACCATCCCAGTGCTCGCCATCGACGACACCAGGTGCAATGGCGTTTACGTTGATCCCATGAGAGATCAGGTTCAGCCCGGCCGATTGGGTCAAGGATATGATCGCGGCTTTGCTGGCACAGTACACGGCAACCAACGGCTCGCCCCTACGCCCTGCCTGCGATGCCATGTTGATGATCCGACCTTTGGTTCCGTGATCAATCATGTGGCGTGCAACGGCCTGCATCGTAAACAGCGCGCCAGCAACATTGATGTCAAAAACGCGATTGTAGTCAGCACGCTCAATTTCAACGATTGGAGCGGCGGAGAAGATGGCCGCGTTGTTGATCAGAATGTCGATTGGGCCAAAATGTTCAGCCGTTCGTGCAACGGCGGCTTCTATGCTTTGTTGGCTGGTCACATCCATCTCGACGGCCAACGCGGCTGCGCCGATCTCAGTTGCTGCCCCCTGCGCACGCTGCCCGTCTATGTCCGCGATGGCGACGCGCGCGCCCTCAGCCACATAAGCCTTGGCAAACGCCAGTCCGATGCCCCGCCCGGCCCCGGTGATCAGGGCAGTTTTTCCGGTCAGACGCGTCATTCGAACCGCAGACCTTTCGCGTCAAACCGGTGGATGGCATCCGAGCGTGGCGTCAGGTGGATACGGTCGCCGTGGCGAAAGCTGACCTCGCCATCTGCTCGGACGGTGATGGTCTCGGCCAACCCTGTTTCGTGGACGTGGAAGAACGTGTCCGAGCCAAGATGCTCAGAGACACTTACGACGCCGGACCAGTCTCCCTCAGATTCAGACACCGCAATGTGTTCAGGGCGAATTCCGATGGTCTGGGCACCGAGCTTTTCTGCTTCGGGGCCTTCGATGAAGTTCATCTTGGGCGAACCGATGAAGCCTGCAACAAACAAGTTGCGCGGCGTTCGGTACAGCTCCAACGGGCTGCCAACCTGTTCGATCACACCTGCCTGAAGCACAACGATCTTGTCGGCCATAGTCATGGCTTCGACCTGATCGTGGGTGACGTAGATCATCGTAGTCGCCAGACGTTCGTGCAGTTCGCTGATTTCCAGCCGCATGCCAACGCGCAAGGCGGCGTCCAGATTCGACAGCGGTTCATCAAACAGGAACGCAGCCGGTTCGCGTACAATGGCCCGACCGATGGCCACCCTTTGACGTTGCCCGCCAGACAGTTGGCCGGGACGACGATCCAGGTAGTCGGTCAGGTTCAGAACGCTCGCCGCACCTTCAACCCGCTTGTCGATCTCAGCCTGATCCAGTTTCGCCATGCGCAGCGGAAATGCGATGTTCTTGCGAACGGTCATGTGCGGATACAAGGCGTAGGATTGGAACACCATCGCCAGCCCGCGTTTGGCAGGCGGCACGTCTGTTGCGTCGGCGCCGTCAATGTCGATGGAGCCAGAGGTCATGTCTTCCAGTCCCGCAATCAGGCGCAGCAAAGTGGACTTGCCGCAACCCGAGGGGCCGACAAATACGGTGAACTCGCCATCTTCGATGGTCAGATCCAGCGGGGGAATGACCTCTACGTCGCCGAAGCTTTTGGTCACGGACTTGAGTTGTATACGTCCCATACGAAGTCTTCCTTATTTCACAGCGCCGAAAGTCAGGCCGCGGACAAGTTGTTTCTGGCTGAACCAGCCAAGGATCAGGATGGGTGCAATCGCCATGGTCGAGGCCGCGCTGAGCTTGGCAAAGAACAAGCCTTCGGGGCTGGAATAGCTGGCGATAAATGCGGTGAGCGGGGCCGCATCGACGGCCGTCAGGTTTAGGGTCCAGAACGCCTCGTTCCAGGCCAGGATGAAGTTCAGTAGAACGGTCGATGCGATGCCGGGGATGGCCATGGGCGTTAGGATATAAAGGATTTCCTCTTTCAGCGTCGCACCGTCCATTCGTGCCGCTTCGAGGATTTCCCCCGGAATTTCGCGGAAATAGGTGTAGAGCATCCAGACGATGATCGGCAGATTGATCAGCATCAGCACCACGACCAGCCCGCCGCGACTGTCCAGCAATCCCAGCTGAATGAACAGCAGGTAAATCGGGTACAGAACACCAACTGCGGGCAACATCTTTGTGGACAGCATCCACAACAGAATGTCCTTGGTGCGTCTGGACGGAACAAACGCCATCGCCCAGGCTGCGGGTATCGCGACGATTACACCCAAAAGTGTTGATCCGCCTGCGATGATGACTGAATTCCACAGGAACCGCATATAGTCAGAGCGTTCCTGCACGATGGCGTAGTTTTCGAGCGTCCAGTCGAAGTTGAGGAAGATCGGTGGGCTTGCAATCGCCTGTGCCTCGGTCTTGAAGCTGGTCAGGATCGTCCAAAGGATCGGGAAAAAGATCAGCAGACCTACGGCCCAGGCAAGGGCGGTGTTTAGTGTTTTGCGTTGTGTCGTGACGGTGCGGGCCATGGTTTTGTCTCCTCACGCGTCCAGGTTTTTGCCAACGATGCGCATCAGGAAGATGGCAACGATATTGGCCAGGATGATTGCATAGACACCACCGGCTGATCCGAGGCCAACGTTCTGGCTTTCCAACACGCGCTGGAAGATCAAGTAGGTAAGTGTACGGGTGCCGAAGGCGCCGCCGGTGGTCACGAAAATCTCGGCGAAGATCGACAGTAGAAAGATCGTCTGAATCAGGATCACAATCGTAATGGCGCGACCAAGATGCGGCAGGATGATGTGATAAAAGCGTTTAAGCACCGGCGCACCGTCCATCTCGGCTGCTTCCAGCTGTTCACTGTCCAGAGACTGGATAGCGGTCAGCAGGATCAGCGTCGCAAAGGGCAGCCACTGCCAGGAAACGATCATAACGATCGAGGTCATCGAAGCCTCGGACAGCCACGAAATCGGCTCGGCCCCGAAAAAGCGCCACAGATGGGCCAGCAAACCGTTCACCGGGTCCATGAACATGTTCTTCCAAACCAGCGCTGATACGGTCGGCATGACAAAGAATGGCGCGATCACAAGGATGCGGACAACGCCCTGCCCCCACATGGGTTGATCCAGCAGCATGGCCAGCAGAATGCCCAGAATGACCGTAATCACCAGCACGCCGCCAACGATTACCAATGTTGCTTGGACCGCGGGCCAGAAGGAACTGGAGGATACGAAACGAACGTAATTGTCGAACCCGACCCAACCTAGATCACCTCCACGCAGCGGCAGATATTTTTTGAAAGAAAAATACAGCGTCATCGTCAGAGGCACGAGCATCCAGCCAAGCAGCAGGACCACTGCTGGTGCCATCATCAGGCGGGCAACTGATCGGGAATGTTGAGTAGCCATTAGGCAAACCCTCTCTGTTCAGGCATAACTCAGCCTGCGAGAAAAACGCGAATTGTGGAAGGGTTGAAACGGGGGGCAGACCTCTGCCCACCCGTTGGGAGGATGCCTCAGTAACCGGCGGCTTCCATTTCTTCGGCTGTGAAAGCCTGCGCTTTGGCAAGTGCCTCCTCAACCGTTTGCTGTCCGGCATATACCGCCGAGAACTCCTGGCTCACCTGTGTGGCGATGCCTGCGAATTCCGGGATTGCGGCGAACTGGATGCCAACGTACGGGACGGGTTTCACCGTCGGGCTGTTCGGATCAGCTGACAGGATTGAGTCCAGTGTCATCTTGGCGAACGGAACCTTTTGGTATTCCGGATTCTCGTACAGAGACGTACGCGCACCCGGGGGAACGTTTGCCCATCCTTCGCTTTCGGCCACTAGCTCAATGTAGTCCTTTGAGGTCGCCCATTCGATGAATTGCTTGGCAGCATCTTCTTGCTGTGTGCCAGCAGGAATAGCCAGTGCCCACGCCCAAAGCCAGTTGGACCGCTTGCCCAATCCTGTGTCAGGTGCCAGCGCAAATCCTACGTGATCCGCGACCGTAGAGTCGTCAGGGTTGGTCACGAAAGACGCCGCAACTGTCGCGTCGATCCACATGCCGCATTTGCCCTGCTGGAACAGCGACAGGTTTTCGTTAAACCCATTGGTGGCATAGCCGGCAGGACCGGATTCGTTCATCATTTCAACGTAGAAATTCAGTGTATCTGCCCACTCGGGCTGATCGAACTGAGGCTTCCATTCTTCGTCGAACCAGCGGGCACCGAATGAATTGGACATCGCAGTGATAAAGGCTCCGCCTTCACCCCAACCAGCCTTGCCGCGAAGGCAGATGCCGTTGATCTCGGCGTCGCGGTCGGTCATCGCGGCGGCGGCCTCTTTGATGAACTGCCAGGTCGGCGCATCAGGCATTTCCATGCCCGCCTTTTCCATAAGGTCAGTGCGGTACATGATCATCGAGCTTTCACCATAAAACGGCGCCGCGAAAAGCGTTCCGTCATGGCTCAACCCACCTGCCATCGCGGGCAGAATGTCACCAACGTCGTATTCTTCGGACAGGCCATCCAGCGGCACCAGCCAGCCATTTGCGCCCCAGATCGGCGTTTCATACATGCCGATTGTCATGATGTCGAACGTACCGCCCTTGGTCGTGATGTCGGTAGTTACGCGCTGACGCAGCACGTTTTCTTCCAACGTCACCCATTCGACGTCAATGCCGGTCGCCTCGGTGAATTTATCAGTATAGCCTTGCATCCGGATCATATCGCCGTTGTTCACGGTCGCTATTGTTAAGGTATCCGCATGAGCTGCTGCCGTCGCGACGAGTGTCATTGCAGTCGCCGCACGAAGTGCGTTTCTCAAATACATCCCTGTCCTCCCTGAGCTTGGATGTCGTACAGAGAACGTAATGTAAAAATTGTCGCGGCGTCAATGAAAACTTTACGCGCGTTAAATTTTAGGATTACGCGGAATCCCTCAAAACCAGCCTTGCAGGGAACAACGTTTCCGACCGTGTTTCAAATTTCCCTCCACTTTCAATGAGTTCGAACAGAGTTTCGACGCTGCGCCCGGCCACATTGTCATAGTCATGCGCAGCCGTGGTCAGAGAGGGGCACGTAAATTTTGCGAAGGGATGATCGTCATTTGAAGCCAGACGCAGCGCGCAATCGTCCCGTCTTCCGACCCGAATCCCTTGTTCGTAGCAAGCCGCCAGAAAACCGATTGCCAGCCGGTCATTGCTGCACAGGACCGAGTTTGTTCGCAGCTCATTTTCCGCCAGAACTTTCAGCGCACCCTTGTGACCGATTTCTTCAAACGCCCAGCCCTTACCGTCGACTCTGATGATATGCGGCTCGAACCCGAGACGCTCCATGACTTCAACATAGGCTTTTCGGCGTTTATTGGCGTTCGGGTTTGCAGGCGTTCGCATTTCGAAGAATGACGGGGGCTCGCCCGTCCGGATCATGTATTCCACGGTTTGCGACACAAAGCTGAAATTGTCCGACCCGATAAACGCGGCACCCAGACCCTCTAGGTTACTGTCGAACAAAACAGTCGGCACATTCGCGCAGAACCTCTCGATCACTGATTGGTCTGAGGTCCGTCCCAATGGCGCCAACAAAACCCCGGCAGGCTTCATGGATTGCAGCCCGTCCAGAATGTCGTTTTCCAGTTTTTGTTCACCATGAGAGCTAAAGAGGGATGGACGATACCCCGCCGCGATACAGCTTTGTTCCAAATAGCGCGCGATTTCGGCAAAGAACGGATCAGCCAGATAGGGCACGACGATGCCGATATTCTTGGTCAGTTTCCGGTTCTGGTTCACCGCATAAATATTGGGGCGATAGTCGAACCGCTCCAGCGCCTCTTCGATACGGGCCCGTGTTGTCGGGCGAACGCTGTCGGGATCGTGAAAGTACTTGGATACCGTAGGCCGCGAGATGCCACTGAGGGCTGCGAACTCTTCCATATTCTTTATTTTGGTCATGTCAGTCTGCCTGCGGATCTGAGCCGCCTTGATCTTATCATATTTTTACATATTCTTTGCGCGCGCTAAAAAATCAATAGCCATGCAAGGTCCGGGCGTTTCTGCGGGCAAGGGGATTGAATGTTTCTCGGGATTGATATCGGAACGTCAGCGGTCAAACTTGTCTGTGCGGATACCGATCGAATTCTTGCAACGTCTTCAATAGACATAAAGACTTCCTCGCCGCAGCCTGGTTGGTCAGAGCAGCACCCGGATATTTGGTGGCAGGCGACGCGCGATGCATTGAGCCAACTTGCAAAACAAGTCACGCTGTCTGAGGTGCAGGCCATCGGGTTGTCCGGTCAGATGCATGGGGCAGTTTTGCTGGATCGCGATCTGCGCCCGATCCGTCCGGCGATCCTGTGGAATGACAGCAGAGCGGTACGTGAATGCGATGAACTGCGCGAAGCCCAGCCGCAGATTGGTCATATCGCTGGCGTCCTCCCTTTGCCGGGTTTCACGGCACCCAAAATCGCCTGGTTGAAACAACATGAGCCGGCACACTATGCCCGACTTGCTCATATCCTGCTGTCCAAAGATTACATCGGGTTATGCCTGCATGGAGAGTTGGCAACCGACACGTCCGATGCAGCCGGTACAATGTGGCTCGATCAGGCATCGCGAAAATGGCATGTCGGAGTTGCCGAAGCCACAGATGTCGCGCCTGATTGGCTGCCGCAGGTTTTCGACGGTCACGTCGTCGTCGGAACCGTGACGGCGCAAGCCGCAGCTGAAACCGGGCTGAAACCCGGCGTGCCCGTCGTTGCCGGAGGCGGAGACGCGGCAACCGGGGCGGTATCTTTGGGCGCCACCGAACCGGGACGTGGGTTCATTTCACTGGGGACGTCCGGCCAGTTGTTCGTGGCGGACCGTCGGTTCAAGCCCAATCCTGAACGCTATGTGCATGCTTTTGCGCACACATTGCCCGACCGTTGGTATCAAATGGCCGCTATGCTGAACGGCGCAAGGCCGATTTCGTGGATTGGTGGTCAATTGGAGCTGTCCGCTGCCGAAGTTGTTGCGCTTGCCGAAACGGTCAGCGGTGATCGCGGGCCGATTTTCCTGCCGTATTTGACGGGTGAACGCAGCCCCCTCGGGGATCCGCATATTCGTGCCTGTTTCTTTGGTCTTGAGGATTCGACAACGCGCGCGGATCTCTGCCGTTCCGTGGTCGAGGCAATTGCTTTTTGTTTTGCCGATGCCGCGCAGAGCTTCGGAGACACTGTAGAAAATCTACCGGAATTAGCGGCCATCGGCGGCGGCAGTCAATCGGACCTCTTGTTGGGCCTGATTGCATCGGTGACAGGAAAGCCGGTGGTACGCTCAGAAGGATCGGATTCTGGCCCCGCCTATGGCGCAGCCCTTTTGGCCGCCTGTGGAGTTGGTACCATTAGTATTGCCGATCTGGCAGTTCAGCCCCAGACAAAAGACAGGTTTGAACCCGCTAGTCCCGGTGCGCTGCACGACAGACTGAGGCTGTTTCGCCGACTCTACACCGCAGTGAAGGTAGTAGACTGACCTATATACAGTCGTTTTCCGTGGCCATGATGCCAAGCAGAACGTTAACTAAGGTTACCGGTCATTCTTTACCGCGGATCATGGAAAGCTCTTGCTTGCAAACCCTAGTTTTGAACACTGCTTTCAAGGCCCAATAGGCACTCGCCACTATCGCAGCATCGGTTCACCAGACCCACCGCTTTAGTCAGGGCAATCCGCACAGCATCTGCTCGGAAAGCCTCCGCCCGTTTCAATTCCCAAGTGCGTGCGCCTTGCTGCAATGAACGCTACCAAAGGAGTGGCATCAAACCGTGAAATGTCCAACGGCAGTTGTTGCGCCCGTAGCGCGCAGGCATCAATCCTACGGCGCATTCAAGGAGAACGCAGAAAGGGCGATATCATCGACGTCTGACACTTACCTTTGTTATCGAAAGTAGGGCGCGCAGACTTTCAATACGTTTGTCAGCAGCACACGGCAAACAGACTTAGACCATCAAGAACGCGTCGTCCTCAAGCCTGGTTACGTTGAATACGACATCCTCAAAGTCGGAATCGCCCCCACCCGTCAAATCCTCGAAACCGATGGTCATTGCCTGGCCGCCCGACACGATACCGGACAGCGCGTGTTGCTGATTGTCACTGTTCAAGGCCGCCTTTTCAGCGTGAAACGTGGTGACGCCAGCAGAGTTCCCATTCACCGTTAAAACGAAATCAAATTCGTCGTCCACGTCTGCCATGCCACCATTGCTGGCAACAAAACCTAGATTGTCGCTGTCTGAAAGGGTCTGGGCCCAATCCGCACTATCCTGAACAATAAAGAACCCAAGACGGTTTCCGTCCGCCAAATTACTTAGCTCTACCGCGCCATTCGCTTCATTGGTGTTTTCAAACAGCAGGCGCACATTCGCAATTTCGCCGTTACTTAGAATATCATAAACGCCAAGGACATTGTTAAAGTCAGCGGTTCCGAGGTTGACCATCTGTATCCGAAAATCGGTCGTGCCATCGCCTTCGAGAAAGGATTTGTTCACAATGCCGTTGATCACGCTGCTATCAACGCGGACCCCAGGCGCAAGGTCAGGCAGAAATTTAGCATAGCTGACCATGGTATTTCCATCCTTGGTGACGGCAAAAAAGTCGCCGCCCGACTGCCCGCCGTCCAGCGAAATCGTCAGATCCGTCCTACCGTCACCATCAACATCGAATTCAACGTTCGAATTTTCAGTCAAGCGAATGTTGGACCGACTAAGCTCGACACCTTCGATGACGAGGGACTTGCCCACTCCAAACCCGCTGATAACACTTTGATCCAATTCTTCCGGCGTCACTCTGAGGGTGTCCGCGTCGCCAAAAGACAGATTCTCTTGCGAGGATGTCGAAACCGGATCTGCCGGTTCGCCCGGATCGGGAACGACCGGTACCGGATCGGCTGGCGTATCAGAACCACCGGCATCCGAACCGGCGCCAGTGTCCAACTGTACACTCGCCGTGGTGCGGGCAAAATTCTGGGTCACAATGACGGCAGGAATGCCACCAAATGTACCAATCTCAATTCCGATACCGATGTAAGCCAAGTTTGGATTTAGAATGTTGGCGCGGTGGTCAGGGCTGTTCATAAGTGCATTGTGCAAATCGACGACATCGTCCGAATATCCCGGCTCACCGCCCTGGCTTTGCCAGGCTATGTTCTCGGCCGTCGCCCATGATCCGGACAATACAAAACCCGCGTCGCGCATGCGCTGGGTAGCCGAGCTTCCACCCTCACCAGTATGAGAGAAATTACCGGATCCCAGCATCCACTGGCTATGCTCTTCAGCCGAAGCGTTCAGGCGGAGTTCAAGTTGAACAGGATCAAGGCCACGCGACGTACGTTCTGCATTGATCAAATTAAGCATTTCACGCTCAAGCGTGCTGGCCTGCGACATCGTCCATCCTCCGATTGTTCGCATGTGTTGCAGTCAAACTTGTTCAGATCAGTGCAAACTGCAGTCCAAAATCGCGTGAAGGCTTTAAACGGCAGAGATTCGCTCGACAAAGTAGTAGGGGCGGCAATATTTTGCGTACGACTCATCCCTAGAAGCAACATCTACCCAAATTTGCATAAACCGCGGCCCACCATAGGCGGCTAAAATAGGTAATCTACGCATTGTGGTTTGGAGTAGTTGGCGATCCCGGAAGGACTCGAACCCTCAACCTGCTGATTAGAAGTCAGCTGCTCTATCCAGTTGAGCTACGGGACCGCTGGGCCCTTCTTGCTGTTTTTACTTCCGGGGTTCAAGAGCCAAGCGCATAAAGGCGCTGTTCGGGTCGTCTTCATATCCAAAAATCGGACCGCAATAGGAATACCCAAGCCGTTCATATAGCTTACGGGCGGCCGCATATTCCGGCAGATGTTCCGCACCTGTTTCCAGAACCAAAGCCGCCACCCCTTGGATGCCAGCCTCATCTGTCAGGTGGTTCATCATCTGACGCGCCAGACCGCGTCCACGCACCTTCGAGATGATGTGAACTGACTTCACCTCGGCCGTTCCGTCCGGCAACGCCTTTAACGCTCCGCAGCCGACGGGTTGTCCGTCCTCAAACATGGCCCAGAACCTGATGCCCTCGGCAGCCAAAGCCTGGGCATCCATTGTATGGTTGCTTTCCGCAGGTCCTGCAGCTTCGCCATGGGCGAAATGCGCCTCGATTAATGGACGCAACGCGTCCGAGGTCGGATCTGCCTCATGGATTTCGATCATTTAGTGGGTCCAGGGCGCGCGCCGATCGGTGGCGAAATTCTCACCATAGCCGCGCGAACGCAGGTTGGGTTTGCGTTTGTGCGGTTCGCTAACCTGGACTTCGATGCCATTGTCTTTGGCATAATCCAGGGCCTCTTCTTTGGTGTCAAACTTCAGGCGCACTTGAGTTTGCGTATCGTCGGAAGATGTCCAGCCCATCAGCGGATCAACCTCACGCGACGACGCGGGCGCGTATTCCAGAACCCACTTGCGGGTCTTGGCCATCCCCGAAGTCATTGCGTTCCTGGCAGGCTTGTAAATCCGTGCGCGCATGTCGCCCCTCCGTCCTCACTTGGCTGAGATTGTTTATGCGTCAGAGTACAGGCTGGGACAAGATGGGAATTGTCGCGGCTGGTCACGCCCTGATGTCAGAAACTGTCATCAGGGCCTTTTATAAATCGTGCAAGGCCATCAAGAGGACACCGACATGATCCACCACAGAAAAAGCCTGGAAATCGACGCCCGGCCCGAATCCCTTTGGGCCATTCTAAGCCGTTTCATGCATATCGACGAATTCGCGCCACAAGTCGCCTCGGTGGATGCGCTGACGACTGGGCAAGACGGCGTCGGGTCGAAACGGCGTTGCCACTTTGAAAACGGCACCTCGCTGGTCGAGGAAGTGACCGATTGGCAAGTCAACAAAGGCTATCGCGTACGCTTGTCAGAGATGCCGGCGATGCCTTTGACCCAAGCACATGCGGCCATCACCATCGAACCCCTCGCGAATGGCCATTCGCGAGTCGTCTGGAGCATGGATTACCAGATGAAATATGGCCCGCTGGGCTGGCTGATGGGTCAAACGCTGATGAAGGCGATGATGGGCCGGGTTCTGGAGAGCAATCTGAAAGCGCTGGCCGACAAGGTGCAATCGGTTCAAATCCCCGACGCACAGTATGCCTATTACTGAAACTGAGTTTCTGAACCGGATCAGGCCTTGCAGTTGGACAAAATAAGAACAAATGTAAGGGCCTGACCCGGAGCCTGCCTATGCCCTATGCCCATTCCGACAAGACACAGCTGACCGCTGATGACGTTCGCGCGCGCCTGAAACTCGAAGGCGGCAAGCAGTTCGTCATGCATACCGAGTTTGCGCCTGCTGGTGATCAGCCAACTGCGATCAAGGAACTGACCAGCGGTATCTTTGACGGCGAAAGAGAACAGGTTCTGCTGGGCGCGACGGGGACCGGTAAGACGTTCACTATGGCCAAAGTGATCGAAGAAACCCAACGCCCTGCGATCATCCTTGCGCCCAACAAGACGCTGGCGGCCCAGCTTTATGGCGAATTCAAAGGCTTCTTCCCGGAAAACTCGGTCGAATACTTCGTCTCCTACTACGACTATTACCAGCCCGAGGCCTATGTCGCGCGGTCGGATACCTATATCGAGAAAGAATCCCAGATCAACGAACAGATCGACCGGATGCGCCACTCGGCCACCCGCGCGCTGCTGGAACGCGATGACGTGATCATCGTGGCCTCGGTCTCGTGCATCTACGGTATCGGCTCGGTCGAAACTTACGGAGCGATGACGCAGGATCTGAAGGTCGGCAACGAATACGACCAGCGTCAGATCATGGCCGATCTGGTCGCCCAGCAATACCGCCGCAATGATCAGGCGTTTCAGCGCGGTTCGTTCCGGGTTCGGGGCGATTCACTGGAAATCTGGCCTGCTCACCTTGAGGACCGGGCGTGGAAGTTTTCGTTCTTTGGTGAGGAGTTGGAAACTATTACCGAATTCGACCCGCTGACCGGCGAACGCGCCGCGTCGATGGATCAGGTGCGGGTCTATGCGAATTCACACTACGTAACACCGAAACCAACGATGCAGCAGGCGATCATCGGCATCAAAAAGGAACTGCGCATCCGGCTGGATCAACTGGTCGGCGAGGGCAAATTGCTGGAAGCGCAGCGCTTGGAACAGCGTACCAATTTCGATCTGGAAATGCTTGAGGCGACGGGCGTGTGCAACGGGATCGAAAACTATTCCCGCTATCTGACCGGCCGCGCACCGGGGGAACCACCCCCGACCCTGTTCGAATTCATCCCCGACAACGCCATCGTCTTCGCCGATGAATCCCATGTCAGCGTGCCGCAGATCGGCGGCATGTACCGGGGCGACTATCGGCGCAAATTCACGCTGGCCGAACACGGGTTCCGCCTGCCGTCCTGCATGGACAACCGCCCCCTGAAGTTCGAGGAATGGGACGCCATGCGCCCGCAATCCGTCTTTGTCTCGGCGACGCCTGCGAAGTGGGAGATCGAACAGACCGGCGGTGTCTTCACCGAACAGGTGATCCGCCCCACCGGGCTCTTGGACCCCGAGGTCGAAATCCGCCCTGTCGGCATGCAGGTCGACGATCTGCTGGACGAGGTGCGCAAGGTCGCCGCCGATGGCTATCGCACGCTGGTCACCACCCTGACCAAACGCATGGCCGAGGATCTGACCGAATACATGCACGAACAGGGCATCAAGGTCCGCTACATGCACTCGGATATCGACACGCTGGAACGTATCGAAATCCTGCGCGACCTGCGTCTGGGGGCGTTCGACGTGCTGATCGGCATCAACCTGCTGCGCGAGGGGCTCGATATCCCCGAATGCGGGCTGGTCGCCATTCTGGACGCGGACAAGGAAGGCTTCCTGCGATCCGAAACCTCACTGGTTCAAACCATCGGTCGCGCCGCGCGGAACGCCGATGGCCGTGTGATCATGTATGCCGACAAGGTCACCGGCAGTATGGAGCGCGCCCTGAACGAAACCAACCGCCGCCGCGCAAGACAGATCGCCTATAACGAGGAAAACGGCATCACGCCTGCGACGGTGAAAAAGAATGTCGAGGACGTTCTGGCCGGTCTCTATCAGGGCGACGTCGACATGAACCGCGTCACCGCCACCATCGACAAACCGATGCACGGCGCCAACCTCGAGGCCCATCTGGACGGTCTGCGCGACAAGATGCGCAAGGCCGCAGAGAACCTGGAATTCGAAGAGGCCGCCAATATCCGGGATGAGATCAAACGTCTGGAAGCGGTCGACCTCGCCATCGCCGACGACCCCATGGCGCGGCAATGGGCGGTCGAGAAAGCCTCGGAGGATGCGGTGAAATCGCGCGGGCGCTCAACTGCTGGCAGGCCGGGACAAAGGGGCGGGAATGTGAAGAGAAGGAAGCGGAATTAGCGGCCGAAGAAAATAGGAATCCCTTGGGATTCAGCCTCAAGTCACCTGGCTTGAGCTTTTAGGCTATTATAATAAAAGCCCGGCCAAAGGCATTCAACGGTTGCTATGCGACATCCGCCGGATGGGTGTAGAAAGTCTTGGATTGCGGGCGACAGGGCAGAGTAAAGGGATTTGAATGGGTAGTTTTCGTCAGGAGCTAAACAAAGTACTCCGCTCTCGTGATTACCAATTGATCAAGTTGGATAGGAAGCTTTCTGTATCTTTAGCCGCTGCTGATGAGCTCGAAACTTACCGTTCGAGAAATGACTGGTATAGGTCTTGCGAACGCTTGGTGCTGACCTCGCTTAAGGGGCTCACTCTGAGCGTGCTGGAGGAATGCGGCAGTCACGGAATTGACGCAAAGGACTGGACCTCTGGGGTTGAAGACGAACTACGGTTCTGGTGGGATAATATGTCCGAGAACCTAACCGGCTCCGACCGCGAGCGGTACCGTAAAGCGTTTCTGTTGGAATTCCCATTTCAATACGAAGATGTATTGCCAAAGAACGCCGACGGCCAATTCGAAATTCTGGATATTGGTTGCGCTCTCAAACCTGCGATTGGTCGACTTCACGGCGATAAAAAATTGAACGTTATGGCCGTGGACCCGCTGGCACGGGCTTATAATGTTCTGATGGACCTCTATGGTATTGAACGCGGGTATGATCTTGTTTTTGGTGTAGCTGAGAAAACAGCTGAATTGTTTGGGGAAGAGCGGTTCGATTTCATACTTGCGCAAAACTCAATTGACCACGGTTTCGCTCCAGTGCAGGCATTCGAACAGATTTGCAGTGCTCTGAAGGCCGGTGGCACAGCGTGTTTCCAGCATTTTATAAATGAAGCGGTGGCACAAGACTATTTGGGTTTTCACCAGTGGAACATCGAAAAACACGATGCTTCCAAGCTTCGAGTGTGGAACAGAGAAACCAGCCAAGTTGTAGATTTTGGTGCTTTCGGTTGCGAGGCCATCGTGGACGAATTCAGCCATGACCGATCGGAAACGAAGGATGCGACGGGAATCAACGTACGTGTAACAAAGGAACTCAAGCGAACCTGAGTTTTGACGCAATGGGGTAAAACGCCATCCTACCCCAAACCCCGCCCGTCTCTTTTTGGGCGCCCATCCGTAACCTCTCCAAGAATCGACGCGGTTTGCTCACATTGGTATCGCTGATGCCCAACGTCCCACACTTCAAACTTGCAGCCCAGCGCACACTCCTCCACGTTTGAAATCACAAATTGTGATTCCAAACGGTTGCCATGACGAAACCCAATATCCTGCCCAGCACTCATGAAGTCCAAAGCGCCATTCACCGGGTGCGCGGCACTCGCGTGGTGCTGGCCGAGGATCTGGCGCAGTTCTACGGAAAATCCGTCAGCGCCTTCAATCAGGCCGTGTCGCGCAACAAGGACCTGTTCGAGGGTTACCGCTTTCAGCTGTCCGATGCCGAGGTCGCCGATTTGCAATCACAGAATGTGATCTCAAAACCCAAAGGCCGCGGTGGGCGGCGGGTCAACCCGTGGGTCTATACGGATTACGGCGTGGCCATCGCCTCGGCTCTGTTCAAGGACCCGCGCGCCATCAAGATCACAAGGATGATCACCGAGGCCTTTGTCGACGGCGCAAATGCGCTGGCCGAGACCCCGCGCAGCGTACCGGAAATCTTGCCGCCCGAGGACGCCCCTGCCCCGCTGCTGCCCAATGGCGATCAACTGCGTGATCTGGCCGAAAACATCCTCGATTCCGGGCAACAGAGCCTCGTCGACTATATCGCCAACCCCACCACCAAGCGGCAACAAGCGGTGGCGATGATCATGAAAACTCTGGCTGAGACCGCCGGCGAAGAGGTGCGCACCCAGCAGGAACGCCTGCGCCTGCGCATTGCCGAGCGTCTGGCCACCGGCGATTACACGGATGACGGCGACCGGAAACAACTGCTGGAATTGCTGCAGGCGATGAAGGGCTAAAGGCCCAATTCCGCCCGTAATTTCTTGGTCAGCTTGGCCACGACCAACTCGTAGGACGTCACGATATGCTCGCGCAGCGACTCATCGCTCATGCCGCGTTCGTCATAGACCTGCAGCCATTTCATGCCCCGTGACGCCAGATAAGGCGCTGGGCGGATGCCGGGTTCGCTGCCCAGCACCTCAAAAGCCAGATCGGTCGCTTTGAAAGTGAAAGCATCCTTGCCGTCGTTCCAGCCACAGAGCGCAAAAACCTTGCCGCCTACTTTCCATACATCCGCATTGCCCCATTGCACCACATGGCTGGTGGCTTTGAGGTTGGCACAAAAGCTGTTGAATTCATCGCGGGTCATCAGCCCAATTTTGGCGATTGGGTGTGGTTTGGCAAGCGCTGGGCGAGGTTTTATCCCTTGTCCCAGTGAACCACCACATCAAACCCCGCAGGGGATGGCGGGCCTTCCAGAAATTCGGCGAAATGGCCCCAAAGCTTGGCCACTTTGGATGCGTTTGCGTTTGATGTTTCCTCGCTTTGGACAACTGCGACGACAAATCCGGTGCCGTCCTCGTTCATGACATTGGTAAAGCTGTGCATACCTTCCATGCCCATAATCTGGTCTTTCAGTTCATTCATTTTGGCCTCGGCAGCATCCCGCATGCCAGGCTTCATTTTGAACTGCGTAATACGTGCAAACATGACTTTTCTCCCTTTCAGGGCGAAATCCCCCACTGACGGCCGAATTGGCGCGTCACGTGTACTATAGCATAGATTTGAATGTTTCGGGTCGAGGTGATCAGGGCCGGACGAACTTGGCCGTACCCACCTGCCGCTGAGGCGCCGCCGCAGCTGGTTGAGGGTCCGCAGCCGGTTGGGGAGTTGCGAACTGAGGAGCCGTCGCCCCGCAGGCAACACCATCTCCATCCGTATCGTTGCGCGCGTGATATCCCGGCTCACCGTCCCAGTACGGCCCGGGTACAAGCGCTTCGGCGGCCTGACAACCAGCCAACGCTACCAAATGCAAAAGGGCATCGGGACTTTCGAATTCGGATGTTCGCAAAAAGACACCCACCGCGATCGCCGCGGTGGTGGCGGGCAACATGAGGATCATGAAAATGATGCGTACAGGCGACAACGCTCGTCTGCGCAGCGCATCCGCGCGCCGATGCCGCGCTGCGGCTCTTTGGTTTTTCTTATTCGAGCCCTGCTCGGAATCATTGAGAACCATATCGGAGACTTAAACCGGCTTTGCGGCAAAATCGAGACCTGTACGACCCCTCGCGCACAGGTCGCAATACGGATAATGTTGCACCCGAATGAACGCCCAAGGCTGAGACACCAATGACCAACACCGATCCGTACCGCCCGGTTGATGACACAGCCTGCCAAATGGCCCGCAACCTGATCGAAAACGCGCCGTTCGGCGCGCTGGCCGTGCTGCGCCCAGATAGTGCGTTTCCTTCTGTGTCGCGCGTGGCACTAGCAACGGATGGTCAGGGGCATCCGGTCACGTTGATCTCAACCCTGGCCGACCACACCCGGGCACTGACCACCAATCCGGCCTGCGCCCTGTTGATTGGTGAACCCGGTGATAAAGGCGATCCGTTGACACACCCAAGGTTGACGCTGCATGCCAACGCGCAGTTCGTCGTCAGAGAGACAGAGAAACACACCGCGCTGCGCGCGCGTTATCTGAGCCTTCGCCCCAAGGCCAAGCTCTATGCGGACTTCACCGATTTCGGGTTCGTCACGTTCACCATTTCCGATGCAGTTTTGAACGGCGGCTTTGGCAAGGCATGGCGCCTTGCCCCAACCGACATTTGGCCCGATCAGCGCACCACATGAACGGCGCAGGCCGCATGGCGCACGACGTGGTTGGTCGTAGAACCCAGCAACAGATCCTGCATCCCCGGACGGTGAGATGCCATGATGATCAGGTCAGGCTTATGTTCGACTGCCCAGTCAAGAATTGTCCGCCCCGAATGACCCTCGACCAGAACACCTTTGGCGTTGGGCAGTTTTTCCGCAAGCGCGTCCAGTTCCATCTGCAGCGCCTTGCGAGCTTCGGCCAGATACTCGGGCGGCATGTAAGAAATGGCGTAGCTTGGAATATGCTCGACCACGTGCAGCAACGTGACCTGTGCATCCGATGTCGCCAGTATTTCGGCCAGCTTCAACGGCCCAGAGATATCCCTTTCGGCATCAAAGGAAATGGGGACAAGAATATTGTGATACATGACGCGCACCTCCGTTTTCACGCCTGAACCCTGCACCATCTCAGGCTGTTAGGCATTGATTCAGATCAGGCTCCACCAAAGGTCCCGGCCACCTCATACATCACCGGCTCAAAACTTTTGCACAGCTCGTTAATCTGCCGATTGCGGTTGCGCATTTCCGTGGTGCGCAGCATAGCCAGAAAATCCTCGCGGCGTTCCCATTGCGAATAGTTGGCGATCCGCGTCTGCGCGTCATTCACGTGCAGTCCCGCGGCGACAAATCCGGGCTGTTTTGAGATGAATTCCGCATAAGCATCCGTCAGAGCTTCCAGCAGGTCCTGGCAGGTGCCGGGCGTCATTTCAAAGGTCGTGATAACTGTCTGGACGCTGGTGTCTTTGGCAATCTTCGGCATCTGGATTCTCCTCTATCTGTTTCAAACCTAACATAGGTTTTAAAAAGGTCTTGTGTTTCCTTTGCCATTCAGCGGCATGAAGTTCCTGCAGATTTGGGCCAAATCGTAACGATCCGTTAACCATGCTGACAGATGCTGCGCGCATGCGCCGGGTGTCGATCCTTCTGATTTTGCTCTTGGCAGCCTCGCCAGCCTGGTCTGGTGCTTGGTTGCGGGATAAGAGCGCATCTTTTGTATCGACTGCCGTAACGGCGTTTAAGGAACCGGATTACGGATACGACTACAAAGGGTCATTTTATGCCGAGTACGGGTTGCGAGAGAAGCTAACACTTGGCCTGGACGTTGAAGAGCACCGCGACATTTATGGGCATGCTCTGGTGTTTGCCCGCTTGCCTGTCGCCGAATTCGAACAGGCAGGGCGCTTTGCTGCCGAGATTGCAATCGGTGCCCATCATCGCCAGATGCGAGCCTGGGCCTTGTACAAAGCCACGCTCTCGTACGGCAAGGGGTTTCAAACCGGCTGGGGCAATGGCTGGATCGCAATTGACGCTGCGGTGGAATTTCGAACGCATGATGCGGTATATCGCAAGTTGGACCTTACTGCAGGCCTGTCATCCCCGCGCCTTATTAACCCCCTGCTGCAGATCGAAACCGCTTACCAAAGCGACCACCCTCTGCACTGGAGGATCAGGCCCTCGATCATGATCCGCACCAAGGGCAGCCCCACCACATGGGTTCTGGGCTTGGAGCGCAATGATGCCCGCAAGAATACGGGCATCAGGTTGGCAATCTGGAATACGTTCTAGAACGCCTGTTGCACGCGCCGCTTAGTATTCCATACGCATGATGGCCGACACCGATCCGCTGGCAGGCAAAGGCCAACGTAGTTGGATAGTGTCTTGATTTGCGCCCTGCTCTAGCTCGACATAGGGCGTGGCGTGAACGATCTGCCCGCCCGCATTTCTGAGCGGCCCCAACACCGTAACCGCATCGCACCCGCGGGCCTTGCCGCCAAAGGGCAACCGGCCGTCAGAAGGAATGGTCCAAACCGAGGATGCCGATTGTTGCGAGCGTCGGATCCGCAACGGGTTTTCCACCTTTGCGTTGATGCCATTGAACGTGTTGTCTTCGAAAATCACGTTCAGATGCGCCGAATGGTTCAGATCGGCAAAACTAGTATCTACCCGGTCGGCCCGGTCGATGCGACCACTGCTTGAACGGAATTTGTTCCCGGTCACGACCACTCCGTTCAAATAGTGCCCGGCTCCATGAGGGCGAATGACAATCTGACTGAACCACGGTGCGACTTCGCTGGCATAAAAGATGTTGTCCGAAATGGTCATCGAACTGAAGGAATACCCGCTCGTGTAGACCGGGTTTGCATCCCGTTCATTGGTCCATTCGACAAAGCAGTTATCGACATAATTCTCGGAAATGGTCGAGCTGTTATAGGTCCCGGTCATGATCAACCCGGCGCTGCGGATACCCTGCGGGATGCTGTCACCCTGGAAAAAGTGGTTGCCTAAGATCAGGTTGTTGGATCCGGCCAACACAGCAAAATGCAGGAACCGCACGGCGCGATTGTGCCGTAGTTTGATATCGTTTGCATTGGCATTCAACGCGATGGATTTGCGGTCAGACACGTTGAAGGATTCTTCGGTCGACAGGAACTGGCAATTGTCGATCAACATCCCCTGACATCCGGTTCCGTGCGAGCTGATGCCGCGATCTTTGGGCCGGCTGATAAAGCAATTCGTCACCGCAAAAGTACTGCCGGACGGCGCAAGCCGGATTGCGCTGCTGCGACCGTTGCACTGAAATTCGATCTCTTCCATGCCAAATTTGCGCAACGTACTGAAACCGCTGAAATCCAACAGGTATTTGAACGACTGAAACGTGAAGGTTTGCGTCCCCGCCGCATCATAGAGCGGGTCATTCAGCCTGATCTCTCCGGCACCGACATCCTTGGAGCGCACATAGATTTCGCGCCCAACACCATTGCCCTGCACCAGCGCGCCAACCGGAATGTTGGCGATGTTCTTCACATTAGTCAGCTTGGTCGAATCCGCCGGGTTGTAGGTTGCGACCGAGGTGAAGGTTTCGGTATCCCAGGCCGAGCTGCTTTTGACATCGAACTGCCCGTTACGGATGATGCGCCGGGTCGAAAAACCGCCCTGCCGGTTCGGAACGGCAGCGGCCATGTCAATTGGCGCTGTGACCGAGATTTTGCGCCCGCCCATGTCGAGCGATTCATGATCCGAATTGTTCAACAACGCCTGAAACGCTTTTTTGAACGCCAGCTCCTCGTCCCCGAATGCTGCGATGTAAGCCGGAAGGTCGAAATTCTTTGTCAGCAACAACATCTTGTCGTCGGGCATGATGATTGTGCCCTCGAAATCCATCTCGGACGACATCGACGTGTTCTGCGCCAGCAAATAAGTGCCTTTCGGGACATAAATCCTGCGACCGCCAGCGGCCTGGTCCGCTGCTTCGAACGCTACGGAATCGTCGACGACGCCATCGCCGATTGCACCATAGTCACGCACGTCGACAGTGCTGATCATCTCGCGCAGAAAAATGCTGGTGACATCGGTGATCTCGATATCATCAACCCGAATGACCGAACCGTTTGCTCCGTCAATGTTCAAACCAAAATGCCCATAAAGTGCCGCGACGCCCCAAGGCATATCAACACCGGAGCGTTTGCCATTGCCAACGATGGCCGTGATTTCATGCACGGTGCCGTAACCCGAAAGCTGCGCGACCGGCCCCTGATCGACCACACCGGTTACATGCTGGTCCCCGGCCCCGCCCGCCCAAGCCGCAATACGAACCTGCGGCAAGGGACCGCTGATAGCTTTGACCCGCGCCTTGATTTGCAAATAGCATCCCGGGATCAGGGGCGTCTGTCCCATATAGCGAAGCTGTTGCGTGGCCTGCACCTTCAGGATTTCCAGACAACCGCCAAAATCCGGATCCGCCGGAACAAATGCCCCGTTCGGTGCGCCGTCATAGGTTGGCGAACCTGGTGTCCCGTCGCCTCTGGACCAGACGCTCAGACCATTCGCGAAAGCAGGCGGCATGAAGACGATGCCGTCGGTGATTGCCTTGTTCATAGAGATCCCTTTCCCAATCGCGCGCAGTAGGTCACCACGCGCACAAACCCAGTGTCCGGGGCTGCCCGAACGCAAAAGCCTGAGTACCGAATAGGGATTAACCGCCGCTCATGTCACCGTAACGGTGGTGTTGCGTCATGCAGCCGGATCTGAATTTCCCAGAAGCTGCACACCATTGATCTTCCAGCCGTTTTCTTGCTGGACCATCTGATAGTCCAAAACGTGCACTTGCCCGTTGCTATCCGTGATCATGACCTTCTGCCACAATGCACCAGCAACCTCTCGCAGCTCCAGAAAGCGAACATCAGCAGGTCTCCAAACCATGGGATAGCCATTGCGGACCATGGCTCCGAAGTTCTCGGGCGTCCCAAAAAAGTTCTGGATGTTGGGACTTGCAAAGGTAAAGGCCCTGACAAAGTCATCTGCCTTAAACGCCTGTATTTGCGCCGCAATATTTGCCTCAATCTCGGCATTTTGGGCAAACGCGCCCGAGGCCAGTCCGGCACTGAGTGATACAGCAAGTAGTAAACGACGCATGGGGCCACCTCCTGTTGAAAGAGTAGCCCCATGCGGTTTCAGGTCAAATCAGGCCAGATCCCCGACCAAAGCCTTGTCGATCAGTGCGATGGTTTCGGGCACGCCGTAAAGGGCGATAAACCCGCCAAAGCGTGGACCCTGCGAGGCACCCAGCAGCACCTCATAAAGCGCAGTGAACCAACCGCGCATCGGGTCGAACCGTTCCCGCCCGACGGAATAAACCACCGACTGCAGCGCCTCGTCCTCGACCGGGCCATCATAGGCCTCAAGCGCGGCTTTCAAAGCCTCCAGCGCTTCGCGTTCCTGATCGGTCGGCGCGCGGTGCTGGCGGGTGGGTTTGACAAAATCGTTGAAGTAACGCACGGCAAAGCCCGCAGCCTGATCCAGATCAGGATGGGTGTCGGGCGTGGCTTCGGGCGCATAGCGACGGATAAAGCCCCACAGCGCCTCTTTGTCCTCGGCCCCGGACACAGACGCAAGGTTCAGCAGCATCGCGAATGGCACGATCAGGGTGGATTCCGGAACGTTCCCGCCGTGAATGTGCCAGACGGGATTGTTCAGCTGTGCCTTCAGATCCTGCCCAGGATACGCTCGCAATTGCTGATGATATTCATCATATGCCTTCGGGATCACATCAAAATGCATACGCTTGGCCGTCTTGGGCTTTTGATACATGAAGTAAGTCAGGCTTTCGGTCGGCGCATAGGTCAGCCATTCGTCGATCGACACACCATTGCCCGAAGATTTGGAAATCTTCTGACCGTTTTCGTCCAGGAACAGCTCATATGAGAAATGCTCGGGCGCGCGGCCACCCAGCGCACGACAGATCGCGTCGTATATCTTTTCGTTCGTGGCGTGTTCCTTGCCGTACATCTCAAAATCGACACCCAAAGCAGCCCAGCGCGCGCCGAAATCCGGTTTCCACTGCAGCTTGACGTGGCCGCCTGTGACCGGAACGGTCCATTCCTTGCCCGTTTCATCGTCAAAGGTCACGGTGTAGGTCTCTGCACAGACCTTTTTCATCGGCACATACATGACCCGCCCGCTTTCGGGGTGCAGTGGCAGGAAGATCGAATAGGTCTGCTTACGTTCGTCACGCAGGCTTTTGAGCATGATCGCCATGATCTCGTCATAACGCTCAACCGCACGCTTCAGGATCTCGTCAAACCGTCCGGATTCGTAGAATTCCTTGGCCGAGTAGAACTCATACTCGAACCCAAAGGTATCAAGGAACCTTCGCAGCATCGCGTTGTTATGTTCGCCAAAGCTGTCATGCGTGCCAAACGGATCCGGCACCGAGGTCAATGGACGCTGCAAGTGCTGTTCTAGAATCTCTGGGTTTGGCACATTGGTTGGCACCTTGCGCATGCCGTCCAAATCATCCGAGAAACAGATCAGTTTGGTCGGGATGTCCGACAGCGCCTCGAATGCACGTTTGACCATCGTGGTCCGCGCAACTTCGCCAAACGTGCCGATATGCGGCAGACCCGAAGGGCCATAACCTGTTTCAAACAGAACGTATCCCTTTTCCGGAGCCCCTTTCTGATAGCGTTTGAGCAACCGGCGCGCCTCTTCGAAAGGCCAGGCCTTGGACGACATTGCGGTTTCACGCAGTTCAGACATCAGATTTGCTCCATCGGGAAAAACAGTGCCAGTCGCCCCATGCAACCGACCGACCCCTCCTATTGTGCCGGTGCAGCATGAGTCAATAAAGCGCGCTGTTATTCCTGATGGAAAGGCCGATTTAAGCGGTCAACTGATCCAGTTTCGCAGCCCAGATAAAGTCGTTCTCACTCAGTCCACCGATTTCATGGGTCGTCAGTTTGACGTCCACATATCCCCAACCGAAGCTGACATCAGGATGATGCCCTTGCTGATCAGCCAACCACGCACAAAGATTTGCTAGATACGTTGCTTTGGCAAAACCCTTGAACTTGAAATGCCTGCTCAGCATCTTTGCACCTGCATCCAAATGCCAATCATCGGAAAGCTCGACCATGTGGTTGTCAGCCTCATCGCGCGTTAAAGCCGGGACGCCGCCGGAACAAGGAACGCAGGTACGGTCCGATAGGCTGCAGGTTTCTCCTGTTGAAGACATGATCCGTTCACTCCGCTGCGGTTACTTTTTCCGGAAACTTGTTCGGCAGCAACCCAAGGGTTTGTGCCCTGCGCACATCCGCCAACAGGTCACGATCGGCGGCTGCGAACAACTCCTCGGGCGAGTCTAGCACGAAATAGCCCATCTGGTGCATGTCGATCCGATAGGGGGTACGCAGAATCGTCATGACATCGAACCGGTCCCGGTCGGGGATGTCACTCTCGACAGCATAGACAAGCTCGGTCGGCGAAGACGCAAGTCCGGATCCAAGCGCCTTGATGTTACCATCCTGAAGGCGCAACCCGAACTCGATCGAGAACCAATATAGTCGGATGAGCCATGAGTAGTCTTTCTCACCGGCCTGAACCCCGGCTTTTCCGATGGCGTGGCTAAAGGCTGCAAAGCGGGGATCGCTCAGCAGAGGTGTATGGCCGAAAATCTCATGAAAAATGTCCGGTTCTTCGATATAGTCGAAATCCTCGCGCGACCGGATAAAGGATGCCGCGGGAAACACCCGGTCCGCCAACATGCCAAAAAAAGTCTTGAACCCGATCAGCGCAGGCACCGGTTGCACCCGCCAGCCGGTCATATCCAAAAGCCGCTCAGAGATATCGGCGCAGGACGGCACGGTGGCTTTTGGCAGGTCCAGCCGCTGCAGCCCGTCCAAGTAGTCCCGCGCCATATAGCGCTGAACGTTTTCCTCTTGCGCCGCGTAGAGGTCGGCCCAAACAGCATCCTCTTCTGACGTGTACGAGATATGGCCGCGCGCATCGGCGATCTTGGCGATATATTTGGTCGACTTGGGCATCACTTTTTCTCCTTGTGAAGAGTTTACCCCCTTGGATTGAGAAAATTGGTTTATAGTCGCAGATAAATCTGAAAGTTTTGGCAAATACATATCGCGGAGTGATTTTTTATGAAACAAACGCTTCAAGTTGCCGACATCGCCATTTTGCAAGAGCTTCAAATGGATGGCCGCCAGTCCATGCAGGACCTAGCAAATCGCACAGGGCTATCCGCGTCGCAGTGCTGGCGGCGAGTGCGCGACCTTGAGGCCACTGATATAATCTCTGGCTACACAGCGCAGGTGCGCGCCAAATCCGTTGGGCTGAACGCCATCGCCTATGTCCACGTGGCTTTGCGCGAACATCAAGAGGACAGCATCAATGCGTTCCTGCGCCTGATTGAAACCGAACCTCAGATCGTCGAGTGTGCCTCGATCACCGGAGATCATGATTTCATTCTGAAAGTCTACGCCAAAACCCCAGAGGAACTTGAGCACTTCATTATGCAGCGACTATTGAAATCCGGCCTTGTGCGCGACACACGCAGCAATTTTGTACTGCGGCAAACCAAAACGCGCGGTCCTTTGCCCATTCTCTAGCCTCGCCGAAGCGAAACCCGTTGAACCTGCCCGCTTGCCCACCTATCGTGCTGACGCAGAAAGCCTAATCAGGACGACACCATGACCGAACAAGTACCCCATCCAATGTCCCCACAGGATTGCCTTGTTGCGATCATGGTTGCGATCTCTGCGTCTGATGAGACCATCCGCACCGCTGAGCTGGTCAAGATCGAAGGCGCGGTCAATATGCTGCCGGTTTTTGCCGAGTATGACATCGACCGAACCCGCCGCGTTTCGCAAACTGTGTTTGACCTGTTTGAACAAGAAGACGGGCTGGATGCGCTGTTCGGCCTGATCCGCGACAATCTGCCCGAACGGCTGAACGAAACCGCCTATGCACTGGCCTGTGATGTGGCCGCCGCCGACGGCTCGCTGGCGGAATCCGAGCTGCGCCTGCTTGAAGAAATTCGTTACGAGCTGAGCATTGATCGCCTGCATGCCGCCGCGATCGAACGCGGCGCGCGGGCACGTCACACCACCTGATCTTAGCTTCCGGCCATAGACCCCCAGCGCTCGATCAGAGCGCGTTGGAGTTTGCGCGAGCGATTGTTCCAGCTTCGCGCGCCTTGCGGTCGTTCGCGCTGCGCGCGCGGGATCGTGGCCCGATGGTTGACATCGGCGGTGAAAATGGCAAAGGCCAATTCGGAGCCGTCCGGCGTTGTGATGAAGCCGCCAAGACCAGAAACAAAATTCAGCGTACCGGTCTTGGCATCGACCTTGATTGGGTGATCTTTGACCGGCCGCCCCTGACTGTCCGCAAGGGTGAATTTTTTTAGCAATGGTTTCAATGCGTCCGCTTGTTTCGCCGCGACCAGTGCTGTCACCAAAGCGCCCGGTGCCATTCGGGACGCATCGCTTAGACCCGAGTGGTCCACCATTGCGATCCCCGTCACGCCATATGTCTCGGTTGCCCAACGGTTCATCTCGGCCGCAGAATCCGCCAAGGTTTGCAGATTTGCACCGCGCGCTCGCGAGGCAGCCATACCGACCATCTCAGCCGTCAGGTTGGTCGAATACTTCAACATGCCGCGCAAGATACTGTCCAGCGGATCACTGTGATGCACCACAAGCAGGGTTCCCTTCGGTGCTTCGCGCATGACTTGAACGCGACCCAACTGGATCCCATTCGCACGCGCCAGCGTCCTGAACACATCCCCCGCATAAAGCGCAGGCTTACGCACTGGCAACCACCGCGCCCCACCAGTGCCAAGTGCCCCTTGCGCCACGGTCCAGCGGTCTTGCCGTGCGCTGGATTCATAGGTGTAGATCGGCGCTTTTCGTTTCTCAATCTGCATAGAGGCCACATCGACTGACGGTTTGTACCGCGCGCTGCGCGCATCCATGGACACGTCATAGCGGGTACCATCACGTTTCCACTCAAAGTGAACCCGGTTGAAATTCAACGATATGCCACTGATGGAAGGGCTATAGCCCAGATGATCCGGCTGCCCCGGGTCAATGCTGAACACATAGGGCAGCGCCCCCTCATAAACCTTGAACGCACCCTGAACCTCGGAAATCCCAGCCTCACGCAAATTCGCCGCCATATTGGCCAACGCATCGGTGTCCAGCAGCGGGTCGCCACCTCCCACAAGGATCAAGTCACCTTTCAGGATACCATTTTCGATCGGTCCATCCGCCATCAGGGCGGTCTCGAACCGGTAGTCGGATCCCATGACATCCAACGCATAAAGAGCTGTCAGCGCCTTGGCCACGCTTGCCGGCGGCAGCCCCTGATCGCCACTGAACTCTTCCAGCTGCGTGCCCGTTGTTGCATCCGCCACCGCGAACACCACCTCACCACGCAACCCGGCCGCTTGGACAAGCCGCTCGACTCCGGTCGGTACGTCGCCGCGCAATTGAGGGCGCAACGAGACCAAAGGCGCCTCGGCCTGCACAGCAGAAGGGATCAAAGCTGCCCCCAGCCCTGCTAAAAATCCACGTCGAGAAAATCGATCAGTCATAAGTCGAATAAAATCTCACAGATTAAATACGCACAACAACAGATATGGATTATGCGCGCATGGGGCTATTCCGGCAACACCTCAGCGCCCCAACCACCGCGCTCCCGGATTTGGCTGGAACTTACATCGACCATCGGTACGTTCACGAAACACCACGCGGGCGCATCGGCGCGCCCCAGCAGACGCCGCGCCTGCCCATCTATGCGGTACTTGGCGTAAAGCCGCGCAGCAGGGGACATTCGCGCAGAAATCCGGTCGCCGGGGCGCGCAATCACACCCACAGGCACGCTGTCCATGATCAGCCGCCAATCTTTCCACCTATGGAACTGCGCCAGATTATCGGCGCCCATGATCCAGACAAACCGCACTTTGGGATAAAGACGCCGCAGTTCGGCCAACGTATCCGCTGTTGCGCGCGTCCTGGTGAGCGCCTCGATATCCGTCACTTCGACCCCAGGGTGTTGCATCAGCCCGCGCGCCGCCGCCATTCGCTGCGCAAGCGGCGCAGGCCCCCGCGCCTTCAAAGGGTTGCCCGGAGACACCAGCCACCACACCCGATCCAGTCCAAACGCCTTCATCGCCTCAAGCGTGACATGCACATGCCCCTGGTGCGGCGGGTCAAACGACCCTCCGAACAGCCCGATGACCTGCCCGGGTCGCGCGTATGGAATACTAAAACGATCCATGCCTTGCTGATGTTCAGAACTGGACAACGTTGTCAATCAACCGGTTGAACCTCACCGCCCAACGTGACCCGCCCCGGCCGCACCACCTCGGCGCACCACCCACCATGCCCCCGCACGGCGGAATAGCCGCCTTTGCCCAGCGCCTCCTCCATCCGGCTGCACGGCGCGCAGATAACGGTAAAACGCAGAACGGCCTCGCCTACCTGCACCTCAAGCCCCTTGAGCGCCGCCAGATTGATCCCTGACACCACCAGATTGCGACGCAGGATGTTCGGAGTAACCGGCCCCTGCCCAAGATATGACCCAATCGCCGCCAGATGCTCCTGCTGGATCAGCGTCACCGCCCGCTTGCCTGCGCGGCCCCGGTCGCCTTCAAGCCCATTGGTGGAGATCATGCCTTCCTTAACCGCGACCATCTCCGCACGACGCTCAGGTCGCAGACCGATCCAGTCAATACGGCCAGGTTTGCACCAGTTGGATATCAATACACTCAGGGACAAATAACCTCCGGTTTATCCGTTCATACATGTTTTGAATTCGGCGGATTCAGCAATCTCTTTCAGCGGCAAAAACGGAACATCGCTTTCGATAATACACTTAATATGAAGCTTGGAATCCGCTGACTGCTGCTTCCATTCAATCTGAGGATAATTAACGCTCTTTGGCAATTCCAACTTCGGTTCGATGAAAAATTCCAAGTATGCCAAATAGACTTGAGCTCTGATCTCATCACCAGTCAAGGCTACATATTTAAGCATCTGGTGCAAAAGTGACTTTTTGAGCTGTCGGTAGTCTTCGGTCAGTGCGAACTTTTCCTCGATATTTGCAAGTGATTGAATGAACTTAAAGGTAACATAGTACCTGATATCGTGATCTGACGCATTCGAAACACTAAGCATAGTCAAAATACCTGCAGAAGCAAAATCACCCCCTTCGATTTGAGACGTCGACATCTGCGCCACATTGTATGTTGAGCAATAAGTTGCGTCTTTGTACGCCTTACAGTCCGTCAAATTTTCAGCACGAGCCGCCATTGAACTGATCGCGCCGAAAGCAAAAAAAGCCATCGAAATTATCACATAACTGCTCATCTTCTTTTACCAATCTCCCGTTTGGGTTGTGTGTATACAGCAATCCTTACAGAGGAAATCCCCAGCACCCGGAACCCGCTGGTTTTAACCACTGGGCACTACGTCCCTGCAAACTGTGCAGACGGCTTCATCCGGCCTGATTGTTCATGATTGCCCCCATCCCAACCATCCGCTATCACACCGCCCAACTTGATTTCCCCGACCCAGAGGACGCGACATGGCCGCCTATCAATATGTCTACCACATGCAGGGTGTCTCCAAGACCTATCCCGGTGGCAAAAAGTGCTTTGAAAACATCCACCTGAGCTTTCTGCCCGGTGTGAAAATCGGTGTTGTCGGCGTCAACGGCGCCGGTAAATCGACGCTGATGAAGATCATGGCGGGCCTCGACAAGGACTTCACCGGCGAGGCCTGGGCCGCAGAGGGTGCCAAGGTCGGCTATCTGCCGCAGGAACCGAAACTGGATGAAACCCTCAGCGTTCGTGAAAACGTCATGCTGGGCGTGGCCGAAAAGAAGGCGATCCTTGATCGCTATAACGAACTGGCGATGAACTACAGCGACGAAACCGCTGATGAGATGGCGAAGCTGCAGGACGAGATCGACAGCCGGAACCTGTGGGACCTCGACAGCCAGATCGACGTCTCGATGGAGGCGCTGCGCTGCCCGGCCGACGACGCCAACATCGCCAACCTTTCGGGCGGTGAGAAACGCCGCGTCGCGCTCTGCAAACTGCTGCTGCAGGCCCCCGACATGCTGCTGCTCGATGAACCGACCAACCACCTGGACGCCGAAACCATCGCCTGGCTGCAACAACACCTGATCGACTACAAGGGCACCATCCTAATCGTCACCCACGACCGCTATTTCCTGGACAGCATCACCGGCTGGATCCTTGAACTCGACCGTGGTCGGGGTCTGCCTTACGAGGGCAACTATTCCGCATGGCTGGAACAAAAGGCCAAACGGCTGGAGCAGGAAGCCCGCGAGGACAAGTCCAAGCAGAAAACCCTGCAGCGTGAACTGGACTGGATGCGTCAGGGCCAGAAGGCCCGTCAGGCCAAATCCAAGGCCCGGATCAACGCCTATAACGAGCTGGCAGACCAGTCCGAGCGCGAAAAGCTGACCCGCGCCCAGATCGTCATTCCCAACGGCCAGCGCCTTGGCGGCAAGGTGATCGAGGTTGAGGGTTTGGCCAAGCACATGGGCGACAAGCAACTGATCGAAAACCTCGATTTTGCCCTGCCCCCTGGCGGCATCGTCGGCGTCATCGGCCCCAACGGTGCCGGTAAATCGACGCTGTTCAAGATGCTCACCGGTCAGGAACAGCCCGACAGCGGCACCATCACTCTGGGCGACACGGTCGAACTGTCTTATGTCGACCAGTCCCGCGACGACCTGAAAGACAACGACACCGTGTGGGAGGCGATCACCGGCGGCGCCGAGATCATCCAGCTGGGCGACGCACAGGTCAATTCCCGCGCCTATTGCTCGTCCTTCAACTTCAAGGGCGGCGACCAGCAGAAAAAGGTCTCGCTTCTGTCAGGTGGTGAGCGCAACCGCGTCCACATGGCCCGTCTTCTGAAAGAGGGCGGCAACGTCCTGCTGCTCGACGAACCCACCAACGATCTGGACGTCGAAACCCTGCGCGCGCTAGAAGACGCGTTGGTCGATTTCGCCGGCTGCGCCGTCGTCATCTCACACGACCGCTTTTTCCTGGACCGTATTTGTACGCATATTCTGGCGTTCGAGGGCGATGCCCATGTGGAATGGTTCGAGGGCAACTTCGAAGACTACGAAGAGGACAAAAAGCGCCGCCTGGGACCGGACGCGCTGGAGCCCAAGCGGTTGAAGCATAAGAAGTTTGCGCGGTAAAAACTTTGTTTGAAGCCTGGAACCAACGGATGTGATTCCGGGCCTCAAATAGCCTGTTTGGAGTGAGTAGCAGCGTAGATATCGGTAATACGGTTTGACCGGTGCGTGCTGCTATCTTTCTCAGCTTCTCCAGACCACTTGTGAGCCTCAAGCAGCCGGTCAGAGTTCAGCCTCTCACAACATAAGTCAGGTTGTCCGCGCATTCTCGATCTGTGCCTTACAACAGCCGGCGGAAATCAGTTACTTTCGCGACTGGCCGACTGGCTGTTGGTTTTCACCAATCCCAACCTGTTTCTCGTTCAGAACATCTCCAAAAAGCACAGTCAGTTCTTTTTTGTTAACCGCTCCAGAATTTGCAATTTGCGTTTTCCCGGCAAGCTCTTTGGGCATCGAATTTGCCTGCTCCGCTGACTTGAAAATATGGTCTAGGATCGACTTGAAAAACATATCTTTCCCCGTGCGTGTTGGGTTTCTCGAAATTGTTTGAAACTGAATATTCGTTGCAATGTTCCGCTGCGGGCCGATCCGAGCGTGCGGTGGACGTCGGCTCAAGGACCGTGTTTCCGTGAGTGGCCACCCGCAGCGGTGCAGCGTACATATGAAAGAAAGATCAAGCGCCAACGGGGAAGAAAACCGCGCTCCGCATCATTTTTGAATAGCCCGTCAAAAAGTCATTTTGTGATGCGGCTTTGCGAGCTAAAGCTCATGCCACTGCCCCAATTGTGACGTTACGACACTATTTATTGCTGATAGTTTTGGGTGCTTCTTTTGCGGATTGTCTGGATTCTAAACTGAGGTTTTTCGGCAGCGCGGGATGGGTGCTCGCAACTTTCATTCCTCAGTTTTAAAGAACCCAACTATAAAAAGGATGGGTGAATTCACCGACCCTACGGTCCCCCAAGCTTCCTTTTGGTGACGCAGCCTCTTCATTCCAGATCAACCCGACCCGCACGAATATCGCGGTACATCGGCGAACATGGCCAATGGGTTGGATGGTTTACGAATCCGTGTTTGACGGGATTAACCCAGCAATATGCCATGTGATTGCGATAATCTCGTCCATCACGGATCCAGTGCTCCCAAAACCTGCGTTGCCAAATCCCACGTTCCTGTTTGACAACTTTCGACCCACTCCGCGGACCGAACGCGCCGACGCCCCACACAAACCGACTTTTTATTAACCGCCACCGTGTGGAATAATCGGCATCTCCTGGCGCTAAGGTCCAAACCGCTGCAGATGATCCGGCGACACAACAAACGCGCCACACCAGAACGGCCGCCCGCAAATGTGCCACCTCGTGCACTAACTGCTCCGATGACCGATCAGCCAGAGACACGGTGGGAAAGTACCTGGCTCCGGGCATTCGGATGCGGCAGTAACTCGTCATGCCGCAACCTGATCACAGGCTTGGTCAAAGGTTTCTAAATGCCCATCCAGCGCCCCGATCGCATAGCTTTACCTTATCAATGGCCGCTGAGCCAATAACCAAACCCGTCGGCGGATTCTTGTGCAAATCGGGAAACTGGCCCTCAAACCCTTGTACGAAACGCACAAAATCCCTTGTCACACGCCCACCCCGATGCCATATCAATGGGGCTTACGTTTTTCTATTTCGACCCACTGTCACCGTTTCCGGCGCTCAGTCTATCGATACAGACAACGACGCCGGGCTGCCGCAACTCCGTGGGCAGCACTAAACAGGAGACAACGGATATGCCCACAGGCACCGTAAAATGGTTCAACACCACCAAAGGTTTTGGCTTTATCGCACCTGAAGATGGCGGCAAAGACATCTTCGTTCACATCTCGGCTGTCGAGCGTTCGGGCCTGACCGGTCTGGCCGACAACCAGAAAGTCACGTACGAGCTGCGCGCTGGTCGTGACGGCCGCGAAAGCGCCGACGATATCGCACTGGTCTAAGGCCATGAAAGGGCAGAGGTCACCTCTGCCCTTTTCACATCACGCGGGACAAAACTGCAACATAAGTGTGTCTCTGCGATTACATCACAATACGGTTACTCTTGGCAGATGATTGACCAGATCGGTTATCATTCCGACACTGGTTTACGATTTTCCTGTTGTCCTTAAGAGAACCGATATGTTCACACGTCGCACTTTCCTTGCAGCATCTGCTGCCGCTGGCCTGACACCCGGTATTGCTTCGGCCAAGAAGAAAGCCGTTGAATACGACCCCATGCCCCAGTTCGTTCGGGTCAAGAAACAATTTCTGCCGGGGCAGCTTCTGGTCGCGCCACGGTCCTTCTACCTGTATCTCATCACAGAACCGCGCAAGGCGATCCGCTATGGGTGCGGCGTTGGCAAGGCAGGTCTGGAATTCACCGGCACAGCCACGATCGACGTCAAGAAAGAGTGGCCGACTTGGCGCCCCACGAACGAGATGATCGAACGTGAACCGCTGACTTACGCTAAATTCAAGGACAATGATTATGTTCAACCGGGCGGTGATGGTAACCCTCTGGGGGCACGCGCGCTCTACCTGTTTCAGAATGGGGTCGACACCTATTTCCGTATCCACGGCACGACGCAGCCGCAAACCATCGGGCGCGCGGCCTCAAACGGATGCATTCGGATGCTGAACGCCCATGTCATCGACTTGTATGAGCGTGTACCGGTCGGAACTGTGGTCACGGTGGTCTGAGGCAGTCACGGCCCGGACCAGTCGACGTCCGTCGCCTCTTCGATCTGCAACAACCCGTCAGGCCAAGGCTGCGCCAGCGCCTTGGCGTCGTCCTCGGTTCCTGTAACCCACGTCTGAATGTCGGCAGGGTCCAGCAGGACGCCCATTCGATGGTGTATCGGCTCCAGATCAGCATTAGGTGGGCAGGTCACAGCTGCAAACTGGTCAACCCGCAGACCGCCCGGAGCCTGCCAACTGTCGGTGATCGCAGCGAAGAACAGAGGTGAACCGTTCGCTGAGGTGATGCGCCATGCGGTTTTTCGACGTTTTTCACCCGTCCACTCGTACCACCCGTCCACCGGAACCACGGCCCGGCCAACGCCGTCGAAGGCGGTTTTGTCAAAGACGGTTTCGGACCGGGCGTTGATTATAGTTTCCATCACAGGCCGACCGCGCGCATTGACGCGCCCAACCGGGATCATGCCCCATCGCATGGGTGTCAGGCCGTGGGCAGTCAGGACGATCAATTCCTGACCCGGTTGAATGTTTTTTCGCGGCGGCTGCAGGTCCACATCACATCGGACGTTCAGTGCCTGCGCGACCTCAGACATTGGCCGTGTCAGAAAAAATCGCCCGGGCATCTTCTCAATCCTGCTTGGCCGAGGTTTCGACCAACTCCAACACATAAGGCCCAAGCGCTGCTACGATCCGCGTCACGCCTTCTTTGTTGGGGTGAATTCCATCCGGTTGCATGAACTGCCGGACTGCGTTCGGGTCGCTGTTTGGCTGCAACCCTTCAAAAAAACTTTCTGCAAACACAAGTTGATATGCCTTGGCCAGATCCGGGTACATCGCGTCAAAGGCCTGCTTGTAATCGACCCCGTAATTCCCCGGTGCCTGCATTCCGATCAGCAAAACCTCTACCTCCGCCGCCCGGGCGGAGGTTACGATTGTCTCAAGGTTCGCGCGCGAGACAGCCGGGTCGATACCGCGCAGCAGATCGTTGCCGCCCAGCGCTACGATCATCGCGTCCACGTCAGGTGTAAGCGTCCAATCCACACGGGCCGCGCCGCCAGCTGTCGTATCCCCGGAAACTCCGGCATTGATCAATTGCACGTCTGCGCCCTGATCCTTCAGCCATTGATCCAACTGTGGTACGAACCCGTCCTGTTCCGGCAGCCCGTATCCTTGTGTCAGCGAGTCCCCGAGGGCCGCGATGACCAACGGTTCCGCTGTGGCGGCAAAGCCGCAACACGCAAACAGTAAAGCCATCAGAGCCTTGCGCATTTTTTGAACAACTCCATATCCCAAAATGACCGTCTCCTTTTGGACGTACTTATGACGACACCAGTTCTTTCGCTCCAAAATGCCGCTTTGTCGCTGGATGGCAATGCCGGCCGGGTCAATATCCTGCACGATATTACCCTGACCGTCGCCAAAGGCGAAACGCTTGGGCTTGTCGGACCGTCCGGGTCCGGCAAATCCTCGCTGTTGATGCTGATGGGCGGGTTGGAACAGGCAAGCGCGGGCAAGATCACAGCCCTTGGCCAGGATCTGACTGGCATGGATGAGGATTCTCTGGCCCGTTTCAGACGCAATGCGATGGGGGTCGTCTTTCAGAACTTTCATCTGATCCCAACAATGACCGCCCTGGAAAATGTGGCCACGCCGCTGGAATTGGCCGGACACAAGGATGCGTTTCAACGCGCTGCGGCAGAACTTGACGCGGTTGGCCTGTCGCACCGCCGCGATCATTATCCGGCGCAATTGTCGGGCGGCGAACAACAACGCGTTGCGCTGGCCCGGGCCGCCGCGCCGCGTCCGCAAATTTTGCTGGCGGATGAACCGACAGGAAATCTGGACGAAACGAACGGCGCGGCTATCGTCGATTTATTGTTCGGCCTGCGCGACAAACACGGCGCCACTCTGGTGCTTGTAACCCACAGTCATAGTCTGGCGCGCAAGTGCGATCGGGTTGTACGCTTGCGCGACGGGCGAATTTCGGAAGACAGCCAGCAAAAGGCTGCGGAATGAGCTTTCGGCTGGCCGGGCGTCTGGCACGCCGTGAACTTCGGGGCGGGCTGCATGGGTTTCGCGTTTTCCTCGCGTGTCTTGCGCTGGGTGTCGCCGCAATCGCAGCAGTTGGATCGGTGCGCCACGCGATCCAAGCTGGATTGGCCGAAGAAGGCGCGGCCCTGTTGGGCGGGGATGCGCAACTGGAATTCACCTACCGATTTGCCACAGATGACGAACGCGCCTGGATGGACCAGACCGGGACAGCTGTCTCTGAAGTGGTCGATTTTCGCTCTATGGCTGTTGCTGATCAGGGCGCTGAAACGCAACGCGCGCTGACACAGGTCAAATCGGTCGACGACACGTACCCGTTATTGGGATCTCCAGTTTTGCAGCCTGTACTGCCCCTGCCGGCGGCTTTAGGGACGCATCAAGGACTTCCGGGCGCAGTTATGGATCCGTCGCTAATTGACCGGTTGGGTCTTTCCGTCGGAGATCGCTTTGCACTGGGGACGCAAGAATTCATCCTGACCGCCGCATTGATCCATGAACCGGACGGGGCGGCAGATGGCTTTGGTCTGGGCCCTCGCACGCTGGTGCGGACCGAAGACTTGCAAGCATCCGGCCTGTTGGCACCGGGAACCCTGTTTTCCACCAAATACCGCCTAGCCCTGCCATCAGGAACCGAGCTGCAATATCTAGCGGTAGAAGCGCGTCAGAACTTTGAGGGTACCGGTATGCGCTGGACCGACGCGCGCAACGGTGCGCCGGGGATTGCCGAGTTTGTCGGGCGGCTCAGCGCATTTCTGGTTCTGGTCGGGTTGTCGGGCCTTGCAGTCGGCGGTATCGGAGTATCGGCGGCTGTGCGCGCCTATCTGTCGCAAAAGACCGAGACTATCGCGACATTGCGCACTCTGGGCGCTGACAGGGCGACAATTTTCCAAACTTATATGATCCAGATCGGTGTCCTGTCGGGGATCGGGATCTTGCTGGGCCTTGCCTTGGGCGGGTTGCTGCCGCTGCTGCTGGCCCCCTTGATTGAAGCCCGGTTGCCTGTACCCGCGGTTTTCTCATTTTATCCGGCACCGCTTGCCGAAGCAGCGTTGTACGGTTTACTGACGGCCTTTCTGTTCACGCTCTGGCCCCTTGCCCGCACCGAAGACGTCCGCGCAGCGACCCTGTTTCGGGATGCTCTGACCTCGGCACGTGCGGTTCCACGAGGGGTATACCTCATCGCAACTGGTTCCGGCCTCGCGCTGCTGATCGCGTCAGCTGCCTGGTTCAGCGGCTCGGCGCGCCTGACGTTCTGGACCGCCGGAGGGTTGGTGGGCGCGTTGCTGCTGCTGTCCGCTGCGGCCTATGCGGTGCGCCGGCTGGCTCGGCTTAGCGCCCCATCAGCGCGCGGGCGTCCGGCCCTTCGGTGGGCCTTGTCGGCCATTTCCGACCCTCGCGAGGGCGCTGCATCCGTTGTACTGTCTCTGGGTCTTGGGCTTTCGGTTCTGGCGGCCGTTGGGCAGATCGACGGCACCTTGCGCAATGCAATTTCCGGCAACTTGCCGGACGTTGCCCCGTCTTACTTTTTCGTCGACATCCAGAAGGACCAAATGCCGGGTTTTAACGACAGGTTAACCACCGACCCCGGCGTCAGCCGGATCGAAAGCGCACCGATGCTGCGCGGGATCATAACGCAGATCAACGACAAGCCCGCCCGCGAAGTGGCAGGCGATCATTGGGTACTGGATGGCGACCGGGGCATCACCTATTCCGTCCGGCCACCTGATAACGCGCGCATAACCTCGGGCGAATGGTGGGCCGAAGACTATACCGGTACCCCGCAGGTGAGTTTCGCAGCCGAGGAGGCGGAAGAAATGGGCCTTAAACTCGGCGACCAATTGACCGTGAATATTTTGGGCCGGGACATTACCGCAGAACTTACATCAACGCGCGAGGTTGATTTTTCAAACGCAGGTATGGGCTTTATCATGTCCATGAACCCATCGGCCCTTGCAGGTGCCCCGCACAGTTTCATCGCGACGGTCTATGCCGAAGAAAAGGCCGAAACTGCAATTCTGCGCGATTTGGCCGGGAAGTTCCCCAACATAACGGCGATCCGGGTGCGCGATGCGATTGACCGCGTCTCGGGCCTGCTGGCGGGCATCGCAGCAGCCACGTCTTATGGCGCGGGTATTTCTCTGCTGACCGGCTTCTTGGTCCTCATCGGTGCTGCCGCGGCCGGGGAACCCGCGCGCCGATATGAGGCCGCCATCCTCAAAACACTGGGCGCGGACCGGCGGCGCATCCTGTTCAGCTTTGCCCTGCGCGCCGCGCTGTTGGGCGCGGCTGCTGGTGGCGTTGCGCTACTGACCGGCATCCTAGGTGGGTGGGCCGTTGCCACCTATATTTTCGACACGAAATTCTCGGTGATCTGGCCGTCCGCAATCGGAATTGTTCTGGCGGGCATCATCGTGACGCTTGGCGCGGGGCTGATCTTTGCCCTGCGTCCCCTGGCCGTCCGCCCTGCCCGCATCCTGCGTGCCAGCGATTAACCGGCGCGCGCGCAGGCAACCGGTTGCAGGATCTGCAGCAAAGGATCGTTGTCGCAGATCAGGGCGTCGAGCGTGATCTCGTCCAGTGAGGCATAGAAGACCTCAGCCGCGTCCTGAAGCGCCATCCGCAATCGACATGCATCCGTCAATGGGCAGGTGTTGTCGGCATCCGCAAAACACTCGGCCAGCGGCAGGTTGCCTTCGACATCACGAAACACCGATCCGATCCGGATCTGTTCGGCCGAACGCGCCAGAACCATACCACCGTTACGACCGCGTTGGGTGCTAAGATAGTCCAACTGGCTTAGCTGATTGATGACCTGCGCAAGATGGTTCTCGGAAATATTGCAGACTTCGGCAATCTCGGACTTGGTAACCAGCCTATCCTGATGAGCTGCACAATACATCAGCAGCCGTACCGCAATGTTCGTCCGTTTGGTTATCCGCATCGTGACCTCCCAAGTTTCAAGATGCAGACTTATTGCATGTCCGGCATAAAAGCGGTTTGACATACATCAATCGTCAGGAAAGGACGCACAGGCCCATGGCAGATCCCTATTTCTTTGGCTACGGCAGCCTTGTGAACCTTTCGACGCACGACTTTCCCGATCCGCATCCTGCCCGGCTAAAAGGCTGGCGGCGCGCGTGGCGACACACTGACCTGCGACCGGTCGCCTTTCTGACGGCAGTTTCGGACCCTGCGTCCGAAATCGAAGGCATGATTGCGCATGTGCCGAAAAATGATTGGATCGCCCTAGACAAACGGGAATGGGCCTATAAACGAATTCCCGCCACACAATCCGTCACGCACCCGGTAAAGCATGAGGTCGAGATTGCCGTCTACGCTGTGCCTCTTGACCGGCACAATGCTCCAAGCAATCACCACCCATTGCTACTGAGTTACATTGATGTGGTCGTGCAGGGATACCTGCGCGCATTTGGTGAAGACGGCGCAGATCGTTTCTTTGCCACCACAGATGGATGGGATGCGCCAATCCTGAACGACCGGGCCGAGCCCCGATACCCGCGCCATCAACAGTTGAAATCGGTTGAGACCGAATTCGTGGATGATCGTCTCAGCCGTCTCTCAGCCCGGATTGTGCAGAACGCATAGAAAAAAGGCGGGATCGAATGACCCCGCCTTTCCTCATTCTCTACAATACGTTCAAGCTTTTGCGCGGATCACCTGCAGAAGTGGCAACAGAGTGGCCATCTCAGGCCCCCGCTCCATGCCGGTCAGCGCCTTGCGCAGCGGCATGAACAGCCCTTTGCCCTTACGGCCGGTCGCTTCTTTAACCGTGCTGGTCCATTTGCCCCAGGTTTCGCCATCGAACGAACCTTCAGGCAGCAGCGCCATAGCCTCGGCGATAAACTCACGGTCCTCATCCGCGATCAGCGGCTCAGCCCCATCGCGACACAGCTCCCACCAGCCCTTGAGATCAGCCAAAGTGGTGATGTTCTCGCGTGCCATCGCCCAGAAGGGTTCGGCCAGATCGGCAGGAACACCAGCATCAGCCACAGCCTCGGCCACGTCGGCCAAAGGCAGGGACTGCAGATGCTTTGCCGTCAGCGGGAACAGGTCCTGCACATCGAACTTGGTTGGCGCGGCCCCAAAACGGTTCACATCGAAGCCTTCAATCAGTTCCGCCATTTCCGAGCGCAGCTCAACCGGATCAGACGATCCAAGACGCGCCATCAGGCTCAGCAACGCCATCGGCTGCACGCCCTGTTCACGCAGATCACGCAGGGCAAGCGTGCCCAACCGTTTTGACAGGGCCTCTCCTTGAGGGCCGGTCAACAACGAGTGATGCGCAAAGCGCGGGCAGGTACCGCCCAGCGCCTCGATGATCTGAATCTGGGTCGCGGTGTTGGTCACATGGTCCGAGCCGCGTACCACATTGGTGACGCCCATTTCTGTGTCATCCACCACCGACGCAATCGTATAGAGAACCTGACCATCGCCCCGGATCAGAACCGGATCGGACACGGATGCCGCATCGATCGAGATGTCGCCCAGAATGCCGTCATTCCACTCGATCCGCTCATGATCCAGCTTGAAGCGCCAGACGCCGCTGCCACGCTCGGCCCGCAGCGCCTCTTTCTCAGCATCGCTGAGGTTCAGCGCAGCGCGATCGTAAACCGGCGGCTTGCCCATGTTCAGTTGCTTCTTGCGCTTCAGGTCCAGCTCGGTGGGCGTCTCGAACGCCTCATAGAACCGCCCCATCTCGCGCAGTTTATCTGCAGCTTCGGCATAACGGTCCAGACGATCCGACTGACGTTCAACCCGGTCCCAATGCAGGCCCAGCCACTCCATGTCCTGTTTGATGGCGTCGACATATTCTTCTTTCGACCGCTCAGGATCGGTGTCGTCGATCCGCAAGATGAACGTGCCGCCGGCCTTGCGGGCGATCAGATAGTTCATCAGGGCGGTGCGCAGGTTGCCCACGTGGATGTAACCGGTGGGCGACGGGGCAAAACGGGTGGTTGTCATAGGTGTCTCCTGTTGGCGCGGCTCTTGTCACAGGATTGGCCAATTGTCCAGCAAAGGCGTTCAGGTCGGCTGGACCGGCCAGTGCCGATCCAAGTCCTTTAACCCGGCGCAGATCAGTTCAGACAGAACATTCGTGTCAATATCCGCCAACTTGTTCACATAGAGACAGGACTTGCCCAGTTTGTGTTTACCAAGTCGTGACAGAATATCCCCGAAATCCGCGTAGCCGGGCATGATGTAGATCGACAAAGCCGTTTTGCGCGGGGAAAACCCGGTTGCCAGAAACTCTCCTTCGCGCCCGGATTTGTAGCGATAATGGTAACGACCATAGCCCACAATCGACGCCCCCCACATAACGGGTTCAAACCCGGTCGCGTCCCGAAAGAGGGCATCCAACGCCCGCGCATCATCTGCCTTCTTCGCCGGTTGAACAGCCGCCAAAAAGCCCTCGACACTTTGACCTGTGGGAACGGTTTTGTTTTCAGATCGCGCCATAAACAAAAATTAACACGTAATGTTCATCCACGCAGCCCATTTGAAAAGGGTATACACTGGCAAGAGACTCGCGCCGACCTAAACTCACTGAATGCTGTTCTGACAGGGAGAACCAATATGACCATCAAATTGACCCGCCGCGCGGCACTAGGAACCGCGGCAGCTTTGCCCTTTGCCGCAGCTGCAGCGCCGGTTCTGGCGGCTGGGGCCGAGACCAAGGCAAATTCAACCGTCGCCAAATCCTTTGCGTTGGGCGATTTTACCGTAACGACATTGCTGGATGGCAGCCTGCCGCGCGATGGCGCCCAAGAAATCTTTGGCGGCGGAGCGTCAGATGAAGACTTCGCGAAAGTCTCAGCAGACAATTTCATCTCACCAGATGTCGCGCAATTCTTCTTTACCCCGACTTTGGTCAATACCGGGTCGGAGTTGGTCTTGTTCGACACAGGGCTGGGACAAGGTGGTATTCAAGCGGCACTAGCTGATGCGGGTGTTACCCCGGATCAAATCAATGTCGTCGTCATCACCCATATGCACCCCGATCATATCGGCGGCATGACAACCAATGACGCGCCAACCTTCCCGAACGCGCGCTATGTTACCTCCTCTCCGGAATATGACTTCTGGGCGGCGCAGGACGCGGGCAATCGTGTCGGAGATCTGGTCGCGGCCAAGGTCACACCTTTGGCCGAGAAGATGACCTTTGTTGAAAATGGCGGCGAAGTCTCGTCGGGTATCACCGCTGTTGCAGCTTATGGCCATACACCTGGCCACACGGTGTATCATCTAGAAAGCAATGGGCAGCGTCTGGTTCTGACCGCCGATCTGGCAAACCACTATGTCTGGTCCTTTGCCCATCCGGAATGGGAAGTCCGTTTTGACATGGACAAAGCAGCCGCCACGGCATCGCGCCGCGACGTGCTGGGCATGCTGGCCGCCGACAAGGTTCCGATGATCGGCTATCACATGCCATTCCCGGCAGCTGGCTTCGTTGAACCACGTGGCGACGGGTTCCGCTTTGTGCCGGTCAGCTACCAGATGATGGGATAGTACCCTAGTATCCCGGGTCCGGCCGCACCTTTGAACCATCCGTAAATCGGGACAGGCGAAAGGCGGCCGGATCAACGCATGGCGTGGTTTCACAAACCAGATCGGCCATTAAACGCCCCGCTCCGGGGCCGATCCCAAATCCATGACCTGAAAACCCCGTGGCGATGAACATCCCTGGCATGGTATCGACTGAAGATATTACCGGAATGGCGTCCGGGGTGACGTCGATCAAACCTGCCCAGCTTTGAACGATCTCTGCTTGCTCCAGCACCGGGAACCCTTTGCGCGCGCGCGCCCATGTCCGCCTCAGGACCTTGGCCGAGGGCTCAGGATCCAGCACACGGCAATGTTCGAATGGCGTGACGTCGGTGTGCAACCATGTTCGGTCCTCACCGGCCTCTGCCGCCCAGCGTTTGGACAGCCTGAAACGCAAGGATCGCCATTCCTGTCGGAACGCCGGAACAAACTGCAGCGCAAGCCGAAAACTATCCGGGACAATATCAACCGTATTCTCGTGCCCGGATGCAATTGTATAACCGCCATCGGCCCTTTTTCGCATCGCGAAGTCATCTGACCATATTGCTGTTTCCGGCCCATTCACCAGTGAAGTGCGTAGGACCGTGTTGAGAACCTTAAGCTGTGGCAGGTCAATCCCCGCATTGCCCGCAAACAGCCGCGACCACGCGCCTCCGGCAAGAACCACCCGTGCACAAGCCACCCGACCACGTTCGGTAAACACACCTGAGACATAACCGTTCTCGACATCAACGCTGCGCACTGCGCAGTTGGTCATCAGGCACGCCCCTTTGTCTCGTGCGGCTTCAGCGATCGCAGGGGCGGCCCATTGCGGTTCAGCCCGTCCATCCCATGGCATGTGCAGGGCAACTTTCAACCCCGATTGATTGTAGGGCAGCAAGCCATCCAGTTCAGCACCCGAAACCATCTCAGCGCCAGTGTGCAGACCTTCAACATGGCGCATCCAGCGTTCAAGATTTGCATGATCCCGCTTCCCCGAGGCGCCAAAAAGGATGCCGGAACGCGCAAATCCGGTTTGGCGCCCTGTGCGTTGATCCAGATCCTGCCAGATCTGCTGCGCTTCTAGCATGAGCGGGATTTCCCGAGGGTCCCGCAGCCCCAAACGCACCCATCCCCAGTTTCGCGAACTTTGTTCGCCCGCAATATGGCCTTTTTCGCACAGCAAGACTGACGCGCCCCGCTCTGACAGCTCTAAAGCTGTTGATGCGCCGATGATTCCGCCGCCTATGACCACAACGTCAACAGACTTGGGCAGATGCAGATCAGGTTCTACAGGAGTTGGTTTTGGACCGGGCATCCGCCGCTCTTACTTCATTGCTCGGACTGCAATGAATGCGCGGTATCAGGCAATAGGCAACATACCGCCTGATGCATGGATCACAATTTTCACAAGCTGTGGTTATAGTGCCAGATTGATCTCTGGCACTGTTGGATTCAACAGGTCCAGGCCGTTAAGCCGCGCCGCAGAGTTCAGCCCACTTCTGACGCAATGTGGCTGTCAATCCGGCATCGTTGCCGGCCAAATCTTCGCCCATGCTTTCTTGTGAAGGCAGTTCAGGCAGAACCGAAGAGGCCACAGATTCCGCTGGTTCCGATTTTTGCTCTGACGACATCTCAGCCCCCAAAAGGTCGGCAATGGCAGAATCAACCTGATCTTCGTCTAGTTCATGACCCTTGGTTTCCATCGAACGCCACGGAGGTGGCGAGTGGAGTGGTCTATCGTATTGCTCACGCATTTTCACACCAAATCGTTAACACAGACACGCAATTCACGATGCGTAACAAACAAAACTCGATCATAAACATCGAGCCACTTAAGAATGCGCCGCATCTGCCCCACATGAGGCGGCAATTAAGCTAAAATGTGTCAGAAAAATGTCCTGATTTCAAGCGCGTTAAACGGCCTAAGCCGAATCTAGATATGCACTGTCCCCACCACAGGGACAATGAATAAAAGCGCGCCCTCAAGCACCCTTTTTGGAAACGATCGGAGACTTAAAAAAATACGCGTGGTTTCAGCTCAAGACCGTTCACGCCAACGATTCACAATCGGGTATCTGCGGTCCAGCCAGAAGGCTCGCTTGGTCAAGCGCGTACCTGGTGCGGACTGAAACCGCTTATATTCGCTGATATAGATCAGATGCTCTACGCGACGGGCGACATCTGCTTCGAATCCTGCTGCTTCGCAATCAGCGATCGAGCCATCGCGGTCGACCAGGATTTCTAGGATCGCGTCCAGTTCCGGGTAGTCCGGCAGGCTGTCACTGTCTTTCTGGTCTTCGCGCAGCTCAGCACTGGGGGGTTTATCAATGACCGACGGTCGGATCACCTCACCTTCGGGGCCCATCATCCAGTCACGGTGATTGGCATTGCGCCAGCGGCATGTTTCGAACACGCGCGTTTTATACAGATCCTTGATCGGGTTATAACCGCCATTCATGTCGCCATAGATGGTCGCGTAACCCACAGCCACCTCGGACTTGTTGCCCGTGGTCAGCAGCAGTTCGCCAAACTTGTTCGAGATCGCCATCAGCAGCAAACCGCGCAGGCGGGATTGGACGTTTTCCTCAGTCAAATCCGCCTCGCGGCCCGCAAACAACGGGGCCAGAGTGTCTGTCACCGCCGCCCGACTGTCCGAGATCGGAACATAGTCGTAATGCACGCCCAGCGCCTTGGCGACGGCTTCAGCGTCATCTAGCGAGGCCTGGCTGGTGTATTCCGACGGCAGCATCACGCAACGGACGTTTTCCGCGCCGATTGCATCAACAGCAATTGCCGCGACCAACGCAGAGTCCACTCCACCCGACAGCCCCAACAACGCCTTTTTGAACCCGGTCTTGCCCATGTAATCGCGCAGGGATTGGACCATGGCACGATAGTCCTGCTCCCATTCATCCGGCTGCGGCACAACTTCAGCAGGCAAAATACGCCAACCCTCATCACCGCGCTCCAAATCGACATGTGTTACGGCCTCATCGAAGACCGGCATTCGAAAAGCCAGTTCTCCGCCCGGGTTAAGGCCGAAAGTCGCGCCATCAAAGACCTGATCGTCCTGACCGCCCACCATGTTCAGATAGATCAGCGGTAAACCGGTCTCGACCACACGGGCGACCATATGGTTCAGGCGCACATCATATTTGTTGCGGAAGTAAGGTGAACCATTGGGGATCAGCAGAAACTCGGCCCCGGTCTCTTCCAGTGTTTCCGAAACATCCGGGTGCCAGCTGTCTTCGCAAATCGGGCTACCGATCCGCGAGTTGCCAACCGAGTACGGCCCCCCCAACGGGCCCGCGTCGTACAGGCGCACCTCGTCGAACACGGTTTCATTCGGCAAGTGATGTTTCAGCACCTTGGTGCCGATGCGACCGCCCTTGAGGATCAGGTAGGCGTTGAAAAGCTTACCGTCTTCCGTCCACGGACCACCAATTGCTATGGCGGGTCCATCGGCACATTGCGCAGCCAGCGACTGAACCGCCGCCATGGCCGCTTGATGGAACACTGGCTTCATCACCAGATCCTGAGTGTTGTAACCGGTAATGAACATTTCGGGGAAAGCCACAAGGTCGGCACCAGCTTCGCGCCCCTGCTCCCACGCCGCAAGCGCCTTGTCCAAATTGCCTTGGATGTCCCCAACAACGGGATTGAGTTGTGCCAGAGTAATGCGGAAACGGTTGGCCATGCTGCCCTCTTGCCCTCGTCAGTCCTAATGCCATTTAGCAGATCGCACCGCGAGTGAAAGTCAAATGCGGCAAAACACGTTGCTCTGTCCGCACGGGTATCTTAGTTTTGCTTTAAAACGTGACAACCGGGCAAGGCAGGAAAAACCATGAACGCTATCCGCATTTCTTTGGCCGCCACGGCGATGGCTTTGCTGGCTACATCCGCCTTCGCGCAGGACGGACAGGTTATCGTTGCGGATGATGATGTTGGCGGCGTGTACGAGGGCACTTTCCTGAACGGCCTGCGACACGGCGAGGGCACTTACCGCCTGCCGAACGGGTTCGAATATGTCGGCGAATGGGTCGAAGGCGAAATTCAGGGCAATGGCATAGCGCGCTATGTCAACGGCTCGGTCTATGAGGGGATGTTCGCGAAGGGGCAACCCGAGGGGCAGGGCAAGATCATCTACCCCGACGGCGGCAGCTATGAGGGGGACTGGGCCGAAGGGTCAATCAACGGAACCGGAATTGCAAAATACACCAACGGCGTCCGTTACGAGGGCAGCTTCAAAGACGCCCGCTATCACGGCAAAGGCGTCCTGACCGACCCCAGCGGTTACGTCTACGATGGCGACTGGAAGGATGGCGTCAAGCACGGCGAGGGCAAAATTACCTCGACGCAAGGCAGCATCTACGAAGGGCAAATCAACAACGGCTTGCGCGATGGCCAGGGTACTCTGACCGTTCCGGATGGCATGACATATACCGGTGATTGGTCTCAGGACAGCATGACCGGCAAGGGCCGCTTGTTGCAGGCCAATGGCGACCTTTACGAGGGCGATCTGGTTGATGGCCGCCGTCAGGGCAATGGCAAGGCCACATATGCCAACGGTGCGACTTATGAGGGCGAATATGCCGATGACCGCCGCCACGGAAAAGGTCGCTTTCTTGGGACCGACGGGTTTGATTACACCGGCGAATGGGTGGACGGCCAGATCGAAGGGCTGGGTGAGGTCACCTATCCTGATGGCGCGACCTATACCGGTGATTTCAGCGCAGATCTGCCGCATGGCAAAGGCGTTCAGACCTATCCGGATGGCACCGTCTATGACGGCGAATGGACGGCTGGCATCTTTGAGGGCAACGGCAAGGCCACGTATCCCAATGGTGTTGTTTACCAAGGACAGTTCAAGAACGGTCTGAGCCATGGCACGGGCGTTCTGACATTCGCGAACGGGTATCGGTACGAAGGCGACTGGGTAGATGGCGCCCGTCAGGGTAAAGGCAAGGCAACATTTCCCGACGGAACATCCTATGAAGGTGATTTCCAAGACGGTCAGCGTCACGGCGAGGGAACTATCAAAACCCCACGTGGATTCAGCTATACCGGCGGCTGGGCCGAAGGCAAAATCAGTGGTCAGGGTGTGGCAACCTATGCCACCGGTGACGTGTACGAAGGCACCTTTTTGGATAACAAACGCCACGGCAATGGCACGATGCGTTATGCCAATGGCCTGGAAGAAACCGGCGTTTGGGAAAACGGCGTCCTACCCAGTGAGAACGTAAGTGCGCCCGACGCGACAGATACCGAAACCGAGCCTGATACATCCGCCTCTGACGGGTAATCAAGCTACCAGGGCACTGGCTTTCCCGCCCAGTCAAAAAACCCACCCGTATCAGCCGCATTTAACGCGGCTGATACGGATAGCAGGTTCCGGGCGGCCTCATCAGGTGCAACCGCAGGGTGCCGCCCGACATATTTCCGGGTGAATGCTGTCGTGACCGTACCGGGGTGCAAGGCGACGCAGATCGCCTGTTTATGGCTCCGGGCAAGCTCGATCGCGGATGTGCGCACAATCTGGTTCAGCGCCGCCTTGGACGCCCGATAACTGATCCATCCACCAAGCCGGTTGTCACCAATCGACCCCACTCGCGCAGACAACACGGCAAAGACGGCACGCCGGTCGCGCGGCAGCAAGCGCGCGGCATGCGCAAGAACTAACGCAGGTCCGACCGCATTCAGCGCGAACTGATCCATCATCGCCGGCGCGGTTAGCAGTCTGATGGTTTTCTCGGGGGTGGCACCATTAACCTCAAGAGCGCCAGCCGCGACCAGGATCAGGTCGAACGGGCCGGAAACGCCCGCCAACGTCCGATCTACGATCTCGGGGTCGGTCAAATCAAATCCGTCCTGTGACCGGGACAATGTGGTGACGTCGACCGACTGTTGCCGAAGCCTGTCGGCGATTGCACCTCCGATCCCACCCGAGGCGCCGATGATAAGTGCTGTTTCCATGCGGGTTGAACTAGCCGTCGGCAATGCGTGATCAACACATGTGGGAAAAAAGAAATCTCTTCATATGCCGGAGGAAAATTCGTTCTTTTCATTCCCGCCGCGCGATGTATAACCTCAACCCCATGATCAACCGCGCAGATATCCTGATTGCCGACACCGCCCTTCGCGGTGCGTCGCTGCGTGGCCTACTGATCCTAATCCGCCTCTGAGCGTGCCATCCGGCGCGCCCGCTCAGAGGAGGACGCCCGCGCGCCATAGGCTTTAGGACAGAAGAAGAAAGAGAATCCCATGACCAACGTGACCGACCAAGACCGCGTCTTGATCTTTGACACAACCCTGCGCGACGGCGAGCAAAGCCCCGGCGCAACCATGACCCATTCGGAAAAGCTGGAGATTGCCGAGCTGTTGGACGATATGGGCGTTGATATTATCGAGGCGGGGTTCCCAATTGCCTCCGAAGGTGACTTCAAGGCCGTATCCGAAATTGCCGAACGGTCAAGGAACAGCCGAATCTGCGGCTTGGCCCGCGCCAATTTCGCCGATATCGACCGCTGTTGGGAAGCTGTGAAACACGCAGGTAAAAGCCGAATTCACACCTTCATCGGCACCTCACCGCTGCATCGTGCCATCCCGAACCTGACGCAGGACGAGATGGCCGACAAAATCCACGAAACCGTGAGCCATGCGCGCAATCTGTGCGAGAACGTGCAGTGGTCACCGATGGATGCCACGCGGACCGAATGGGATTACCTCTGCCGTGTGATCGAGATTGCGATCAAGGCTGGCGCGACGACAATAAACATCCCCGACACGGTCGGCTATACGGCACCGATGGAGTCCGCCGATCTGATCAAACGTCTGATCGAAACGGTTCCGGGCGCGGATGAGGTGGTCTTCGCGACCCACTGCCACAACGACCTTGGCCTGGCGACCGCAAACTCGCTGGCTGCTGTTGCAGGTGGTGCACGTCAGATTGAATGTACCATCAACGGCCTTGGCGAACGTGCCGGTAACACCGCGCTGGAAGAGGTGGTGATGGCACTGCGCACACGCAATGACATCATGCCCTGGAACACCGGCATCGACACGACCAAGATCATGCATATCTCGCGCCGGGTCGCGACGGTGTCGGGCTTCAACGTGCAGTTCAACAAAGCCATCGTCGGCAAGAACGCCTTCGCGCATGAAAGCGGTATCCACCAGGACGGCATGCTGAAGAACCGCGAAAACTTTGAAATCATGCGCCCCGAGGATATCGGTCTGTCCGGGACATCCTTGCCGCTGGGCAAACACTCGGGCCGCGCGGCGCTGCGTGATAAGCTGAACACGCTGGGTTATGAGGTTGGCGACAACCAGCTCAAGGACATATTCGTTCGGTTCAAGGAACTGGCCGATCGTAAGAAAGAAGTGTTCGACGACGATCTGATCGCGTTGATGACGCTGGATGATGACGACGGCAACGATCACCTGCAACTGGTTTCGATGAAGGTTACCTGCGGAACCGTCGGCAAGGCCGAAGCCACCATCGAGATGGAAGTAGGCGGCAAGGAAATCATCGCCACCGAACAAGGCGACGGCCCGGTCGACGCTGCCTTCCGCGCCATTCGAGTTGTGCATCCGAATACGGCGCATCTGCAGCTTTATCAGGTGCACGCCGTGACCGAAGGTACGGACGCGCAGGCCACGGTATCGGTGCGTCTGGAAGAGGACGGCATGATCGCAACCGGCCAATCCGCCAACACCGATACAGTCGTGGCCTCGGCCAAGGCGTATATCCACGCGCTGAACCGCCTGATCGTGCGCCGACAAAAGGCCGGTCCGGGCGCAGATACCCGGGAAATCAGCTACAAAGATCTCACTTGAACAAAAAAGGGGCGGACGATTGTCGACCGCCCCTTCTCTATTATCTCCAGCCGCATTACGGCCAATAGAATAAGGTCAGATCTGCTGGCTTTTCTGTCCCGATCAACGAGTAGTCATACACCGGCGTATCGTTGAGATCGTTCAGCCCCGATACTGCATACCCTTCGGTTGGTATGTAGTTCGCGTCATAGTTCAGATCATAATCCCCGTTTTCGTCGTGAAACGCGATAACAGAAAAATACCCGCTGTGGAGGTCGGGAAAATCGAAGCGGAGCGGGTCCTCGGACGCTGGTGCCTCAAGATAACTAGCAGCTTTGGTGTAATCCATTTTGTCGAAGGCTGTCGCCTGGTCAAAGGCCATGACAATCACGTTGCCCTTGGTGCTGCGCGCACCATGCAGATTGACGGTCAGACCCTTGTCTTGCGAGGTCCCTGTGGTGGAAGCCGCTGCTTGGTCAATATCTGTGGTGAACCCCGAGGCGACCCAGGCGCCTCCGACAAACAGACCTGCCGTAACGATGGCCGCCACGATGCGTTGTGTGTTGCTTGGCATCTTTTGCGCTCCTACGCCTTACTTAGCGAGTTTACTCTGTTTACGGCCGTTCTTTGGCTGCCAGCCCGGCGGTCCGAAGAAAACACCCAGCTTGTTGCCGAACCCCGGCATGTTCCGGACATCCTTGAACAAGCGGGCAAAGCCGTGAAGGAAGGCGACGAAGGGATTGATCGAGTCGATCGGTTTGACGAGGCCATAGACCACCTCTTCCTTTTCGTCCTCGAACGTTCCGAACATGCGGTCCCAGATGATCAGAATCCCAGCATAGTTCTTGTCCAGGTATTTCGGGTTTGATCCATGGTGAACGCGGTGATGCGACGGCGTGTTGAAGATGTATTCAATCGGGCGCCACAGCTTTTTGATAACTTCGGTATGCAGGGCCGTCTGATACAGCTGCACCAGCAGTTCCGCGACCAGCACCATGAACGGGTTGAACCCCAAAAGCACAAGCGGCAGGTGGAAAAACAGCGGCCAAAAACCATCCAGCGGACCATGGCGATAGGCGACCGAGATATTGAAAAAGGGCGAGCTATGGTGAACAGAATGCGTGGCCCAAAGGAAGTTGATCCGATGCAGGATTCGATGCTCCCAGTAATAGGCCAGGTCTGCAAGGATCAGCACGATGATGAACGAAGCCCATGTTGTCGGAATATCGAACACGGCAAATTGCGAAGCCCAGACATAGGCACCGATATAGAAACCAGCCAACAGAACAAAGCTGATACCGATGAAGAAAACGAGCGTGATGAAATTGGTGACGGTGTCACCCATCATCTGCCAATTCAGCTTTTTGACGACTGCGTATCGGATCAATTCGAAGGCCAGAAAGGCCATGGCGAAGACGAAGAACCAATCGTCAATCAAGGTTTCCCAGTAATTCAGATGAAAGTCACTGATATGGCGGCTTAGGAAGTCCATCGAAGCAATCCGATTCCCGTTTGCTGTCACTTGTGATAGTTTATTTACGAGATCATCGCCGGAAATCAAGGTCCCGGTGTTTAAAAAAACGGTTTTTCCTGAAAGCTCATTGCTGTCACAGCAGATTTCATACCTGCGAGGCTTACTTTAGGAAAATCACATGTGATCACTGATTGCTCATCCGCGCAGATTGCCAAACAGGCCGTCCAGCGTTTCGGCGCACTCGTTCAGACCATAGGGCGCGTTCACAACAAACATTCCCGATCCAATCATACCGTGCCCTTCGCGTGCGGCCGGAAAGTGGACCTCGTGGTGTAGAACCTTGGCGAAATCCCGTTTCGCCAAAGCGTCGCGCATGGCCTGATGTCGCCCATTGGCCAGTATCGGATACCACAGCGCGATCACACCCACATTCCATTTCCGATTCAGCGATGCGATGATGCCGGGCAGTCTGTCATAATCGGATTTGATCTCATAACTTGGATCAATCAGCAAAACGCCACGGCGCGGCGTTGGCGGCAGCAGGGACTGGGCCAGTTCAAAGCCATCCTGCTGATAGGTCCGGGCACCGGTCGTGATCATGGCGTCAGACAGCGCGCGGTATTCCTGCGGATGCAATTCAGCAAGATGCATCTTATCCTGCGGCCGCAGCAGGTTCGCCGCGATCAGCGGCGACCCCGGATACGCCGTTTTGCCATGCCGATCGTGAACAGCGGCAATGGCCCTGCTCAGGGGATGATCGGCGTCAAACCAGCCTTCGGTCAACGCACGTTCAATTCCCGCAGCTGCTTCACCAGTCTGAACGGCTTGATCCGAGTCCAACTGGTACAGCCCCCGCCCCGAATGGGTTTCGATGTAGCTTAGCGGTTTGTCCTTTTGGGTTAGATAGGCCAACGTTTCTGCTAAAATTGCGTGCTTATGGACGTCCGCAAGGTTACCTGCGTGGTAAATATGTTGATATGAGAGCATGATGCCTTCTAAAGTCCCTGCAATTAAGGCGGAAAGGTGCTGATTGTCGCGGAATCAGCCCTTTTACCGGGCGAGTTGGCACCCTATAAGTCATCCGTCCCGGAACCGTCGAGTCGCGGGCAGTAGAAAACTGACATACAGGATCAGGGAAAAATATGGGGATCTTTGGCAATCTGGGCGGCCTGTTCACAGCGGACATGGCTATCGACCTTGGTACAGCGAACACGCTGGTTTACGTCAAGGGTCGCGGTGTTATCCTGTCTGAACCCTCTGTGGTGGCGTATCACGTCAAGGACGGCGTGAAAAAGGTTCTGGCTGTTGGCGAAGACGCCAAGCTGATGCTGGGCCGGACCCCCGGATCGATCGAAGCCATCCGCCCGATGCGCGAAGGCGTGATTGCCGACTTTGATACTGCCGAGGAAATGATCAAGCACTTCATCCGCAAAGTGCACAAGCGGTCAACTTTCTCGAAACCCAAAATCATCGTCTGCGTCCCCCATGGCGCGACCCCTGTTGAAAAACGCGCGATCCGCCAGTCGGTTCTGTCCGCAGGCGCCCGCCGCGCCGGTCTGATTGCCGAACCTATTGCTGCCGCGATTGGAGCGGGCATGCCCATCACCGACCCGACCGGCAACATGGTTGTCGATATCGGCGGGGGTACCACCGAGGTTGCTGTTCTGTCGCTGGGTGACATCGTATATGCCCGCTCGGTCCGCGTCGGCGGTGACCGTATGGATGAGGCGATCATCTCGTACTTGCGCCGCCAGCAGAACCTGCTGGTCGGTGAATCCACGGCCGAGCGGATCAAGACCACCATCGGCACTGCGCGCATGCCCGACGACGGCCGCGGCCAGTCGATGCACATTCGCGGACGCGACCTGCTGAATGGTGTGCCCAAGGAAATTGAAATCAGCCAGGCCCAAGTGGCCGAGGCGCTGTCCGAACCCGTCCAGCAGATTTGCGAGGCGGTAATGACCGCACTGGAAACCACTCCGCCTGATCTGGCGGCGGACATTGTGGACCGGGGCGTGATGCTGACCGGCGGCGGTGCACTGTTGGGCGATCTGGACCTTGCCCTGCGCGAACAGACCGGCTTGGCCGTGTCGATAGCCGACGAAAGCCTTAATTGTGTGGCTTTGGGCACCGGCAAGGCGCTGGAATACGAAAAACAACTGCGCCACGCGATTGACTACGAAAGCTAAGGCGCGCACCCTTTACTACATTGGGTAAATTCGGCACGAGCAGCACGGGAAGGAGTCCTGTGGCAAAAGACCGATCACAGCGCGATGAATACACAACCCCCTTGCGCCGCCTGTTGCTGGGGATTGTTGTGTTGTGTCTGCTAGGCATCTTTCTGATCTGGCGGATCGACAGCCCGCGCGTGGAACGGTTTCGCGCACAGGTCGTGGACAGTGTTGTGCCGTCGATGGAATGGGCCATGGTTCCTGTCACCGCCGCCGTCAATCTGGTGCGCGATTTCCAAAGTTACCAACGGCTGAGTGATCAGAACCAGGAATTGCGCAGCGAATTGCGCATCATGCGCGCCTGGAAAGAGGCCGCGTTGCAGCTGGAGCAGGAAAATGCCCGGCTTCTGGACCTGAACAACGTGCGTCTTGATCCGCGCCTGACCTATATCACCGGGGTGGTCATGGCCGATAGCGGCTCGCCCTTCCGCCAGTCGGTCCTGCTGAACGTGGGTGAAAGGGATGGGATCAGGGACGGCTGGGCCACCATGGACGGGATTGGCGTCGTCGGGCGTATCTCGGGCGTTGGCCCCGACACCGCGCGTGTCATCCTTATGACAGATGCATCCAGTGCAATTCCTGCCACGATTCAACCGTCTGGCCAAACCGCTCTGATCACCGGCGACAACACGCAATCCCCGTCGGTGGAGTTTCTGGAAAACCGCGAACTGGTACGTCCCGGCGACCGCGTTGTAACCTCGGGTGATGGCGGCGTGTTCCCCGGAGGGTTGCTGATCGGGCAGATCACCGAAGACCCAGGCGGGCGTTTGCGGGTGCGCCTCTCCGCAGATTTTGAACGACTGGAATTCCTTCGCGTTCTGCGCTTCCACTTGGCCCCGGTGATCTCGGATCCTGGCGGCATCGTGGGCCCACGGCAACCCGAGGCTGCCCTGACCCCACCGGAGGTCGGCGATGGATAGGCAAACCTCTCATCTTTGGCTCAAACGCTGTTTGTACGTGTTCCTGGCGTTACTGATTATGTTCCTGCATCTTCTGCCTCTGGATACACAGCCGGACCGGTGGCCGTTTCCGGACATGCTTATTGCGTTAACGTTCGCCTGGGTTCTTCGCCGACCGGAATACGTTCCCATTTTTCTGGTTGCTGCGGTGATGCTGATGGCCGATTTGCTGCTGCAACGACCTCCGGGCCTGCTGGCAGCACTTGTGGTTTTGGGATCGTCGTATCTGCGCTCGGCCGCGCCCGGAATGCGCGACGCCGGGTTTATGGCTGAATGGACAACGGCCGCTGTGGTGATCGCGGGAATTTTCATATTGAACCGTGTCATTCTTGCTATTCTATCGGTACAGCAAGCAGCTTTGGGTCCTGTGGTGATACAAGTGGTTCTGACAATTGCGGTTTATCCTCTCGTCGTACTTCTCAGCCAGAATGTGCTTGGCGTTCGGCGCGTGTCAGTGTCGGACCCCGGCACAAGAGGGGCCAGGGCATGAAACAACGCAATCCCAAAGCGCAAGGATTGGCCTATAAACGCCTGCCGCGCCGCGCGTTGATCCTGGGTGGGTTGCAGACTGCGTTTATCGGCGGCCTGGCAGCGCGAATGCGCTTTATGCAAGTGGATCAGGCTGACGAGTACCGTCTGCTGGCCGAAGAAAACCGGATCAACATTCGCCTGATCCCGCCAACGCGCGGGCGCATCTATGACCGCAACGGCCAGATCATCGGACAAAACACGCAGTCCTATCGTATTGTTATGGTCCGCGAAGATGCGGGCGACGTCGACAAAGTCATCGCCAAACTTTCAGAGCTTATCCCGCTGACTCAGGAAGAGATTAATCGCGCCAAGACCGAGATGCGCCGTTCTGCCCCGTTCCTGCCAGTCACACTGGCCGATCAGGTCACGTGGGAGGATATCTCCAAGGTCGCTGTCAATGCGCCCGCCCTGCCCGGCGTTACGCCTGAGGTGGGCATGGCCCGTCAGTATCCCCGCTACGAGGATTTCGCTCATGTCGTTGGTTACGTCGGGCCGGTCAGTGACTATGATCTCAGCCTGATCGAAGATCCCGAACCGGTGCTGCGTATCCCCCGGTTCCAGATCGGCAAGGTCGGTCTGGAGTCCAAACAGGAAATCAGCCTGCGCGGAAAAGCTGGCGCAAAACGTGTCGAGGTCAACGCCACAGGCCGCATCATGCGCGAGCTTGACCGGCAAGAAGGCGAGGCAGGGGCCGATCTGCAATTGTCCGTTGATGCGGACCTGCAGCAATACGCCCAGGCGCGCCTGGCCGGTGAAAGCGCGGCTGCAGTCGTCATCGACTGCGAAACCGGGGATATCCGGGCCATCAGTTCTGCACCCAGTTTCGACCCGAACCTATTCGTGCGCGGGATATCGGTCGCGGACTACCGGGCATTGACTGAAGATAACTACCGCCCGCTGGCCAACAAGACGGTTCAGGGCACCTACCCGCCGGGTTCGACCTTCAAGATGATCACTGCGCTTGCCGCACTTGAGGCCGGAGTTGTTGGCCCCGGCAACACCGTCTATTGCCCCGGCCACCTGAAGGTCGGTAGCCGCCGCTTCCACTGCTGGAAGCGCGGCGGGCATGGGACAGTGGATCTCAATTTGTCGCTAAAGCGCAGCTGCGACGTCTACTATTACGATGTCGCGGTGCGTACCGGCATCGACAAAATCTCTGAAATGGCGCGCAAGTTCGGACTGGGCGTCAAGCACGACATCCCGATGTCAGCTGTCGCCGCGGGTTTGGCCCCCAATCAGGCATGGAAAGAGCGGGTCCACGGTGAAGGTTGGCTGGTGGGCGACACCGCGAATGCCTCGATCGGGCAAGGGTTCATGCTGGCCTCGCCCCTACAGCTTGCGGTCATGACGGCAAGGATCGCCACGGGCCGGGCCGTGACACCCCGTCTGGTGCGGTCCGTCAATGGCGTCGAGGAACCGTCAGGAGCAGGTGAGCCGCTGGACGTCAATCCGTACAACCTGAATCAGGTGCGCAAAGCGATGTTCTCGGTCTCGAACGATAGGGCAGGCACCGCCTATCGCAGCCGTATCATCAATGATGAATTCCGCATGGCCGGTAAAACCGGCACCAGCCAGGTACGCAACATCACCAAGGCCGAACGCGCGGCTGGCGTAATCCGCAACGAAGACCTGCCGTGGGAACGGCGCGACCACGCGCTGTTCGTCAGCTATGCGCCTTACGACAACCCGAAATACGCCGTGGCGGTGGTGGTGGAACACGGCGGTGGCGGATCCAAGGCAGCGGCCCCGGTCGCGCGGGATATCATGCTGCAGGCTCTGTACAACGGCACCCCACCGCTTGAGGCTTATCCGGTTGCAGATCGTGACCGCATCAAGGAACAACAAAAACGGCTTGAGGGCGACCGCCGCCCCAAAGCGCGACCTGATGAAAAGGACCGCGCATGAGCTATCTTGAGTACGCCGTCAAATCCACGCCAACAGGGTTTCGCAAATTCCTCTATATGAACTGGCCGCTGACTTTGTTGCTGATCAGCGTCGCCAGCGCCGGATTCCTGATGCTGTATTCGGTCGCGGGCGGGTCCTGGATGCCTTGGGCCGAACCCCAGATTGAGCGGTTTGGACTGGGGCTGACCGTTATGTTCATCATCGCGTTGGTACCGATCTGGTTCTGGCGCAACATGTCCGTCTTGGCCTATCTCGGCTCGATCGTTTTGCTGATATTTGTGGAACTCTTTGGTACCATCGGCATGGGTGCGCAGCGTTGGATCGACCTTGGTTTCATGAGGCTCCAGCCTTCCGAAGTCATGAAGATTGCGCTGGTCATGGTTCTGGCCGCCTATTACGACTGGTTGCCTTCCCATAAGACATCGCGACCGCTCTGGGTGCTTATCCCGGTCATCCTGATCCTGATCCCTACGGCTATGGTTCTGAAGCAGCCCGATCTGGGCACCTCGATCCTGTTGTTGGCGGCGGGCGGGGGACTGATGTTCCTGGCTGGTGTGCACTGGGCTTATTTCGCCGCCGTTATCGCGGCGGTGGTCGGCTTGATTGCGACCGTGTTCAACAGTCGGGGCACCGAGTGGCAGTTGCTCAAGGATTATCAGTTCCGCCGAATAGACACTTTCCTTGATCCCTCCACCGATCCGCTGGGTGCAGGCTATCACATTACCCAGTCGAAAATTGCGCTGGGGTCAGGCGGCTGGAACGGGCGCGGGTTCATGCAAGGGACGCAGTCGCGCCTGAACTTTCTGCCCGAAAAGCACACGGACTTCATCTTTACCACGCTGGCCGAGGAATTCGGGTTTGTCGGAGGCATCACTTTGCTGACCCTTTACGCCCTGATTATCATCTTTTGTCTGGTCACGGCTTTGGCGACAAAGGACCGGTTCTCATCCCTGGTCACCTTGGGTGTTGCGCTGAACTTCTTCCTGTTCTTTGCGGTCAATATGTCCATGGTCATGGGCCTGGCACCGGTTGTGGGCGTGCCCCTGCCGATGGTCAGCTACGGCGGGTCCGCCATGCTGGTTCTGATGGCCGCCTTCGGCATTGTTCAAAGCGCGCATATTCACCGCCCCCGCTGAATTGAAAGGCCCCTCATGCCCGTCAACGTCCTGTTTTCCGCGCGCCCAGAACAATGGCCCGTGTATGAACCTCTACTTACAAAAGGGCTGTCGCAGGCCGATCTGGACTTCCGTCTGGCAACCGAGTTTGCGCCTGATCAGGTCGACTATGTTGTCTATGCACCAACAAGCGGGCTGCTGGATTTTTCACCCTATACACGTTTGAAGGCGGTTCTGAGTCTTTGGGCAGGTGTTGAAAAAATCGCGGGCAACGAAACGCTGACCGTGCCATTGGCCCGGATGGTGGACCACGGGCTGATGCATGGCATGACTGAGTGGGTCGTCGGCCACGTGCTGCGCTATCACCTGGGCATGGACCGCTATATCACCGTGCAGGACGGCGTGTGGACGCCCGATGCCCCACCGCTTGCCAGTGAACGGAATGTGTGTGTGCTGGGCCTTGGTGCGTTGGGAGAAGCCGCCGCAACCGCGCTTGCCGCGTTGAATTTCAAAGTGACCGGTTGGAGCAGAACCGCAAAGGACATCCCGGGGGTAACGTGCCTGCATGGCACCGACGGCTTGCGCGCCGCGTTGTCCAGTGCCGAGATCGTTGTCCTGTTGCTGCCCGACACCCCCGCAACGGAAAACGCACTGAATGCGGACACTTTGGCCTTGCTGCCAAAAGGCGCTCGGATCATCAATCCCGGTCGCGGTCCATTGATCGACGACGACGCGTTGCTGGCCGCACTGGATTCCGGACACATTGCCCACGCCACGTTAGACGTATTCCGCGTGGAACCCCTGCCGCCGGAACACCCGTATTGGGCGCATGCCAACGTGACCGTCACGCCGCATATCGCGTCGGAAACCCGTCCGACAACTGCGGCCCAAGTGATCTGCCAGAACATTATCCGAGGTGAGGAAGGCAAACCCTTCCTGCACCTCGTCGACCGCAATCTAGGCTACTGATCCGATCAGGCCGCGGTAAGCCCGCGGCCTTTCAACAGCGCCTCGACCCCCGGCAAACGCCCGCGGAACGCCAGATACAGCTCCTCAGCTTCGCGCGAGCCGCCGGTGGACAGGATATTGTCCTCCAGTGCTTTGGCGCGCTCTGTGTCAAAGGCTCCCCCGGCTTCTTCGAAGGCCGCGAATGCGTCGGCATCCATGACCTCGGACCACATGTAGCTGTAATAGCCCGAGCTATAGCCATCGCCAGCGAAGACATGGGCAAAATGCGGTGTCGCGTGGCGCATACCGATGGCATGCGGCATATCGATACCATCAAGAACCTCGGCCTGTTTCGCCATCGGATCAGCTGGCGCTTCGCCTTCGTGAAACGCCAGATCGACCAAGGCTGAGGCTACGTATTCCACGGTCTGGAACCCCTGATCAAAATTCGCGGCCTTCAGAACCTTCTCAAGCATATTTTGCGGCATCTGCTCACCAGATTCGGCATGCGTGGCAAATTCCGCCAAGACTTCCGGCACTTCCAGCCAGTGTTCATAAAGCTGGCTGGGAAGCTCTACGAAGTCACGCGCGACGCTTGTGCCAGAGATGCTTTCATAGGTCACGTTGGACAACATCTGATGCAATGCGTGGCCGAACTCGTGGAAAAGCGTGCGCGCATCGTCATAAGACAGCAGCGCCGGGTCGCCCTTGGCGAAGTTGCAAACGTTGATCACGACGGGGGCTTGCACCTTGGGGAACTTTGCCTGGCTCCGCATGGCGCTGCACCATGCGCCCGATCGTTTGGAACCCCGCGCGAAGTAGTCACCGATGAAGACAGCGATATGCTGCCCGTCGCGTGTAACGTCCCAAGCCCGGCAATCGGAGTGATAAAGCGGTACATCCAGCGGGGCAAACTCCAGCCCGAACAGCCGGTTGGCGCAGGAAAAGGCGGCCTCGATCATACGATCCAGCTGCAAGTACGGCTTCAGCGCAGCCTCGTCCAAATCATGTTCAGCCTTGCGGCGCTTTTCGGCGTAGTAGCGCCAGTCCCACGCCTCGAGCGGACCGTTGATGCCATCTTCCTGCATCATCGCGGTCAAGGTTTCGGCGTCGGCGTCAGCCCTTGCCTTTGCCGGCCCCCAAACCTGCATCAGCAGATCGCGAACGCGGTCCGGCGTTCGGGCCATTTCAGTTTCCAGCTTGTAGTCCGCGAAACTGGAATATCCCAATAGCTTGGCCCGTTCTTCGCGCAAGTTCAGGATCTCGGCCGCAATCTCGCGGTTGTCCGTTTCACCACCATTGGCACCACGCGCGGTCCAGGCCCGATACGCGTTCTCACGCAAATCGCGGCGCGGTGAGAATTGTAGAAACGGAACAATCAACGACCGCGACAGAGTGACGACAGGACCATCAGCCCCCTTCTCTTCCCCGGCAGCGCGGGCTGCATCCACGACGAAACCCGGCAATCCTTCCAGATCATTCTCGGTCAAGTTCATGAACCATTCGCGCTCGTCCGCCAAAAGGTTCTGGGTGAAGGACGTCCCCAGCGTGGCAAGGCGCGACTTGATCTCTTGCATGCGGGTATCATCGTTGCCTTCCAAAGCCGAACCAGCGCGCACAAAACCGCGATGGGTCAGCATCAGAACGCGGGCCTGTTCATCGGTCAGGTCAAGCAGATCCTTGCGCACCCACAGGTCCGCAACTCGCCGAAACAGCGCCTTGTTTGACGAAATTCCCGAAAAATGCGCCGAGAGTTTGGGCGAAAACGCGCGTTGCAGCTCTTCCCGTGCCGGGTTGCTGTCGGCACCCGAAACGGTGAAAAAGACAGACAGCACCTTGTCCATCTGCTCTCCGGCCGCCTCAAGCGCCTCGATTGTATTGGCAAAACTGGCTGGGTCGGAGTTGTTGGCAATCGCGTCGATCTGCGCGTTATGGGCAGCCAACGCCTCGTCCAATGCAGGCGCAAAATCATCATCCGAAATCTCGGCAAATGGCGCGATTTCAAATGGAGTGGTCCAGGCGGACAGGATCGGGTTGGTCATGCGGATCTCCTTTGCTGGTCAAGCTAGGGAGGCGGGCCGAAATGGTCCAGAGGGGGTGCCCGCGATACAGCCGAAATCTCTAGCCAATCTAGCGCGACAGTAGGCTTACGCGTCGACTTCTCCGCAAATGGGGCAATCAGAGCGTCGGGTCAGGGTGATCTTGCGGCTTTCGCCATAGAGCGCGTCATAGATCAGCATTTCGGCGCGCAGAGCCTGCCCGGCCCCAGTGATCACCTTGATCGTCTCAACCGCCATCATGGACCCCACAACGCCGGGCAACGGGCCAACAACCCCTGCTTCGGCACAGGACGGGGCCAGACCGGGGGCCGGTGCCTCAGGGAAGATACACTGATAACAAGGCGCGTCATTGGCGGGGTCAAAGACGCTTAGCTGACCTTCCCATTGTGACAGAGCACCTGAAATAAGCGGTTTTCCCAGTGCGACCGCAGTACGGTTGGCCAAGTAGCGCGTGTCAAAATTGTCGGTACCGTCGAGGATCAAGTCGAAATCGGCGAACAGGTCTGCTGCAATCTCATCAGTCAGACGACGATGGTAGGGCAGAACAATCACGTTCGGGTTTTGCGCCTGCATGGCTTGCTGGGCCGAGAAAACCTTGGGCATGCCAATGTCGGCATCGCGGTGAATCACCTGCCTCTGCAGATTGGCGTTTTCAACAATATCGTCGTCGATCACGCCGATGGTGCCCACACCGGCCGCCGCAAGATACTGCAACGCAGGCGCACCAAGACCGCCCGCGCCGATCACCAGCACACGAGCCTGTTTCATCTTTTTCTGCCCCGGCCCGCCCAGTTCGCGCAGGACGATGTGGCGGGCATACCGCTCCAACTCGGTCTCAGAGAACTTGTCAGACTGCATCGCGGTTTCCTCGGCTGGCTGTGGCGCGGCACGGTTGCGCAGCGTTTTGAGCACCTTGCCATAGCTCAATACCAAAACCGCGGCACCACCTAGGATCAACCACAATGCCGCAGACCCGCCGGTTGCCTCGCGCAGCGGGTGCCCACCCGGCAACGTCAGTTGGATAACAAGTACTCCGATCAGCAAAACGCTGACCGACACGGAGCGAGCAGTTCGGGACACCCCCGCTACGTACCCAATGCCCCACAGAGCACCGGCAAGGATCAGAACCAGAAGCATCAACCGCGTCCAGTCGAGCCAAAACCGCCTGCGCCGCGATCCGTGTCGCTGAGCACCTCAACGGGTTCAAACGCAGCCTGCACGACTGGGGCGACGACCAGTTGCGCGATTCGTTCGCCATGCGCAATCTCAAAACTTTCCTGACCGGCGTTCAGCAGGATCACCCCCAGCGGGCCGCGATAGTCACTGTCGATCGTGCCGGGCGTATTAGGCAGAGTAATCCCGTGTTTCAGCGCAAGGCCGGATCGGGGTCGAACCTGTACCTCGTACCCATTTGGAATCTCGATCCGAAGCCCCGTGGGAATCAAAGCGCGCTGCCCCGGTTCCAACATGATCGAATTTCCATTCGGCAGATTCGCCCTGACATCCGCTCCCGCCGCGCCAGTCGTTTCATAAGACGGCAAAGCGATGGCCGGATCGGCCCCGTCTTCGCGGATCACACGAATTGCTACCATCACTGCACCTCTTGTTCAGCTTGTCAGAGCGTCGGCGATCTTTTGCGCCAGACGTTGCGCCACTGCATCCTTGTCCATGCGCGGCCATTCTTCGGCCCCTTCGTCCGAGATCAGGGTGACCGCGTTTTCCGATCCCCCCATGATGCCCGTCGCAGGGCTGACATCATTGGCGACGATCCAGTCACAGCCCTTGCGCGCGCGTTTCGCAGTGGCGTGTTCAAGCACGTTGTCAGTTTCTGCGGCAAAGCCAACCACCAAGGTCGGCCGCCCCGCATCCAGCCTGGACACGCGTTTGAGGATGTCCGGGTTCTCAGCAAACTCCAGCACCGGAAGACCATCGCGGCTTTTCTTCAGCTTCTTGTCTGAAGGCGCCGCCATGCGCCAATCCGCAACCGCAGCAGCAAAAACACCCGCATCTATCGGCAGTGTAGCGTCGACCGCGTCAGACATCTGCTGCGCGGTTTCCACGCGGATAACCTGCACCCCTTCGGGCGGCGAAACATCGGCAGGGCCGGTAACAAAAACCACATCAGCGCCCAGCGCAGACAACGCCCGTGCCACCGCGGTGCCCTGCGCGCCCGAGGACCGGTTGGCGATGTAGCGCACAGGGTCGATCGGTTCATGTGTCGGGCCGGAGGTGACCAGAATGCGCTTGCCCTTCAGCGGACCGTTGCCAAGTTGCGCCTCGACCGCGGCCACAATCTCAAGAGGCTCCGACATTCGACCTGGGCCGTACTCTCCACAAGCCATGTCGCCTTCATTTGGGCCAACGAACCGAATACCATCTGCCTGTAGTTGCTTGAAGTTGCGCTGTGTTGACGGATGGTCCCACATGCGGACATTCATCGCCGGTGCGCACAAAACCGGGGTATCTGTCGCCATCAGCAGGGTCGAGGCCAGATCGTTGGCTAGCCCAGCCGCCATCTTTCCCATCATGTCCGCCGTTGCCGGTGCGACCACGATCAGATCGGCGGACCTAGACAGCTGAATATGGCCCATCTCGGCCTCATCCGTCAGGTCGAACAGATCGCGATAAACCTTCTCTCCGGCCAGCGCCGACACCGACAACGGGGTCACGAACTCTTCGGCCGCGCCTGTCAGAACCGGTGTTACAGAGGCACCACGCTCTTTCAGCCGCCGGATCAGATCCAGCGACTTATAGGCCGCGATTCCAGCGCCGATGATTAGAAGAATGCGTTTCGATGCCAGCATATTTTGCCCTTCCCGTCCCGGTCGGCCCGACATTAGGCAAGGCCAACGGACAGTTCCAGCGGTTAATTCTGTGTCTCAAACGCCAGACAAGGGTCTTCACGTTCGATGCTGGGGCTGTCGATCACAGCGTCGAACTCACCGTCAATGACGCCATCCTCGGACTGACCCAGCACGAAAACTTTCAAACCGGGGCGTAGCCGGGACAGAAAGGTTGGAATCCCTCTGTCCATACGGGCATGACCATTGCCAGTGATCACCGCAACCGGTCCACCGGTATCATCCACAGCGCGCAATATGGCCCTTGTCAGAACCGCGTCCCGCAACCTCTGGATTGCGACCAGTTGCGGCAGCGCAGTCTCTGGTATTGCGTTGCAATGGGCAGCGAGTTGATCAGCCTCACGCTCGACCTGCTCATCCTTCGGCAGTGGCACCGTCAATCCATAACGGGCGGCATCAGCACCCAGAGCCGTCGCAGCGCCACGTTCCATTGCCGCGCGCGCCGCCGCGCGCGGAACCATGGCACCGTAAACCGGCGCGTCTGAGGCCTGAAAGACCGGGTAGTACATGCTAAGCGGCGGCCAGCCGGATTCGAGCCACTTCAGTATTCTGGCAAGCTCTTCCGGATCGGAAATGGCCTTGTCCGCCAATCTCTGAGCACCTTCTTCAGTCACCATTTCCCAGACAACCGCCGAGGGATTGATGGCCTTCAACGCCTCGGCCTGAATGATGTGGTGCTGCGGGTTGTCGTGAATTTCGCCTAATATGACGACGTCCGCAGACGTCATCGCAGACACAACGTCGTCGGGTATCAGCTCATCGGCATGGCCAGGGTTGGCCATAACCACCAGTGCACAAAGCAGAATCGCAAGATGTTTCATGCGATGAAGTGTTGCACCTCACGCGATTGGGCTTCAAGGTTCTTGCGCATTTTCACAAAAGCCGCAGCCTCAAGCTGACGCACGCGTTCTTTGGACAGGCTAAGTTCCTGCCCAAGGCTTTCCAGCGTTCGGGCGGGTTCGCGCAACTTGCGTTCGCGGACAATAAACCTCTCGCGATCATTCAAAGCCTGCATTGCCGTCACCAGCCATTCACGCAATTGCTGGGTATCGTGACTGTTTTCGACAGCTTCAGCGGCTTGTTCGCGCTCATCTTCCAGCGCGTCGATCCATTCCCGGCCGTCTTCATCTGCCGATTGAACGGCATTTAACGAGAAATCGGAGCCGGACAAACGACCTTCCATCATTTCCACGTCCCGCAACGGAACGCCGATCTCTGCGGCAATCATCTGATGCAATTGATGACGGTCAAGATCCATGCCATCGGACGCGGCCTCACGCTCTAGCCGGGCCTGCACACGTCGCATGTTGAAGAACAGGGATTTTTGCGAAGACGTGGACCCGGTGCGCACCATTGACCAGTTGCGCATCACATAGTCCTGAATGCTCGCCTTGATCCACCAGACCGCATAGGTCGAAAACCGCACGCCCCGGTCGGGGTCGAACTTGTCGGCGGCTTTCATCAATCCTAACCCGGCTTCCTGGATCAGATCATTCATCGGCGCCCCATAGCGTTTGAACTTGGCCGCCATCGAAATGGCCAGACGCATATAGGCCGTGATCAATCGGTGAAGGGCCTGTTCATCGCGGTCGTCCCGCCACGCATATGCCAACTTTAATTCGGTTTCCGCGTCCAGAAGCTCGGCTTTCATTGCCCTCCGGGACATCGAGAAGTCGTTCGCATTGTCCAGTGCCATTGAAATCTCCCCTTTTCACAGGCGCGGGCCGGGGTTGCTTTGCCGACCTATGAACGATACGCAAAACAAAACCGGGTGGATCACATGGAAGGTAATTATCGTGAGTCCGGATTTAACCTTTGTGTTGGGCGGCGCGGCCTCGGGCAAGTCGGCTTTTGCCGAACATCTTGTTGTTTCATCAGGAAAAAAGAGGGTTTATCTTGCAACATCACAAGTGTTTGATGACGAGATGCAAGATAAGGTCCAGCGCCATGTTTCCCAACGGGGCGAAGGCTGGAAGACGATCGAGGCACCGTTTGACCTTGGCCCGACATTGGCGGATTTGCCCCCGAACTCTGTCTGCCTGATCGACTGTGCCACCATGTGGCTGACCAATCACCTGCTTGCAGAAAACGATCTGGAACAGGTGCAAAGCGCGCTTTTACAATCGCTACGCCTGTGTTCCGCACAGGTCGTCATCGTCTCGAACGAGGTTGGACACGGGATCGTCCCTGACAATGCACTATCCCGGCGGTTCCGCGAGGCGCAGGGGCGGCTGAACATCGCATTGGCCGCCGAGGCCGATCTGGTGGTGCAAGTCACGGCTGGCCTGCCGTTGGTATTGAAGGGGCGACTGGATTGACACGTCTGCATCTCGTGCGTCACGGCCCGACCCACGCCACAACGATGGTTGGCTGGTCCGACCTGCCTGCTGACCTCAGCGATCGCGCCGCCGTTGCCCGGTTGCATGACCACCTGCCTGCGGACGCTATCTTTGTTTCCTCTGACCTGAGCCGCGCCGCCGATACTGCATCGGCCATTCAAGGCACACGGCGGCGGCTGCAACATCAGTCTGCGCTGCGCGAAATCAATTTCGGCACTTGGGAGCTGCGCGCCTTCAAAGAGATTGAGGCTGAAGACCCCGAACTTGCCTTTGCATATTGGGACAACCCCGGCGATGTGCGCCCCCCAAGCGGGGAAAGCTGGAACGAGGTCCGCGCGCGCGTCGACGCAGCCGTTGACCAATTGATCCAACAACACACAGGATGCGATCTGGTGGTCGTGGCGCATTTTGGCGTGATCCTGACCCAGGTCCAAAGGGCGCTCGACGTTGACGCGCAAGAGGCTTTTGGCCATCGCATCGACAACCTTTCGGTTACCGAAATCACGCATCACGGCGATCGCTGGTCTGTCGGACGGATCAATCATCTTCCGTGATGCAACCGCGCACAAATCACTGATTTACGGAATGGATCGGCCACGCCATCCTAGCCGCATGACTTATGATTTGTTTATCGGAGACCGCCTGTTTTCCAGCTGGTCCATGCGCGGGTGGCTGATGCTGGAAAAGTTCGGCCTGCCCTATCGTTCCCACATGATCGGCCTCTATTCCGGCACCATGGCCGAGGATATAAAACCCCTCGCACCGGCCCGCCTTGTCCCGGCCCTGCGATTGCCCGACGGCACCGTGGTTGGGGAAAGTCTGGCGATGGCGGAAACTCTTGCCGAGCTACATCCCGAAACGGGGCTTTGGCCCAAAGACCCCGCCGCGCGCGCCACCGCGCGGTGGCTATGTGCTGAAATGGTAGCTGGGTTTGGCGCATTGCGCGGGCAGTGTCCAATGCAGCTCAAACAGTGCTGGCAGGGGTTCTCTCCTTCGACCGAAACACGCACCGATCTTGCAAGGATCGAGACCTTGTGGGCCCATGCCCGTAATATGTCAGGCGCGGACTCCGGCCCTTTGTTCGGCCACTATTCCCTTGCGGACGTGTTCTATACGCCTGTCGCGGCACGGATTATTGGCTATGGCTTGCCGATCGCTGATGCCAATCGCGACTACTGCCTTGATTTGCTGTCGGATGCTTCCGCCCGCCAGTGGCGTGCGATGGGGCTGACGGTCAACTACGACCCTTTTCCATACCCAATGGATCTGCCATCAGAGCCTTGGCAAATTGCCGGTACTTCGCAAGCAAAAGCGGTAGATGGTACTACGTCGATCAACGACGCCTGCCCTTATTCCGGCAAAGCTGTCACCGCAGTTCTTGAACTGAACGGCCAGCGTTGGGGGTTCTGCAACCGGTTCTGCCGTGACAAAACAGTCGCTGATCCCGGTGCATGGCCAAAATTCACCGAGATGACCCGCGCCGTTAACCATTCTTAAACCGCAGCCGTGGCAGCAACGACCTGTTAACCAAAAAGGTCATTCATGGTTGCCCGCGCCCACACAGTTGCTTTTCAAGGGGTCGATGCCCGCCCGGTCGAGGTGCAGTGCGCCGTCTCACCGGGCCTGCCCGCATTTTCCATCGTCGGGCTGCCCGACAAAGCCGTGTCGGAGGCGAGGGACCGCGTCCGCAGCGCGCTGAGCTCGATGGCGATCGCGTTGCCGTCAAAACGGATCACCATCAACCTGTCGCCTGCCGACCTACCCAAAGAGGGCAGCCATTTCGACCTGCCCATCGCAGTTGCCTTGCTGTCTGCTTTAGAGATCATTCCGCGGGACGCCGCCGAAGGTTCGGTTTCGCTAGGCGAGCTATCTTTGGACGGCTCACTGGTGCCTGTGGTCGGTGCCCTGCCCGCTGCAATGACTGCGGCGGCTGAGGATCGGGCCTTGCTCTGCCCCCGCGCCTCCAGTGCCGAAGCTGCTTGGGTTGATGCAACACAGGTGATCGGCGCTGGGTCGCTTGGGGACGTGGTGCGGCATTTCTCTGGCCAGTCTCCGCTATCCGCCGCACAGCCCGGCGAAGTCACACTTGAGCCCAGCGCGCGTGACCTGCGCGACGTCAAAGGGCAAGAACGTGCAAAGCGCGCCCTGGAAATCGCCGCAGCAGGTCGGCACCATCTGATCATGACCGGCACACCCGGTTCCGGCAAATCCATGCTGGCTGCACGCCTGCCCGGGATTTTACCGCCGCTGACACCGACCGAGGCGTTAGAAACTTCGATGATTCAGTCGTTGTGCGGGCTATTGGACGAAGGTGGGATCAGCCGCAGCCGGCCGTTTCGCGAACCTCATCACACGGCGTCCATGGCTGCGATCGTTGGTGGCGGCAGGGGGGCAAAGCCGGGTGAGATTTCACTGGCCCACAACGGCGTTCTGTTCATGGACGAGTTCCCGGAGTTTCCGCGCACGGTTCTTGAGACCCTGCGCCAGCCTATTGAAACTGGAGAGGTCATGGTCGCGCGTGCAAATGCCCATGTGAAATACCCCTGCCGGTTCATGCTAGTCGCGGCGGCCAACCCTTGCAAATGCGGCTACCTCACCGATCCCGGGCGCGCTTGTTCCCGCGCTCCTGTTTGCGGAGAGGATTATCTGAGCCGAATCTCCGGACCGCTGATGGATCGGTTCGATTTGCGGATTGAGGTGCCTCCGGTCGGTTTCACCGATCTGGACCTGCCACCCTCTGGCGACAGTTCCGCCACCGTTGCCGCGCGTGTCGAACAAGCCCGTTCAATTCAGGCAGAGCGGTTTCGCGATACACCGTCCACCCGTCAGAACGCCGACGTAGAGGGGAAGCAGCTGGACGAAATTGCCGCCCCGGATGCTGAAGGCAAAGACCTGTTGCTGAAGGCAGCCGAGCGATTTGGCCTGTCCGCCCGCGCTTTTCACCGCATCCTGCGCGTAGCGCGCACTATCGCTGATCTGGACGGGGCACCGGATGTCCGGCGCCCTCATATAGCCGAGGCGCTGAGCTTTCGTATCAGCGCCAAGGCGGCATCTTAAAGCTTGGCTTCAATCGCCTGCCAAATCTTTTCGGCGACGTTCACGCCGTTGAACCGCTCTAGCTCTTGAATGCCTGTTGGCGAGGTCACATTGATTTCCGTTAGGTAATCGCCGATCACATCGATGCCGACAAATATCTGGCCTTTTTCCTTCAGCAGCGGTCCGATCGCGGCACAAATTTCCAGGTCGCGCTCGGACAGGCCAATCTTTTCGGGACGACCGCCTACATGCATGTTCGAACGTGTTTCACCCGCGGCCGGTACGCGGTTGATCGCACCTACGGCTTCACCATCAATCAGAATCACACGTTTGTCGCCATTGCTGACATCCGGCAGGAATTTCTGAACAATCAAAGGCTCGCGCGAGAACCCGGTGAACAGCTCATGCAAAGACGTCAGGTTGCGATCATTCGCGTCCAACCGGAAAACTCCGGCACCGCCATTGCCATAAAGCGGTTTGAGGATGACGTCGCCGTGCTTTTCCTTGAACGCCTTGATGGTCTGCAGATCCCGCGCAATCGTTGTGGGCGGCGTCAGGTCCGGGAAATCCAGAACCAGTAGTTTTTCGGGGTAGTTCCGCACCCAGAACGGATCATTCACAACCAATACTTGCCCCTTTAGACGGTCCAGCAAGTGGGTCGATGTGATGTAATGCATGTCAAACGGCGGGTCCTGACGCAGCCAGATCACGTCGAACTCTGCCAGGTCCACTTCACGTTCGGGGCCAAGTTCCGCCGGATTGCCCGCCACCCGTTGAACTTTCATGTCCTGACCGCGCGCGGTGATCCGCCCCTCTTGATAGGCCAGCTGATCCGGGCTGTAGAAAAACAGCGTATGTCCGCGCGCCTGCGCCTCTTCGGCCAGACGGAATGAGCTGTCGGCATTGATATCCACGGCCCCGATTGGGTCCATCTGAAAGGCGATTTTCATGGCGTGTCCCTCAGTTTCACGCCAGATACATGGCCCAGCCACGTCGGGGGTTCAATGGGGATCAGGCTAAACCGAAGGCGTTTTCGATAATTTGAACGGCGCCCGAGGCATCCACCAAAGCCGCGTCAAACCGCACATTGGTCAATTGCCCGTTTGGTTCGGTTTCCAGGAATTGGGCCGCCGATGCGCAGATCCTATCCATTTGGCGCCGATTGATCCGGGCGGCAGCGGCATCGAAACTGACACTTTTTTTCACTTCGACAAAGACAATCCCGTGAGCGTCGCGCGCAATAAGATCGATCTCCCCACCGGCGCCGCGCCAGCGGCGAATCATGATGGAATAGCCGCGTTGTTCATAATTTGACGCAACCTGCTGCTCCGCCGCCTGCCCGGCATGATAGGACACCGAACTACGAACGGATCGTGCAGCCATGTCATCCCTTTCCCAATTTCAGAGCCTTCTGATAGATCGGGCGGCGCGGCAGCTTGTACATCTCTGATACCAGATCGGCCGCGTCGCGAACTGAATGGGTTTCCAAGGCTCGTTTCAACGCCTCTTCTACGTCGGATTCGTTAACAGTTTCTGAATGTCCGCGGTCCACGAGCAGCACAATTTCACCTTTGACTGTCTGCCCATGCAGGTTGGCCGCCAGTTCTTCCAACGTCCCGCGACGAACCTCTTCGAATTTCTTTGTCAGTTCGCGGCACATTGCGGCCTGACGGTCATTGCCTAGCACGGTTGCAAGATCCGACAAACACGCCGCTACGCGTTTCGGAGATTCGTAAAACACCAGTGTGCCCGGCACGTCCCGCAATACTTCGATCCGCGACCGGCGCGCGCCGGTCGCGTTCGGCAAGAAGCCCGCAAAAAAGAATGCATCTGTCGGCAGCCCGGCCAGTGTCAGCGCCATTAGCGCCGCTGACGGTCCCGGTGCGCAGGTCACCGTATGACCCGCTTCGGCGGCCTGCTTCCCCAAATCGTATCCCGGATCGGCGATCAGCGGCATTCCGGCCTCAGATGCATAAGCGACAGACTTCCCGTCCTGCAACGCATCAAGGATTTTGCCGCGCGCGCCGACGCCGCTGTGATCGTGATAGGCTAGGATTCGTCGCCCATCCAGCGGTACGCCGTGAATCTCCATCAACCGGCGCAAGCTGCGCGTGTCTTCGGCAGCAATGACGTCAGCCGAGGCCAGCACATCCAGCGCTCTGAGCGTTATATCGCGCGCCGCACCGATCGGAGTGGCAACAAAATACAGGCCCGCGCCCAATCTTACTTTTTGAAAATTCAAAGCTGGACCCTCACAGCGTGACGTTTATTATCGCGGCATAACAGATTGGTGGTACCCCAAGCCGCCGGGACAGGGAGTTTTCATTTAGATGTTTACCGTTTGCAAGCCCGTTCGCAAGCTGGCGAAATCCGCCGCGATCCTGGCAACCGCCGCATTCCTCGCGGCATGTGAGCCCGGCGGCCTTGGCGGAGGCCCGTCAATCAACACGTCCAAACCCGTTCCGGTCGCACTTTTGGTTCCGGCGGGATCGGGAAATTCCGGCGACGCCGAACTGGCGCGGAGCCTTGAGAACGCGGCGCGTCTGGCCATGGCTGATCTGCAGAATGTTAAGATTGATTTGCGCGTTTATGACACGCGGGGCAGCTCGAACACGGCCGCGACAGTGGCGCAACAAGCCGTCGCGGATGGGGCGAAGATCATCATTGGCCCGGTTTACGCGCAGGCGGCAAACTCGGCAGGTCTCTCTGTACTGAATAACAAAGTCAACGTGCTGTCCTTCTCGAACAATACCAGCATTGCAGGTGGCAACGTCTTTGTTTTGGGCCCGACTTTTCAAAACACTGCGAACCGTTTGGTCAACTTTGCCGGTTCACAAGGCAAGACCAGCATGGTCATCGTCCACAGCAACGATGCAGCCGGGCAGCTTGGTCAATCAGCGATTGCAACTGCGCTTGCCAGCAGCCGCGTAGCGAACGCGGGTACGGTTGGCTATGACCGGTCCCAGCAAGGCGTCATCAATTCGGTTCCAACGATCAAGGCAACCGTGGATGCTGCCGGTGCGGATTCGGTGTTTCTGACGGCAACGACAGCTGGCGCGCTGCCGTTGTATTCGCAGCTGTTGCCAGAAGCTGGTGTGTCGTCGGCCACCACCCAGTTCCTCGGCCTGACGCGCTGGGACATACCGGCACAGACGCTGGAACTGCCGGGTGTTCAAGGGGGCTGGTTCGCCCTGCCCGACCCGGCAAAGGCGCAGGCGTACCGTCAGCGGTATAACAGCACCTATGGTGAGGCTCCGCACCCGATCAGCGGTCTGGCCTATGATGGCATTGCAGCGATTGCGGCTTTGGTGAGCCAAGGAAAATCCGACGCGCTGACCGCATCTGCCCTGACACAAAATGCCGGTTTCCAGGGCGTTGGCGGCATCTTCCGCCTGCGATCAGACGGCACGAATGAACGCGGTCTGGCCGTTGCCACGATCCAGAACAAACAGGTAGTAGTGATTGACTCCGCCCCTCAAAGCTTCTCTGGCGCCGGTTTCTGATCAGCCGATGCTGACGCTCACCCCCAAGGGTGAGCTGATCTGCCCGGCCGATGAAATTTTCGACAGTACCGCCATCCTGGCGCAACTGTCGGAAGCCTTTGAAAATATTCAAGACAATGCCGCGCGGCGGAATGAAACCGTGCGCATCCTGCGCGATGCCCAAAAGGCTGGGCGCAAGACCATTGCGGATGCCTTCGCTAAACGCCCCTTTGACGCCAGACCTTTGACCCGGTCCTACACCTATTTGACCGACGGGTTGGTCTGCACAGCGATGCAAGTGGCCAGCACCTATCTACATCCGCTGGCAACCCCGACGCAGGGCGAAAAGATTGCGGTTCTTGCTGTTGGTGGATATGGCCGCGGCGAAATGGCCCCGGCTTCGGACGTCGATCTGCTTTTTTTGACGCCCTACAAGATCACCGCCTGGGCCGAGAGCGTCATCGAGTCCATGCTCTACATGCTTTGGGATCTACGCCTGAAGGTTGGCCATTCATCCCGAACGATCAAGGATTGCCTGCGACTGGGCACCGAGGATTTCACCATCCGCACCGCCATGCTCGAGCAACGCTATCTGGCTGGGGACGCGGCTCTTGCCGAAGAACTTGACGACCGTCTGAAAACCGAGCTGTTCAAGGGCAGCGAGCGTCAATTCATCGAGGCTAAGCTGCAGGAACGTGACGAGCGCCACCACAAGCAGGGCGAGCGTTACATGGTCGAGCCCAATGTAAAAGAGGGCAAGGGTGGGCTGCGCGATCTTCAATCACTCTACTGGATTGCAAAGTACATCTATGGCGTTCAGGACGTGGCTGAACTGGTCCCTCTCGGCCTGTTTGAACCCGAGGAATTCAGCACCTTTGTAGAGGCCGAAGAGTTTCTGTGGGCCGTGCGTTCACATCTGCATCTAGTGACCGGGCGCGCAACAGAACAGCTGACCTTCGACCTGCAGGTCGAGGTTGCCGACCGTATGGGTTATGAAGACAGGGCCGGGCGACGGGCTGTTGAAGTGTTCATGCAACGCTATTTCCGCGAGGCAACGCGCGTTGGTGAACTGACCCGGATATTCCTGACCAAACTCGAAGCGTCACACGTGAAAGGTGCCGCCCTACTGGAACGCATCTTTAGGCGTCGACCGCGTGTCAAAGCAGGGTACAAGGTCGTTCACGGTCGCTTGGATGTAGCGGACGCCAAGAAGTTTCTGTCCGACAAGCTGAACCTTCTGCGTCTATTCGAGGAAGGTCTTCGCACTGGCATGCTGATCCACCCGGATGCGATGCGGCTGGTAACAGCCAACCTAAGCCTCATCGACGACGACATGCGCCAAAACAAAGAGGCGCAGCGCATTTTTCTGGACCTCATGCTGAAACACGGCAACCCGGAACGCGCCCTGCGCCGCATGAACGAATTGGGAGTATTGTCGGCGTTTTTGCCAGAGTTCGAACACATCGTGGCGATGATGCAGTTCAACATGTATCACAGCTATACAGTGGACGAGCACACGATCCAGACCATCGTCAACCTGGCCCAGATTGAACGCGGTGAATTGGTCGAGTCACTACCGCTGGCCTCATCGATCCTGAAACGCGGGGTTAATCGCAAGGTCCTCTACGTAGCGTTGCTGCTGCACGATATCGCCAAAGGGCGACCCGAGGACCATTCCATTCTGGGCGCTCAGATCGCGCGCAAGGTTGCTCCACGGTTGGGTCTGAACAAATCAGACTCTGAAACCGTGGAATGGTTGGTACGATATCATCTTTTGATGTCGGACATGGCGCAGAAACGCGACATCTCGGACCCGCGCACAGTGCGCGATTTTGCCAAGGCGGTTAAGACGGTCAAACGGTTGGATCTGCTCACGGTTCTGACCGTGTGTGACATTCGCGGCGTTGGGCCCAACACCTGGAACAACTGGAAGGCCACCCTGCTGCGCGCCTTGCACGCTGAAACCAAACGGGCGCTTGAAACCGGTATGGAAGACCTGAACCGGGCCAACCGTGGCGCCGAAGCCAAAAAGGCGCTGCGTTCGGCGCTTGACGATTGGTCGAAGGCTGACCTGAAGGCCGAAACAGGACGACACTATGCGCCCTATTGGCAGGGCCTGAACCTGTCTACACATATTGAGTTCGCGAAAATGCTACGCGCTCTGGAACACAGCGGCGACCCCGGCGCGATGGAAATTCACCTGCATCCGGATGACGATCGCGACGCCACCCGCGCGTGTTTTGCCATGGCAGACCATCCGGGGATTTTCGCCCGCATCGCCGGGGCGCTTGCGTTGGTTGGGGCCAACGTGGTCGACGCCCGTAGCTATACCACCAAGGACGGGTACGTCACCGATGCGTTCTGGATTCAGGATGCCGAGGGCCACCCTTTTGAGGCCAGCCGATTACCGCGACTGACACAGATGATCCAAAAGACGCTCAAGGGCGAAGTCGTGGCGCGTGACGCTCTGAAATCGCGCGACAAGATCAAGAAACGCGAACGCGCCTTCAATGTGCCGACCCATATCATCTTCGATAATGACGGGTCCGAGATCTACACCATCATCGAGGTTGATACCCGCGACCGCCCGGGCCTGTTGTATGACCTGACCAGAACGCTGGCGGCGGCCAATGTCTATATCGCCAACGCCGTGATCGCGACCTATGGCGAACAGGTTGTCGATACGTTTTACGTCAAGGACATGTTCGGCCTGAAATACCATTCCGAAAGCAAACAACGCGGTCTTGAGACCAAGCTACGCAAAGCCATCACTGAAGGTGCGGAGCGCGCGATCTCATGAAACAAATCCGGTTGTTTTCAGGCCTGTTCACGGTCGGATTCTGGACTCTGGCCAGTCGAATTTTGGGATTTCTCCGAGAGATTCTGCTAACCGCCTATATCGGGCCCGGTCCGGTGATGGATGCCTTTGTTGCCGCTTTCCGCCTGCCCAACATGTTTCGCCGTTTCTTTGCCGAAGGTGCCTTCAACGCCGCCTTTGTGCCAATGTTCTCGAAACGACTGGAGGGCGAAGAAGACGCCGAAGGGTTTGCTCAGGATGCCTTCAACCTGCTGGCGGCGGCTGTTTTGGCACTAGTTGGATTGGCGATGGTATTCATGCCTGGACTTGTTTGGCTGACCGCCGAAGGGTTCTATGGCGATGAACGCTTCGACATGGCTGTCGACAACGGTTACGTCGTTTTTCCCTATATCCTGTTCATGTCGCTGGCCGCGCTGTTTTCCGGCGTTCTAAATGCCACTGGTCGGTTTGCCGCTGCCGCTGCCGCGCCTGTCTTACTCAATATCTTTGCCTGTACTGCTTTGATCGCAGGCGCGCTGTCTGGCGGCGACGTAATCTGGTGGCTGATCACGGTCATTCCGCTGGCAGGGGTCGCGCAACTGGCGCTGGTTTGGGTGGCGACAGAACGTGCAGGTATTCGCATCCGTCCCGGCCTGCCCAAGCTCAGCCCGGAAATGCGACGCATGGTTCGCATTGCAGTGCCCGCCGCTTTGGCAATGGGCGTTACGCAGGTCAATCTGGTGGTTGGCCAGTTGGTCGCGTCCAAAACCGAAAAGGCTGTCAGTTGGCTATTCGCAGCGGATCGGCTGTATCAATTGCCATTGGGCGTGGTCGGTATTGCGGTGGGGATCGTCCTGCTCCCAGATCTGTCCCGCCGCTTACGGGCCGGGGACAAGGGCGGGGCGCGCAATGCCTATTCCCGCGCCGGAGAGTTCACACTGCTGCTGACCCTGCCGTCCACGGTTGCCTTTCTGATCATTCCAATACCTCTGGTGTCGGTCCTGTTCGAACGAGGCCAATTCAGCCCGGAGGACACGGCAGCCACTGCCTTGGCCGTAGCTATCTATGGCGTCGGCCTGCCCGCTTTCATGCTGCAAAAGCTGCTGCAGCCCTTGTTCTTCGCGCGCGAAGACACCCGCTCTCCGTTTCGCTATGCCGTAGTTGCGATGGTGATCAATGCCGGGCTGGCCTTTGGTCTTTACCCATTGGTGGGGTGGATCGCACCGGCGATCGCGGCTTCGGCTGCCGGTTGGGCGATGGTTGCCTTGTTGGCGATTGGAGCGCGCCGTTTCGGCGATGAAGCACGGTTTGACGACCGGTTCAAACGACGTGCCTGGCGCGTCGTCGCGGCATCGCTGGGTATGGGCGTTGTGCTTTTCGCCGCCCTTCATATTTTTGGCTGGACCTTCCAAGTACCCGGATGGCGTTATCTGGCGCTGCTTGTCCTGATCATAGTTGCAGCTGCCGCCTACTTCTTACTCGGTCACCTCTTCAAAGCGTTCGAGCTGTCCGAATTCAGAAAAGCGCTGCGTCGGTCCTGATCAGTCGCGGCGAATACGTCCCACGATCCGTGACCATCCGCCGGGTGCCAGAAAAAACGACAGGCCAAAACCGGTGGCAAACCCGCCCAGATCGGCAACCCAATCGGACGTGCCGCCAAACAAAAGTCCGAACACCAGCTGGATGCCCATCAAAACCGCGATCAGGCTGAAGGCCCGGGATTGGTTTTCACCGACCAGTGACAACTTGCGCCACAGCAGCCAAGTGAACGCGCCGATCAGACCGTAAACCGGTGGGAACCCTCCGACCAGCGGATAGGCGGGATTCAGCAACAAACCATAGGCCAACGCGCCACCGATACCGGATAAAACGAAAATGATCAGCATCTGAAAACCGCCGAAAACTTCGGCCACCATTTTGCCCATGGCCAGAACGAAGACGCTGACAAAAACCGCCTGGGTGAAACTGCCCGACACGAACGGATAGGTCACGAAACGGATCACATGTTCAAACGGCCAACGGCCATTCTCGATCATCCAGTGAAAGATATCCGGGGAAAAGGTGTAACTCTGCAGGGCATCCAACCGCCAACCTACCGCTGATGGACCACCTACAAGACCGCGTGCACCCAGCGTAAACGCCAATTCGATCCCCATGATGAACAGGACCAACGCCACCACAACGGGCGGCAGAGGGTTTACTGCGGGTGTATAATGCTCACTGCTCATTGGGCTGGCCTTTCGCGGCTGTTGACGTCCCTTGACCTCATGGGTAAGCGACGGGGGCTGATTTTTCCAGACGGGAGTTCCCTTCGATGACCGAAACCAAGTTCACGCCGCGCGTGTTTTCCGGCATCCAGCCTTCGGGAAACCTGCACCTTGGCAACTACCTGGGTGCACTCAAGCGTTTTGTGGATATGCAGGGCGAAGATTTCGAGACCATTTATTGCATGGTCGACCTGCACGCGATCACCGTCTGGCAAGACCCTGCCCGTCTGCGCGAAAAGACCCGCGAGGTTTGCGCCGGTTTCATCGCCGCCGGTCTGGACCCTGAAAAGTCCATCCTGTTCAACCAAAGCCAGGTGGCCGAGCACACGCAGCTGGCGTGGATCTTCAATTGTATCGCCCGGATGGGCTGGATGCAGCGGATGACGCAGTTCAAGGACAAGGCGGGCAAGAATGCTCAGAACGCCTCGCTGGGTTTGTTTGCTTACCCGGCACTGATGGCAGCGGACATCCTGACCTACCATGCGACACATGTGCCGGTGGGCGAGGACCAGAAACAGCATCTGGAGCTGACTCGCGACATCGCGATCAAGTTCAACCATGATTATGGCGTGGATTTCTTTCCGGTGACCGAGCCTGTAATCGGTGGACCCGCGCCGCGCGTGATGAACCTGCGGGACGGCTCGCGGAAGATGTCGTCTTCGGACCCGTCCGATATGACCCGGATCAACATGACGGACGATGCCGTCGAGATCGCCAAGAAGATCCGCAAGGCCAAGACCGACCCGGATGCCCTGCCTTCAGAAGCCGACGGTCTGTCCGAACGCCCCGAGGCCCGCAATCTGGTCAACATCTACGCCGCGCTCAGCGATCAAACGGCGGAACAGGTTCTGGCCGAAGTCGGCGGCAAGCAATTCGGTGAATTCAAACCGATGCTGGCCGAGCTGGCGGTCGCCAAACTGTCGCCGATCTCAACCGAAATGGCGCGTCTGATGGGTGAAGAGGCCGAGATTGACCGGATTCTCGCACGCGGCGCGGAAAGGGCGCGGGCGATAGCGGCCCCGATCCTGCAACAGACCTACGACATCGTGGGTATGGTTGGCGCAAAACAAGGCTGATTGCGCTGGACCTTCCTGTGACGCCTTCCTAGGTTGCCCCAAGGGCAAAGGAGGGCGTCATGGCAGTCGGCAAAAATATCCGCACCTATTTTGATGGTCAGTGGCACAACGGGGACGCCCCGATCATGCGTGCGGCAGACCATGGCGCTTGGCTGGGGTCTTCGGTCTTTGACGGCGCGCGTTTCTTCGACGGGCTGACCCCGGATCTGGTGGCCCATTGCGAACGGGTCAACCGCTCAGCCGAGGCGCTTTTGCTGACCCCAACAGTGACGACCGAACAGATGGTCGAAATCGTCCGCGAAGGGCTGGATGGCTATGCCAAAGGTTCCGCCGTCTATATTCGGCCGATGTATTGGGGCATCGACGGGGACGCCACGGCCATTGTGCCTCAGCAGGACAGCACCGGATTTGCCATCTGTCTGGAAGAAATACCAATGGCACCGGAAACAGCTTCGGTCACGCTGACCACCACGCGGTTCCGCCGACCGGTTCTGGAATCAGCCGTTGTGAATGCCAAAGCCGGATGCCTGTATCCCAACAACGCCCGAATGCTGAAAGAGGCCAAGTCCAAGGGGTTCTCGAACGCGCTGGTAGCGGATGCCTTGGGTCATGTGGCGGAAACCGCCACCGCAAACATCTTCATGGTCCGGGACGGCGAGGTATTCACACCTACGCCCAATGGAACTTTTCTGGCCGGAATCACCCGAGCGCGACATATCAAAAACCTGCGCGCTGACGGCGTGACGGTCCACGAATCTGTTCTCAGCTTTGAAGATTTTCACAAGGCGGATGAGGTGTTTATGACCGGTAACATGAACAAGATAACGCCGGTCACCGCATTAGAAGACACCCAATATCAGGTCGGACCGATTGCACGTCGCGCGCGCGAGCTTTATTGGGACTGGGCGGCAAGCACTCGGTAGTCATACGCCGTGTTGCCAGCCCGCATTTGGTCGGGCATGATCCCCCTAAATACACGAGGACACCCATGCGTAAATTTCTAGTCATTCTGGATGACAGCCGTGAATGCCTTAACGCGATGCGTTTCGCTGCAATGCGTGCAGCCCATACCGGTGGAGGGGTAACGATCCTGTCCGTCATCCCACCCGATGAGTTCAATCACTGGATCGGTGTTGCCGAAACCATGCGCGAAGAGGCACGCGAACGCATTCATGCGCATTACGAAGTTTTCGCCAAATGGATGCGCGACAAACAAGGGATCGATCCCGAGCTGTCCATTCGCGAAGGCGACCCTGTCCCTCAGATCATCGAACATGTCCAGTCAGACCCGAACATCGGCGTTCTGGTCCTGGGGGCTGGCATCGAAAAGAAAGGGCCTGGCCCTTTGGTAACGCAGCTGACTAAAAACTCGGGCAGCTTGCCGATTCCGATCACAATTGTGCCCGGCGACCTTAGCAAGGAAAAGCTGGAAGCCATCACCTGAGGCTACCCTATGCAACGCCGCATCCAGTTCTGGTTCGAATTCGCATCGACCTATTCCTACCTCAGCGCCATGCGAATCGAGCAGGCTGCGGCACAGCACGACGTCGTCGTAGAATGGCATCCCTTTCTTCTGGGGCCCATTTTCGCGACGCAGGGCTGGAACAATTCCCCGTTCAACATCTACCCGGCCAAAGGGCGCTATATGTGGCGCGATATGGAGCGTTTGACGTCGCAGCGCGGCCTGCCCTTCCGGCAGCCGGACCCGTTTCCGCAAAACGGCCTGAAGGCTGCGCGCCTCACGCTGTCTATTGAAGATCAGTCCCACAGGGCGCGTTTCGTTCGGGCGGTCTATACAGCGGAATTTGCACGGGGTCAGAACGTGTCGGACGATGCGGTTCTGGTTGATTGCCTGAAATCCACCGGTTTGCCTGACGACCTTTTGGACAGAACCCAAGACCCCGAGATCAAGTCAGATCTGATCGAGCAGACCAAAACCGCTCAGGCCAAGGGGCTGTTTGGCGCGCCGAGTTTTCTGGTCGGTGACGAACTATACTGGGGTGACGATCGGTTGGATGATGCAATCCGGTTGGCGGCCAACATTTAGAATCGTTCCAAATCTTGACTTATCCGGCTCGGACCCGCATATCAGAGGCAACTGAAACGGAGCCGTGACATGTTCATCCAGACCGAATCCACGCCGAACCCTGCAACCTTGAAGTTTCTGCCCGGCCAGACCGTGCTAGAAGCGGGCACTGCGGATTTCCCATCGGCTGAAGCCGGTGAAAAATCACCTTTGGCAAAACGGATTTTTGCGGTTAGCGGAGTAACGGGTGTATTCCTCGGCAATGACTTCGTGACCGTCACCAAGTCTGATGACGTCCAATGGGATCACATCAAACCCGCGATTCTGGGTGCGGTGATGGAGCATTATCAATCCGGCCAACCGGTCATCGGAGCTGGTGAAACAGCCGCATCGGGCCATGCAGAGCACACCGGCGAAGATGCCGAAGTTGTTAATCAAATCAAAGACTTACTTGATAGCCGTGTCCGTCCGGCGGTTGCGCAGGATGGTGGCGACATCACGTTCCACGGGTTTGACCGGGGCGTTGTCTACCTGCACATGCAGGGTGCTTGCGCGGGTTGCCCGTCTTCGACCCTGACGTTGAAGATGGGTATCGAAAACCTGCTGCGCCACTACATCCCCGAAGTGACTGAGGTTCGCCCTGTTGCCGTCTGACCCCATTATTTTGGCGTTTGATACATCGGCCGCGCATTGCGCGGCCGCTTTGTTGTGCGGCAACCGGATCGTGACTTCGCGCATCGAAGCCATGTCACGCGGTCAAGCCGAACGTCTGATGCCGTTGCTGGAAGAAGTTCTGGCAGATGCCGGATATGGGTGGAAAGACCTGTCCGCGATCGGTGTCGGCGTTGGACCCGGAAACTTTACCGGCATCCGAATCTCGGTTTCTGCGGCGCGGGGCCTAGCCTTAGGGCTTGGCGTTCCAGCGGTAGGCGTGTCAGGGTTCGACGCATTGGCCGAAATGTCTATGGACGCCCTGCCCGCGATCCGCGCCCCACGTGATCAGGTTTACGTGGCGTTGCCGGACCAAAGTCCGATGCTTATGCCTCAAATTGAGGCAGAATCACTTGGCCCCCTGATCCTGAATGACGACCCGGATGCGCAAATCCGTGCAATTGCCCGGATCGCCGGGCAAAAGTGGCAGACCAACACCGCGCAGCCAGCTCCACTCTATGTTCGGCCTGCGGATGCGGCCCCTTCCAAAGACACCCCCCCGGTTTTGCTGGACTGATGACTCCCGAGGATCTTGCCAGAACACACGCGGCGGCATTTACCCGGTCACGGTCGTGGGCTGCGGTCGAATTCTCGGATCTTCTGAACAGTCGATTCATCCATACCGTTGGAAATAATCAATCTTTCGCGCTGTTCCAGGTGATCGGCGATGAGGCGGAATTGCTGACGATCGCCACGCATCCGGACGTTCAGCGACAGGGCTTAGCCCGAAATTGCATGCATGAATGGCACACGAAAGCAAAGGCTTTGGGGGCAACGCGCGCTGTTCTGGACGTCGCTGCAGATAACTTGCCGGCCATCGCGCTGTATGAACACAGCGGTTATCGCGCCTGTGGAGTGCGCAAGGGGTACTACCTGCGCGAAAACAATCAGAAAATCGACGCTATCGTGATGGAATCCGCGCTGGATTGACCGTCACAGATAAAATTTTTCGACCAAATGGTCAAAAATCTGTTGACCACGGTGGTTGCAAACGTCCTTAATTCCCGCCATCACAACAGTTATGCTCGCTCACAGTGGGTGAACGGGGCTATCTTCGCCCCGACCGATAATAACAAACGGGAGTATAAAATGACCCTGATGAAATCCTTGATGGGTGCCACCGCCGCAGTCGCACTTACGGCTGGCGCTGCGCTGGCAGATCCTGCCCTGATCTTTGATCTTGGTGGCAAGTTTGACAAATCCTTCAACGAAGCCGCCCACAATGGCGCATCGCGTTGGGCCGAAGAAACAGGCGGCTCGTATAACGAGATCGAGATCCAGTCCGAAGCACAGCGCGAGCAAGCTCTGCGCCGTTTCGCTGAATCCGGCTCGAACCCGATCATCACGATGGGTTTTGGCATGGCTGATCCGCTGTCCGCCGTGGCCGCCGATTACCCAGACACCAAATTCGTTGCGGTTGACGTCAACTGGCTGGACATCCCCAACATCCGCCAAATCGGTTTTGCCGAACATGAAGGGTCATATCTGGTTGGCATGATGGCCGCGATGGCATCGGAATCCGGCACCGTCGGCTTTATCGGTGGCATGGATATCCCGCTGATCCGCCACTTTGGCTGCGGTTATGCGCAGGGTGCCAAGGCTGTAAACCCTGACATCACTGTTGTTGCCAACATGACCGGTACCACCCCGGCAGCATGGAACGACCCGGTGAAGGGTTCGGAACTGACCAAAGCACAAATCAGCCAGGGCGCTGATGTGATCTATGCGGCCGCTGGCGGCACCGGTGTTGGCGTATTGCAGACCGCGGCAGACGAAGGCATCCTGTCGATCGGCGTGGACAGCAACCAGAACCACCTGCACCCGGGTAAGGTTCTGACCTCGATGCTGAAACGCGTTGATGTTGCTGTTTATGACGCGATGTCTGCGGGCGAAGACCTGGAAACCGGCGTATTCCAGATGGGTCTGGCCGAAGAAGGTGTTGGCGTCGCCATGGATGACAACAACGCACCTCTGGTCTCGGACGAGATGAAAGGCGCAGTCGACAAAGCGCGTCAGGACATCATCGACGGTAACGTTTCTGTTGTCAGCTATTATGAGAACGACAGCTGCCCGGCACTGCAGTTCTGATATCGCGCAAGGCGGGGGTACAACCTCCGCCTTGCCCTCGACTCTGCCGCGTATGACACCGCGGCCCTTTCGGCAATTGAGGACAAGACATGACCGTCCCCGCCATTGAGCTCAAAGGGATATCCAAAGCCTTTGGGCCGGTTCAGGCCAATAAAGACATTTCCATCAGCGTCGCCCCCGGTACGATCCATGGGATCATCGGTGAAAACGGTGCGGGCAAATCCACGCTGATGAGCATCCTCTACGGCTTTTACAAAGCCGACAAAGGTGAAATCTGGATTAACGGCAACAAGACCGACATCCCTGACAGCCAGGCGGCCATTGCTGCCGGGATCGGGATGGTGTTCCAGCATTTCAAACTGGTTGAGAATTTCACCGTTCTGGAAAACATCGTTCTCGGTGCCGAGGACGGCGGGCTGCTGGCCCCGTCCCTGTCCAAAGCGCGCAAAGAACTGAAAGCGCTGGAAGAGGAATACGAGCTGTTCGTCGATCCCGACAAGCGCATCGACGAGATTGGCGTCGGAATGCAGCAAAGGGTCGAGATCCTGAAAGCCCTGTATCGCAAGGCCGAAATTCTGATTCTGGACGAACCCACCGGGGTTCTGACCCCGTCCGAGGCTGACCAGCTTTTCCGCATCCTTGACCGCCTGCGGGCCGAAGGGAAGACGATCATCGTGATCACGCACAAGCTGCGCGAAATCATGGAAAACACCGATACGGTTTCGGTCATGCGGCGCGGTCAGATGACGGCGACGGTGAAAACAGCCGACACCAGCCCCGAGGAACTGGCCGAGCTGATGGTGGGCCGCAAGGTGCTGCTGCAGGTCGACAAAGTACCTGCGCAACCCGGCAAGCCCGTTTTGGAAATTGAAAAGCTCAGCGTTTTCGATTCGGCCGGGGTCGAACGGGTCAAGGGTATCGACCTGACCGTTCGGGCCGGTGAAATCGTCGGTATCGCTGGCGTGGCCGGAAATGGCCAATCGGAGCTTCTGGAAGTTCTGGGCGGCATGCGTCCGGGTCAGGGTTCGATCAAACTGAACGGTGCCCCGCTGGCGCTTAGCGGTCCGGGATCGGACGGTCAGGCCCGTCGCGCCCAGCATATTGCGCATGTTCCGGAAGACCGTCAGCGCGAAGGTCTTGTGATGGACTTCCACGCTTGGGAAAACGTGGCCTTTGGCTATCACCGTGATCCTGCCTATCAGAGCGGGATTTTCATGAACAACGCCGCCCTGCGCGCCGATACCGAGCGCAAGATCGAGAAATTCGACGTCCGGCCACCTGATGCGTGGCTTACAGCCAAGAGCTTCTCGGGCGGGAACCAACAAAAGATTGTTGTCGCGCGCGAAATTGAACGGAACCCGGATCTTCTATTGGTGGGGCAACCAACCCGCGGCGTCGACATCGGCGCGATCGAGTTCATTCACAAGCAGATCGTCGCGCTGCGTGATCAAGGTAAAGCAATCCTGCTCGTCTCGGTCGAGTTGGAAGAAATCTTCTCGCTATCGGATCGCATCGCTGTGATGTTTGACGGACATGTCATGGGCGAAAGACTGCCCCATGAAACAGATGAAAAAGAACTTGGCCTGTTGATGGCCGGTGTTGCGGGAGAGGCCGCGTAACATGGAAAAGATGCCCAAATGGGCCGATGTGGTGCTGATCCCGCTGATCAGTCTGATATTGGCCGCAATCTTGTCCGCCTTGGTCATTCTGGCCATCGGTGAAAACCCGATCGAAGCGGTGAAACTGATGGTGACCGGTGCGCTCGGGTCGACCTACGGTTGGGGGTATACGCTGTATTATGCCACCAACTTTATGTTCACCGGGTTGGCTGTGGCTGTCGCCTTCCACGCCAGACTGTTCAACATCGGGGGCGAAGGCCAGGCCATGCTAGGCGGGCTTGGCGTTGCCATGGTATGCCTTTACATCCCATGGCCGCATTGGAGCATCGCGCTGTTGGCGGCCTGCGCAGGTTCGATGCTGTTTGGCGCCGCATGGGCCGCCATTCCGGCCTATCTACAGGCCAAGCGCGGCAGCCACATCGTGATCACTACGATCATGTTCAACTTTATTGCGGCGGCATTCTTGAACTACGTGTTGGTCAATCTTATGCGACCACCGGGCGCGCAAGACCCCTCGTCTGCGCGTTTCCCCGAGGCCGTTCACCTACCCACTTTTCAGTCGATGTTCTCAACCGCCGAAAACGTGGTGTTCAAAGGGACCCCTGTTAATATCACCTTCTTCATCGCGGTATTGGCCTGTTTTGTCGTCTGGGCACTGATCTGGCGGACAAGGTTGGGCTATGAAATCCGGTCCTACGGCAAGACCGAAACCGGCGCTGTCTATGCAGGCATTTCGCCGGTGCGGATCACGATCATTGCGATGCTGATTTCGGGCGCGTTGGCGGGGCTGATGGCCATCAACAACGTGATGGGCGAGGCCGAACGCCTGGTTTTGAACGCAACTGAAGGCGCAGGTTTCATCGGCATCGCTGTGGCCCTGATGGGCCGGTCGCACCCGTTTGGTGTATTCCTAGCGGCGATCCTGTTCGGGTTTCTCTATCAGGGCGGTGCAGAATTGGCTTTCTGGACGTCGATCCCGCGCGAACTGATCGTTGTCATTCAGGCCCTGGTGATCCTGTTCACCGGAGCATTGGACAACATGGTCCGGATGCCGCTTGAAAAGCTGTTCCTGAGCCTGCGGAAGGGAGCGCAGTGATGGAGTTCTTCATTACCTTCATCCAGGTCCTGGATTCGACCATCCGTCTGGCCACACCGCTATTGCTGGCTTGTCTGGCTGGGCTCTATTCCGAACGTGCAGGCATTTTCGACATCGGTCTGGAAGGCAAGATGCTGATGGCCGCCTTCTTCTCGGCAGCCGTCGCGGCTGTGACCGGGTCGGTCTGGTTGGGCCTGCTGGCGGGGATCGCCTCTTCTCTTGTTCTTTCCGGACTTCACGGTTTGGCCTCGATCACCTTCCGGGGCAACCAGTTGATATCCGGGGTCGCAATCAACTTTCTTGCGGCAGGTATGACGGTCCTTGTCGCGCAAAGCTGGTTCGAACAGGGCGGGCGCACGCCATCGTTGTTTGGCGGCGGCCGTTTCACACCTATCAATTTTCCCTTTGCCGAGTCGCTGAGCGGGGTGCCGATCATCGGGCCGATCTACTCCGAGCTGCTCTCGGGTCATTCAATCCTGGTCTATGTCGCGTTCCTGATGGTTCCGGCAACATGGTGGATTCTGTATCGCACACGGTTCGGCCTGCGCCTCCGCGCTGTGGGTGAAAACCCCGCTGCCGTGGACACTGCCGGTGTCTCGGTCGTTGGCTTACGCTACGCCGCTGTTGCCATCTGTGGCGTGCTGTGTGGCATCGCCGGGGCGTATCTGGCTACTGCGTTGCAGGCCGGGTTCGTCAAGGACATGACCGCGGGCCGTGGGTTCATCGCACTGGCAGCCCTGATCTTTGCAAAATGGCGGCCTTGGCATGCCATGGGAGCATGCCTTTTGTTCGGATTGCTGCAAGCCATCGCACTGCGTTTCCAGAACATCGATCTGGGCGGCGTGGTTATCCCTGTGCAGGCAATGGATGCCCTGCCCTACGTCCTCACCGTGGTCATTCTGGCTGGCTTTGTCGGCAAGGCTGTCCCGCCCCGCGCCGGTGGTGAGCCTTACGTGAAAGAGCGCTGATAAGTCCAGTTTCGGACTCAGTTCAGTCCTGTTCGCTGCAGAGCGGCATGCAGAGTTGATTTTGCATGCCGCAACCGTTCTAAAGGGGTATGCAAGTGTCTCCAAACATACCCCGCGACTCGGAAGCGGTCCGGATCGTGAATTTGGGAACGCTTGCAAACCTCAACACTGGGGAAAATCAGATCACCAGCCTTATCAGGCAGCTGGCATGACGCCCAGCGAACCGACATTCGCCATGTGGTCACGGGGCATTGCCGCCGCGCGCTGCATTAAACCTATACCACTTTGCCTTGAGGCGACCGCGGTCACCCTCTGTGACCTGCCCACCCTCATCCAGTAGCTCGATATGCAAATTTACCTTCCTATCGCCGAAGTTTCTGTAAACGCCTTCCTTCTATTGGGGCTTGGGGGGATGGTCGGCATTCTTTCGGGCATGTTCGGTGTCGGCGGCGGCTTCCTGATGACGCCCCTGCTGTTCTTTATCGGCATTCCGCCGGCCGTTGCGGTTGCAACTGAAGCCAATCAGATTGTTGCCTCTTCCTTCTCTGGGGTTCTGGCGCATTTCCGACGAAAAACCGTCGACCTGAGAATGGGGACCGTCCTATTGATGGGCGGCTTAACGGGTGCCGCGCTTGGGGTGGTGATTTTCAACTACCTCAAAAGCCTCGGGCAGGTCGATCTGCTTGTGACGTTGTGCTACGTCGTGTTCCTTGGCGTCGTGGGCGGATTGATGTTCATCGAAAGCCTGAATGCGCTCCGTAAATCCAAGAAAGGCGTGTCCGCACCCCCCAAGCGTCGCCAACGCGGCTGGGTGCATGCGATGCCGTTCAAAATGCGGTTCCGGACTTCGGGCCTATATATCTCGGTCATTCCGCCCGCGCTGGTTGGCCTGTTCGTTGGCGTTCTGTCGGCCATTATGGGCGTTGGCGGCGGGTTCATCATGGTGCCTGCGATGATCTATCTGTTGGGAATGCCCACCAAGGTTGTTGTCGGAACATCCCTGTTCCAGATCATCTTTGTCACCGCCTTTACGACCATGCTGCATGCCACCACCAACTTTACAGTTGATGTCGTTCTCGCCGTATTGCTTCTGGTTGGCGGCGTCATCGGCGCACAGATCGGCACGGTGATCGGCGCCCGCATGCCTGCCGAGCAGTTGCGCGTGTTGCTCGCAGCCCTTGTTCTTGTGGTTTGCGGAAAACTGGCGCTGGATCTGCTGCTTGAACCATCCGAGCTCTATTCGCTTGGCACCGGCGGAGGGCACTGATCATGCTGAAACGCTTGCTTGTTGCGCTGGCTCTTTGTGCCAGCCCCGCCCTGGCTGTTGATGAGGAGGTCGTTCTGGGCCTCAGCCAGGATCGCGTGGCCATCACCGCCAATTTCGACGGCTCTGAGATCCTGGTCTTTGGCGCGGTCAAACGCGAAGCTCCCATTCCGTCAGGACCACCGCTGGAAGTGATTGTCGCAGTGTCCGGTCCATCCAGTCCTGTCACCGTTCGGCGTAAAGAGCGCAAGCTTGGAATCTGGGTTAATACTGACAGTGTCCTCGTAGACGAAGCCCCCAGTTTTTATGCGGTTGCGACCAGCGCGCCCTTGAATGAGATCCTGTCGGATACCGAAGACCTGCGGTACAGCGTTTCAATCGAACGTGCCATCCGGTCTGTTGGTGCTGCGATGAACATCCGCGGCGCGCAGGAATTCGCGGACGCTGTTATTCGTATTCGCGAGCACGAAAGTCTGTATTCCATTCGCGAAGACACCGTGGCCGTTGATGAACAAACCCTGTTCCGTACCTCGATCGAAATGCCCGCGGATCTGACCGAAGGCGATTATGTGGCACGCATCTTCTTAACCCGTGGCGGTTCGGTCGTTTCGCAATTTGAGACCACCATCGACGTGCGCAAAGTGGGTTTGGAGCGGTTCTTGTACAACATGTCCCGCCAGCAACCGGTCTGGTACGGCTTGATGTCATTGGTGATCGCGATTGCGGCGGGTTGGGGTGCGTCAACCGCGTTCCGCCTATTGCGCGAGTAACTGAGCGTTACCCACGTCCGATGTAGGGCATCGTCGTGGCCATCACCGTCATGAACTGAACGTTTGCTTCAAGCGGCAGGTTCGCCATGTGCAGGACGGACTGTGCTGCATCTTCGACGGCCATTGTTGGGTCGGGCTGCTGCCCGTCTGCAATGGCCGCATCGACCAGACCCTGCACCATCTGTGTTCGCGCATTGCCGATATCGATCTGCCCGCAAGCGATATTGAAGCCCCTCCCGTCCAAAGACAGACTGCGGGTCAGGCCCGTTATGGCGTGTTTTGTCGCCGAGTAATGCACCGAGTTGGGGCGCGGCACATGGGCGGCAATTGAGCCGTTATTGATGATGCGCCCGCCTTGCGGCGATTGGTGACGCATGATCCGAAACGCCTCGCGAGCGCACAGGAACATGCCGTTCAGGTTGACGGCGACGCTTTGGTACCAATCGTCCAACGCAATCTCGTCAATCGTTCCCCCCGGCGCGAAAATTCCGGCGTTGTTAAACAGAACATCCAAATGGCCCGCTTTGCCCTGAAACTCTCCAAAGGCGGCCTCGACCGCTTGTGCATCGGTGACATCCGCGACCAATGGAATTGCGTTTGCGTGCTCTGCAGCCATTTGGTTCAGCCTGTCAGCACTGCGCGCCAATAGACCAACCGTCCATCCTTGGGCCAGAAACAATTCAGCAGTGGCGCGCCCTATGCCAGAACTTGCGCCGGTCACAATAATGGAAGTCATGTCTCTTCTGCCTCCAATGTCAGCGAGGCCGCCGGGACAGCGCGCAGGTCGTCCACACGCAGCGGATAGGTCGGCTTGGCAAGCCGGTTGCGCACGACCCAGATCAGCCTTTCCTGCGCGCGTGTGATGGCCACATAGGCCAGACGTTTCCACAACGGCTGTCCAGCCTCAGTGCGGCCCATACGGGCAGCGGCATAGATATCCGGAGCGAAAACCTGAACAGTGTCCCACTGCGACCCTTGCGCCTTGTGAATGGTGACTGCTGCACCGTGCAAAAAGGTGGCGCCCATGCGCGCGGCAAAGGGAATGAACGGCTCTTCCTCGTCCGGTTTTTCAATCTTGACGATGGATGCGGCGCTGACCTGAGGGTCTTCGGCACCCATCACGTGCAACCTGGAAAAGCCCGGTTTGCGGCCAGGGCCCAGATAGATGACCTGAGCGCCCTTGATCAGACCACGCGCCTCAAGATCCAGCCGTTTCTTGCGATGTTTAAGGGGCAGTTCGATACCGTCGCAGATAAGCGGTTCGCCTTCCAACAATTCGGTATCCGGCGCGCCGTGAACATTTCGAAAAGCCTGAATCAACCGAATGCGGGTTGCATTGCGCCAGACCAGAACGGGACTGCGGGCCATCAGATCGACCTCGACCCGCTGCCCCCAAACCACACGGTCGTCCTGACGGGCGGTCTGCTCGACCATGCGTTCAAAATCTTCGAACCCCATCTGAGGGTCCGACAGCGCATGGGCAAGGTCCAATATCGGGTTATCCGCATCCTGCCGATGAACTCGGTGAAGGATTTGTTTGCGCGGTTCCGGCAATGCCTCGAACACCATGCTGCCCGACTGATTGACCGGCGCCAATTGTGCCGGGTCACCAAACAGCAGAAGTGTTGGGAAGATTTCCTGCAGGTCTTCGAACTGCCGGTCATCCAGCATCGAGGCTTCGTCCACAAACCCAATGTCCAACGGCTCGTCCCGGCGCTTCCAGCCGGTGATAAAATCGGAGCCCCGTAACCCTGCCGCGGCCAGAGCGCCCGGGATGGACTTGTTGTTCTGGTAAAACGCCGCGGCGCGATCCAGCGCCTCGTCGGTCAGGCCCTCGATTTCGGGACGTTCGTCATTGCCAGCCAACCATTCGGCAATGCGCTCATATTCAGGGTCGTAGACGGGTGTATAAAGGATGCGGTGGATCGTGGTGGCTGGCACCCCGCGCAGACGCAATACGCTGGCCGCTTTGTTCGTCGGGGCCAAGATCGCCAGACTGCGTTTTTCACGGGCTTTGCGGCTCTCGAAATCGCCGGACACGATCTGAACGCCGGTGTCCGCAATGGCTTTGTAAAGCTCAGCCAGCAGCAGGGTTTTTCCGGACCCCGCCTTGCCAATCACGGCCATCACACCGGACTTACCCGATCCCGGAAGCTTCAGCAGCGCGTCATCGTCAAGGTCAACACCTGCCGACTTCAGCATCTCAGAGATGCTGTCATACGCGGCGGCCTGGTCGTCAGAGTAAGTCACAGAGGGCAAAGACATGGCGCGACCCTACAAGCCCGCGCCAGCTATCACCAGATGTGGAATTCGGTTTTCATCCTGTCACGCTGACAATGCAAACGGGTGTTGCCTGCCAACGCCGAAAGCCGTCCTGAACCACAGCCGCGACAATTCACGCGGGATGCCTGCGCGCTTGGCCACGCGGTTGCAGTCGTCCGCCGAATACGGCCACATCCCGACCGAGATTTGTTCACGTCCCTTACCTTCCGTGCCCAGCACGATCGGGGATGATCCGATCAGGCGATAGATGCGAATCATACGCGCATCAAAAACACCCGCAATGTGGGTTAGACCAAACCCCTCCATCATCTCGCCACCGCTAAGCATGATGGCCCCGGCCGTGTGCGGGCTTGCCGTGCGCGACAGGCAAAAGCGCGTCACTTCCCAGATCAAGGGGCTGTTGATTGGTTTGCCGCCCGTCAGGTGTCCGAACACCTCGTTCACCATGACCGAACCGGTCGTCGGCAAAACACGCATGGACCCACCATGGCTGCCATCCGGTTCTTCCCAAATAACATAGATCGGGTTCAGATCATCGTACTGATCCCGCTCTTCCCCCTTTTCGTTGACATGAACATCCCAGCCCAACCGGGTTTTGAATTGATCGGCGCGGTCCCGAAACATCCCCTCGGCCAGTTTTGGATATTTGTGCAATTCGTCAGCATAGACATAACGCAACATGGCTCTTTTCCCCTTGTCGTCCTGTGCAAGAACGAAGGGGGTACAAAGTCGTGGTTAATTTCCGGTTTTTAGTGCGCGCGCGCCTTAAACCACTATTAACCCTCGGCTCAAGGCCGTTGCGATAGCATGAGTTGTGTTTTGCGCACCCAACTTGGCGCGTGCGCTTTCGATATAGACCCTCAGCGTGTGTTCCGAGATCGACAAGGAATGAGCGACCTGTGCCCTGCTATAACCCAGGGCGAGCAAGGTCATGGCGTCCACTTCACGCGGCGACAATCCGCGTGAAGATTCGGGCTGACGGTCACTTTCAAACTCCAGCGCCTTCCGGTTGAAGTAATGCGCGATCAGGATCAACTCACGCCCATGCGTTTCGATGAATCTCTGCCAGGTTTCATCATCACAGGTGTGGTTGACAGTAAACAAGGCGAATTGACCATTCGGCCCACGGATCGGAATGGAATAACCTTGATTGCCAACGCCGTGCTCTAATGCATCCTTCAAAAATGTCTTGGCAACCTTGCCCGACCAATCCAGCGTCTTCCAGTCCACCGGATGAAACCGTTGGAAACTGCCCAGTATGACCGGATCGATTCTATGATAGTTACGCTCGCGGTACCGTTCGGCCCAGACGTCGGGATAGGTGGTATAGCCGTATTGATCACCGGCCCCGTCGACCCAATGGTAAATCAGGTTTTCAATCTGCAGCCTGTCCCGCAGGCGAATGGCGACTTCGCTTAGTTCGTCAAGCGAGCTGGTGTTTTCCAAGTCCTCCAGAACCTGGCTCATATCGAGTTTTGTTGCCATCCGCTGGTGCTCGAACCTCATTCTTTCTGGACGAGATTTCGGCTGCGGCGATCAGCTTGGTGTCATCCAACTGCTCGGCAAGCGCGGTCAAACCGTTTTCAACAGCAAAGGCGCTGAGGTCCGACAGTACGTCCAGTATCCACTCATTTTGCGCCATCAGCGTCTCTCCGAAACGGTTAACGAAGGGTTAACACAACCATAGCATGAGGAAGTTTTTTTAGCCTATTCACTGATTTCTACTCCCCAAAAACAGCGGGGCATTTTCGATTAAGCCTTTGAAAAGGCTGATACCACCGCCCAAAAGAGAAACACCCGCGAGCCGGAAAACCGATTCGCGGGTGTTTTGGATTTTGTCTGAGACGAACTTAGTCGCGTGCGGCCAGAACCTCTTCCAAGGTGCGCATCCCGGTCTGTGGAGCCTGAACCAGCACCGACATGTTGCCCGGCTTATGCTCGTTCCGCAGCATCTTCATGTGCGCCTCGGGCAGATCATTCCAGGTGAACACTTCGGACATGCAGGGATCCAATCGACGCTCGACCATCAGCTGGTTTGCTGCGGCCGCCTGTTTCAGGTGAGCAAAGTGCGAACCCTGCAGACGCTTCTGGTGCATCCACATGTAGCGCACGTCAAAGGTCAGGTTATAGCCGGTTGTACCGGCACAGATTACAACCATACCGCCTTTTTTAACGACGAAGGTCGAAACCGGGAAGGTGCTTTCGCCGGGGTGCTCGAACACCATGTCGACGTTGTTGCCTTTACCGGTGATGTCCCAAATGGCTTTGCCGAACTTGCGGGCCTCTTTGAACCACTCGGCATATTCGGGTGTGTTGACCGTCGGCAGCTGACCCCAGCAGTTGAAGTCCTTGCGGTTTAGAACGCCCTTGGCACCCAGACCCATCACAAAGTCGCGCTTGCTTTCGTCCGAGATCACACCGATGGCGTTTGCACCTGCGGTATTGATCAGCTGGATCGCATAAGACCCCAGGCCACCCGACGCACCCCAAACCAGAACGTTCTGACCCGGCTTCAAGTCATGCGGCTCGTGACCGAACAGCATCCGGTAGGCGGTTGCCAGTGTCAGCGTATAGCAGGCGCTTTCTTCCCAAGTCAGGTGCTTGGGACGCGGCATCAACTGTTGAGCCTGAACATTTGTGAACTGCGCGAACGAACCGTCCGGAGTTTCATAGCCCCAAATCCGCTGGCTATCCGAATACATCGGGTCGCCACCATTACAATGCTCGTCGTCGCCGTCATCCTGATTGCAGTGGATGACAACTTCATCACCGACTTTCCAGCGGGTGACTTTTGAACCAACTGCCCAAACGATGCCAGACGCATCCGAACCAGCAATGTGATAAGGTGCCTTATGGCCGTCAAAAGGCGAGATCGGCTTGCCCAGCGAGGCCCAGACGCCGTTGTAGTTGACGCCTGCAGCCATGACCAGAACCAGCACTTCGTGACTGTCCAGCACGGGGACGTCTACGACTTCCTGAATCATCGCGGTGTCCGGGTCGCCGTGGCGCTCCTTGCGGATCGCCCATGCATACATTTTCTTGGGCACAAAACCCATCGGAGGGATTTCACCCATCTCATAGAGGTCTTTTTCCGGTGCCTCGTACGACGCGATGCCGCTGTCGGTGTCCAGAGCCATGTTGGCCTCCTTCAGTTCTAAACCTTTGCCGCGATGCAGAATCGCGTGCATTAACCGATGGAATATTGGCCTTTAGGAAATAATGCAACCGAAATCGGTGCCATTTTGTAACTTTATGACCCAGCGGATGCAGAAATTTCTTTCGCATCTGCAGCATTTCCCTCGTCTGGTCCCATCGGAACCGAGGCTGCATAATACTCCAGAAGATCAACCCTTTGACCGGACAGGCATATTTTTCCGTCACTGCGCCTGAGAATTCGCCGTTCGACCAACTGATCAATCGCGGCCTCAACCGATGTCTGGTTCTCTTGATCCGTCATTCCATTGCGACGCATGAGCTCGACAATCACCTGAACGGCATCGGCCTCCGACATCTCTTTATGCTTTTGCATTAGCCAACACGCGGCGGGTACCGGGACCAGCGGGATGGCAGCGCGGAGTCGCGTCATCAGGTCACGCGCCAAATCGGTCATCAGATCGCGCTGATGATCTGCCCGAAACGCCCGCAAGGAAACGGGCTGACCATATCGGACCGAGGCTAGGCCAAATCGTTTGTAGCGCCCGATCACGCGCCGCCAGAGTTGTTTGAGGATCCATCTGGTGATTACACCGATCCGCGCGCGAAACCGTCGTTCATTGCCTAATGCGGCACGCGTCAGAACAGTATCTTCGAGCACACGATCATAGTTCAGCGCCACGGGGACGAATACAACATCGCGGCCCTCTTCCGAGGTCCCGTCAATAATGTATTTGAGCAAACCCAGCTTTGGACGACCCAGGGCACCAGTCAGACTTAACCCACCTTCGGGGAACATGGCCTGCGTCACTCCTGCCGCGGTCGCGTGGCGCACATAACAGGACAGCACCTGACGATAGAGATCATTGCCGGACTTTCGCCGGATAAAATAAGCCCCCATCGCACGGATCAGACGGCTAAGGGGCCAGACACGGGCCCATTCACCCACCGCATAAGAAAGGGCCGAATGTTGCGCTGCGAGGTAGGTAACGAGCACATAGTCCATATTGCTGCGATGATTCATGACGAAAACCACCGTGGCGTCGGGGTCGATGTTTTCGACAGCGTCTTCGTCCTGATAGCTAAGCTGCACATGATAAAACGCATTGCTCAGCAAACGAGCCAGACGGATCGCAATGCTGAAATAGGCAACGGCTGAAAACGAGGGAACGATCTCACGCGCGTATCGCTGCGCTTGCTCGAACGCCACAGCATCGGGGACACCCGTTTCGCGTGCGTGATCCTGAACGGCCTGACCAACCTGCGGGTCATAGATCAGGCGCTGAATCATATCGTGACGGTGTGCCAACTTGAACGGCTGGATCGGCCGCTTCAGGCGCGTGTTCAATCGTTTCACCGCTCGTTCAAGGCGACGCCTGAAAAACCACCGCACCGACGGGAACAGAAAATGTGATGCCAAAGTGACCACGGCAAACACCAGGATCAGCAAAAAAAGCCAAAGCGGAAGTTCCACGGTCTGAGTCATGCGTGCACCCTGCCACCAAACGCTGCGTCCTACAATCTGAAGAACCTAGTATGCCGCGACGCAGCGAATTGACATGTCCCGAAAATTGCGCTTTAGAGGCCAAGAACGTAATTTTCTTGCCCAACCGAGACGCGAGGTCCAGCTATGACGCAGACGCAGAAAGATCGCCCCTGGCTCATCCGAACCTATGCCGGTCATTCCACCGCCAAAGCGTCGAATGCGTTGTATCGCGGGAACTTGGCAAAAGGCCAGACGGGCCTGTCGGTGGCCTTCGATCTGCCCACGCAGACCGGATATGACAGCGATCATACGCTCGCGCGCGGCGAAGTGGGCAAGGTTGGCGTACCTGTCGGCCACCTGGGCGATATGCGAGTTCTGTTCGACCAGATTCCGTTGGAACAGATGAACACTTCGATGACGATCAACGCGACAGCGCCTTGGCTGCTTGCGCTTTACATCGCTGTGGCCGAGGAACAAGGCGCAGATATCTCCAAACTGCAGGGCACGGTACAAAACGACCTGATCAAGGAATACCTGAGCCGCGGCACCTATGTCTGCCCGCCCAAACCCTCGCTTAAGATGATCGCAGACGTGGCCGAGTACTGTTATACCAACGTGCCGAAATGGAACCCGATGAACGTGTGTTCCTATCACCTGCAAGAAGCCGGCGCGACACCGGAGCAAGAGCTGTCTTATGCGCTGGCCACCGCCATCGCCGTTCTGGACGAACTGCGCCCTCGTGTTCCCGCCGAGGATTTCCCGGCACTTTGCGGACGGATTTCGTTCTTTGTTAACGCAGGTATCCGCTTTGTCACTGAAATGTGCAAAATGCGCGCTTTCGTCGATCTTTGGGACGAAATCCTGCGCGACCGCTACGGCGTAGAGAACCCGAAATTCCGCCGATTCCGGTATGGCGTTCAGGTCAACTCGCTCGGTTTGACCGAGCAGCAGCCTGAAAACAACGTCTACCGCATCCTGATCGAGATGCTGGCCGTGACTCTTTCGAAAAAAGCCCGCGCCCGCGCAGTTCAGCTGCCTGCATGGAACGAGGCACTGGGCCTGCCCCGCCCGTGGGATCAGCAGTGGTCCATGCGGATGCAACAGATTCTGGCCTATGAGACCGACCTTCTGGAATATGGTGACCTGTTCGATGGCAACCCCGCCGTGGACGCGAAGGTTGAAGAATTGAAACAGGGCGCACGCGCCGAACTGGCCAATCTGGATTCGATGGGCGGTGCGGTTGCGTCGATCGAATACATGAAGTCACGGCTTGTTGATTCAAACGCTGAACGCCTGAACCGCATTGAACGGAACGAAACTGTCGTTGTCGGTGTGAACAAGTGGATCGAAGGCGAACCCTCGCCCCTGCAGACCAAAGATGGCGGCATCATGGTCGTTGATCCCGCAGTCGAACAAGAACAAATCGCGCGCCTGAATGAATGGCGGCAAGATCGCGATGACACAGCTGTCGCGGCGGCTCTGGCCGCGCTACGCGAAGCGGCGCAAAACGGCACCAACGTCATGGAGCCCTCAATCGCAGCTGCCAAGGCTGGTGTAACCACCGGTGAGTGGGCCGAAGAAATGCGCAAAGTCTACGGTACCTATCGTGGGCCCACGGGCGTTTCGGGCTCGGTCTCGAACAAAACAGAGGGCTTGGAAGATCTGCGGGCCGCAGTGGATGCGGTCAGCGACAAGCTTGGCCGTCGCCTGAAATTCCTGGTCGGAAAACCCGGCCTGGACGGTCATTCGAACGGTGCGGAACAGATCGCATTCCGCGCACGTGATTGCGGTATGGAAATCAGTTACGAAGGTATCCGCCTGACGCCAGAGGAAATCGTAACTGCCGCAGTGGATGACGACGCACATGTCATCGGTCTGTCAATTCTTTCCGGCAGCCACATTCCGCTTGTGCAGGACGTCATGAACCGACTGCGCGAGGCCGGGCTGGATCATATTCCGGTGATTGTTGGTGGCATCATCCCCGATGACGATGCCGCAAAGCTCACTGCGATGGGCGTCGCAAAGATCTATACGCCCAAGAATTTTGAGCTGAATGCAATCATGGGCGATATCGTCACCCTGGTAGATCCGCAAACCCTCGCTGCTGAGTAATATCTGCCAATTTCGCCAATTCCTCTTCTATCCCCTGAACAAAAGGGGATAGATAATTTATTTCTTTGGAATTACGGTGTGCCATCGGGGACAGCGGTAATGACTAACTCCTGGGAGAGGGTGAATGTCGGGGACAAATCTGGAAAAAATGTCGCGTAAAGAACTACTCGAATTGCGCGAAAAGGTCGAAAAAGCACTAATCGACGCGGAAAAGCGCGAACGGAAAGAGGCGTTAAAAGCCGCTGAAAAAGCCGCTGCAGAATTTGGATTTTCATTGTCAGAATTGGCAAAAGACAACCCGACTTCCGGAAAAATTGCAAAAGCAAAATACAGAAATCCTGCAGATCCAAAACAAACATGGTCGGGTCGCGGCCGAAAACCGCAATGGCTTCATGACGCATTGAAATCCGGGGCGGATATCTCGGATCTGGAAATCTAATATCTAATTGGAACTGATCCCAAAATGACCATTCATATTGGAGCCCAAAAAGGCGACATCGCAGAAACGGTTCTTCTTCCTGGCGATCCTTATCGCGCAAAATGGGCGGCCGCAACGTTTTTGGACGATGTGAAGCAAGTCAATGACGTTCGCGGTATGCTGGGCTTTACCGGAAGCTGGAAAGGCAACCCTGTCACCATTCAGGGCAGCGGTATGGGCATGCCGTCCTTGTCGATTTACGTCAACGAATTGATCCGGGACTACGGGGCCAAAACGCTGATCCGCATCGGCTCCTGCGGGGGAATGCAGGACAGCGTGAATGTCCGTGATGTGATCCTTGCGATGACCTCGACCACGCTTAGCTCACCGTCACGCGGCATCATGAAAGAGCTGAACTTTGCACCCTGCGCTGATTGGGGGCTGCTTCAGGCGGCGGCTCAGGCGGCAGCGGCCAAAGGCACGCCAACCCATGTTGGTGGCATCTACTCGTCGGACGTTTTCTATGACGAACGCCCAGATCTGAACGAACAGATGGTGCGGCACGGTATTCTCGGGGTCGAGATGGAAGCTGCTGAGCTGTACATTCTGGCCGCGCGCCACAAATGCCGGGCATTGGCTGTTCTAACCGTTTCCGACCACTTGCTGACCGGCGAAGCTTTGCCCTCAGCTGATCGCGAAAGCAGTTTTGGCGATATGGTTGAAATCGCACTACAGGCGGCATTTCCGGCGGCGTAAATGCAAACATGCAGGGTGGGAAACCGCCCTGCTTATGCCGCTATTGCCCCTTCAGGCATTGAGTTGGAGCGTCGCCTCCCTGCTGCTGAGCGCCACAAAATGCACACACCCAAACGCCTTCTTTGCGGTGCTGCCGCCAGCGGCAGTCCCGGCTCAAGGATGAGGTGCGCGATCGCCACAGGAAATAGGCAAATACTCCGCCTGCCAGAATAAGAAGCAAAATGGGCATGCCAATGCATGGCCCATTTTTCCCACTGGTGGCAAGCCCACAGTTGTCGGTTCAGGCGGCGTTAGCGTATTCGAACAAATCTGGGATGCGGTCATTTACGGGATTCACAGGTTCCGTAGTGTAATAGGACCACGCTTGTTCCAACGTTTTTAGAGCCTCTGATTTTGTGTTCTGTTTTTCTTCCATCGGAGAGATCCTGTTCTAATTCAGCACTCCTCCCTGATTGAAAAATAGACAGACGCGCCGACAGATTCACCGCATTTTTTTGCAGTTTCGGTATGCCCTGAACGCAACTAAGGCTGGCATTTGCATCTGCCAACCCTGGGCTTGATGCCGGTTACGCCGCCATGCAGGCATTCGCTTTGGCGGCCTGAGCCTCGCTTACGCCATCACCTGGAACAAATACTTCAGCCTGCTTGCCACCCTGCAGTTCGTATTGCGTCGTAAACGAACCACTAATCCCCGCCTGCCCGGCGCATTCCACTTGCTTGAATACAATATCCGCCCGATTGCTGCTCGATCCACCACAGGCCGAAAGAGCCGTGATCGCGGCGACAGACAAAACCTTAGTAAGTGTTTGAGTCATTGATGTTCTCCGAATTTTCAATACTCGCAGAACACGAAAAAACCCGGAAAGTTACCATCCCGGGTGTCATAATTTCTTTCGGCTGTGTTCAAACTGCGCGGTCAACCATCATCTTTTTGATTTCGGCAATCGCCTTGGCCGGGTTCAGACCCTTCGGACAGGTCTTGGCGCAATTCATGATCGTGTGGCAGCGATACAGTTTGAACGGGTCTTCCAACTCATCCAAACGTTCACCAGTGGCTTCGTCACGGCTGTCGATGATCCAGCGATACGCATGCAAAAGCGCAGCGGGCCCAAGGTAGCGATCCCCGTTCCACCAATAGCTGGGGCACGAGGTCGAGCAGCTGGCGCACATCACGCATTCATACAACCCATCAAGTTTTTTGCGGTCTTCGATGGATTGCTTCCACTCTTTCGCAGGACGGTTGGTCTTGGTTTCCAGCCACGGCATGATGCTTGCATGCTGCGCGTAGAAATGCGTTAGGTCAGGGATCAGGTCCTTGACGACCGGCATATGCGGCAGCGGATAAATCTTAACGTCACCCTTGATTTCATCCATGCCGTAAATACAGGCCAGCGTGTTGATCCCGTCGATATTCATCGCGCAGGAACCGCAGATACCTTCGCGGCAGGACCGGCGGAAGGTCAGCGTCGGGTCGATTTCATTCTTGATCTTGATCAGCGCGTCCAGAACCATCGGGCCGCAGTTGTCCATATCGACAAAATAGGTGTCTACACGTGGATTTTGACCGTCATCCGGGTTCCAGCGATAGATCTGGAATTTACGAACATTGGCCGCGCCTTCAGGCTTTGGCCAAGTTTTACCTGTAGTAATCCGAGAGTTCTTTGGCAGGGTGAGTTGTACCATTTCCGACCTCGCTAAAATCCTGCGTATAGATATACTCGGCGGGCCGGAAAGCCAACCTTTTAACCTTGAAAACACCCAAGAAAATTGGGCAAGTTCACCACAAAATTCCCGCGGCGCACAAGGATCGTGCCGCTGAAGAAACGAGTTGAGTTCAGGACAGCGCATGTCGATTAATGTCGTCAACATACCTTACGGCAATAAGAACCCCTACCAGAACATGCTGTATTCGGCCTGTAAGCCAGAGTTCTGCTTGATTGCTTCCAGAAGCGCTCCTTTGTCCGCGTTTGCAAAGGCTGATTTTCAACCCGATCAAAGCATCATTCATATTCATTGGGACGACCGGTTGTTCCCCAAGCCGGAAACGGAAGCGCAGGCTTCTGATTTTCGGTCTACCTGTGACGGCATGAGACAATACCAGGCCAATGGCGGGCGCGTGATCTGGACCATTCACAATCAGTTCGCGCATTCCGAAGGAGTCAAGACAGATTACTTCCGCAATAACCGCCGGGAATTAGCGGAAATTGTCGACCTGATTCACGTTCACACGCCCCATGCCCGGCAACATATGATTGATGAATATGGCACTGACCCAGATAAACTGCGCCTCATTCCGCATCCGAGCTATCTTGGTGTTTACGAACCGTCAGAGCAAACGTTGAAACGCCCCCTTCCCCTACGCGAGCGCACCCATTTCTTAAGCTTTGGAACAATGCGGGGCAGCCGTGAATTGGAACGGTTGGAAGATGCCGCAAAAAAAATGACCAATCGTGGTCACGACTTTCAGGTATCAGTCGTCGGGCGGGTGTATCCGTCCGGCCGCCGCCTGATGCGCCGCATGCGATCAAACCGAAATACTACGGTTATTCCAGATCGAATTCCTGATTCCGAAATAGCCCAAGTGTTCTCAAATGCGCATGCATACATGCTGCCGTCGACGACCACTTTTACCTCGGGAACGGCAATGCTGGCGCAGACCTATGGCTTGCCGATTATCGGCCCCGACATTGATGCGCACAAGCATACTACACCGGAGGCCTGTCATGATCTGCTCTATCCCGCGCGGAACCCAAGAGGCCTGATCCGCATGATGATGCGTGTGCTCAGCATGTCCGATGAGGAACTGGCCGAAAAACGTCAGGCCTGTCTCGACTTTGCGGTTGAACGCAGCCCGCACCGAATATCCGGCGACCTAAAACGCGCGTTGATTGAACTGACCTAGATGCGATCACCTGTTACACAATACCCGTCGTTCGCGCGGCAAAAACCGCGATTTCATCCAAAACTGCTTGGGGCGTCCTTCTGGTAAAAGTCTTGAAGATTGTTTCGTGCTCACCTTCGGTGGGCACACGCCGGACAAATCCCCATTCCTGCCGGTCAATTGCCCAGCTTTCGATTCCATTTTCGTACAGCCAACGCGCATAGCGGACATCCACGAATTTCTGGCTGTCTTTCATGAATTCATACGGAGCGACGTTCTTACCCATCGCGACCATGCCACATGTTGCAAGTTGATCAACGCGCTGCATCCGGCGCAATGGTTGGCCGCCCTTGACCACATCTCGTTGCCGATGGCTGGTCGGAGCCTTGTCAGTGTAGGTCGACGCGTGTGTTCCAAAAACCACTTTCTCCGGCCCCTTTTCCTCGAGCCGCTGAACCATGTGCTTTACGAAAATTTCGCTATAGATCAGATCATCATCGACGAAGAAAACGATGTCGTCGGGGTCGGGTGTCGTGAAGAACTTACCGACATCCTTCTGATCCTCTTCCGGTACAAAGGCGTTTATCTTGGGGTTGTCTCTAAACTCCGTCGGAACTTCACCCCATTCGTTCAGGCACAGGTACAGCGCGTCCACCTGATCGATGATCGACTGCACGGCAAGGGGTAACATTTTTTCCCGTAAAGGGTAGGAGGCCATATGTGCTCTAACCGCCATCACTCAACCTTTCGAAAACTTTAAACGAAGCGAAACTGTATCTGCGGGAATTGCCGTGGCCGTCCCGATTGAACGGGTTTGTCTCACCGCAATACATCTTCCAATTTGAGAACCGGTCTGCGACCCAGTTCGAATACTCACGATGGCGCACATGAGCGTTGTTTGGGTCAAAGACGAAATCGGACGAATAAATCACCACAAACCGTTTTGCCAAAGAAAACAGCCGATTCATATAGGCCTCAAAAACTTCGTCTTCGACCAGATGATAAATGACGTCCAGGGACAATGCAGCGTCGTGCGGCTCGACCTCCGCATCTGCCGGAAGAAACGTCCAGCCTGAACGCTCGCTGAATTGGGCATTACACTTGCGCACGCATTCTTCCGAGATATCCAGACCTGTGAATTGAGGGATATCAAAAAGGCTTGCCTGATTGCCATCGCCACTGCCCAATTCGACAACCGATTGTACGTCTTCAACTTCGACTAGGGTGTTGATGAAATTGGCCTTGTAAACCGCCAACCGGCCATAAGACCCAGCGCCAGAGTTTCTGCCCTGCGCGTAACGATTGGTCCAGTATTCGTTTGAGGAAAAATTACTCATGCTCGCACATCGACACTAGCGGGGCCGCAGAAACGGGTTCCACGGTCTTTGGGTGCGTATGGTCCTTTTCTCTCAACGATAGTAATCACCGCGTCGCCCCTCGGTCTCTGTCGCGTCTTTAGGTTTTACGACATCAGAACGTCCGCGCTTTGGGCGCGATTTTCTTCAGGCTGATGCCGCCTTCGTCTTCGGTTGTCAGCGGATCGGCAATGACCGGGCGATAGCTGAGATCAACCTGGTTGCCATCAACACGCGACACAGTATGAACGCGCCAGTTCTCATCATCACGCTCGGTGAAATCCTCATGCGCGTGCGCGCCGCGGGATTCCTTACGCGCCTCGGCGCCGACAATCGTGGCCAACGCGCTTGGCATTAGGTTGGTCAGCTCCAGCGTCTCCATCAGATCGCTGTTCCAGACCAGCGAGCGGTCGCTGACTTTCAGGTCGTCCATCTTGGCGGCGATCGCCGTCATCTTGTCGACGCCCTCGGCCATGGTTTTTGCTGTCCGGAAGACCGCTGCGTCTTCCTGCATGGTCTTCTGCATCTCAAGACGCAGATCGGCGGTCGCGATTGCACCGCTGGCATTGCGTACCGCGTCAAAGCGATCGAACGCCTTATCGACGGACGCCCGATTCAGCACCGGGTTCGGTGCCTCGGCATCCACAACCTTGCCCGCTTTGATTGCAGCAGCGCGGCCAAACACTACGAGGTCGATCAGTGAGTTCGAGCCCAAACGGTTCGCCCCATGAACCGAGGCACAGCCTGCTTCACCCACAGCCATCAATCCGGGGACAACGCCCGTCGGGTTGTCAGCGGTCGGGTTCAGAACCTCACCCCAATAGTTGGTTGGAATGCCGCCCATGTTGTAGTGCACGGTCGGCAGAACCGGTATCGGTTCCTTGGTGACGTCTACGCCCGCAAAGACACGTGCAGACTCGGAAATCCCCGGCAGACGTTCGGCCAGCGCCTCGGCCGGCAGGTGGCTGAGGTTCAGGTGAATGTGGTCGCCACCATCACCATGGCCACGGCCTTCGCGGATCTCCATTGTCATCGACCGCGAGACGTAGTCACGCGGCGCGAGGTCCTTGTACTGGGGCGCATAACGCTCCATGAACCGTTCGCCTTCGGAGTTGGTTAGGTAACCGCCCTCACCACGCGCGCCTTCGGTGATCAGGCAGCCAGAGCCGTAGATGCCGGTCGGGTGGAACTGAACGAACTCCATATCCTGCAGGGCCAGACCCGCGCGGGCCACCATGCCGCCACCATCGCCGGTGCAGGTATGGGCCGATGTTGCGCTGAAGTAGGCGCGGCCGTAACCGCCGGTTGCCAGCACTACCATCTTGGCGTTGAAGACATGCATCGTTCCGTCGTCCAGCTTCCAGCAGACAACGCCCTGACACTGCCCGTCTTCGGACATGATTAGGTCGATGGCGAAGTATTCGATATAAAATTCAGCGTTGTTCTTCAGCGACTGACCATACAGCGTGTGCAGGATTGCGTGACCGGTCCGGTCAGCAGCCGCACAGGTCCGCTGCACGGCCGGGCCTTCACCAAACTCGGTGGTGTGACCGCCGAAGGGACGCTGGTAGATCTTGCCTTCCTCAGTCCGGCTGAACGGCACGCCATAGTGTTCCAGTTCGTACACAGCCTTGGGGGCTTCACGCGCAAGGTATTCCATCGCGTCGGTGTCACCCAGCCAGTCCGAGCCTTTGACGGTGTCGTACATGTGCCACTGCCAGTGGTCCGGGCCCATGTTGGACAGAGATGCGGCGATTCCGCCCTGCGCGGCAACCGTGTGCGAGCGTGTCGGAAACACCTTCGTGACACATGCCGTGCGCAGACCTTGTTCTGCCATGCCCAGCGTGGCGCGCAGACCAGCGCCGCCAGCGCCGACAACAACCACGTCATATTCGTGTGTTTCGTATTCGTATGCAGCTGTCATTTGATTATTTCCTTACCGCGCGTTTCACAGAGCCAGCTTGATCAGGGCAAACAGCCCGGCAGCTATCAATGTGTAGCCAAACGCCGCGACGGCCATGAGGCTCAGCTTTTCTGCGACACCATGGACATAGTCTTCAATTGCGACCTGAGTTTCGTGGACCAGATGGATGATGACGACAACCATTGTCAGCCCGGTCACAATCGCCGGGAAGGGACGGCCATAATAAACCAGGACTTCTTCGTATGACCTGCCCAATCCGTTTGCGAAGACGAAGACAAACAGCGGTACAAGAAAGACAAGTGCCGCCGAGCTTACCATCATCTGCCAGTGATGATGCGTACCTTCGCCTCCGGCACCGGCACCCTGCGCGCGTTTGCGGTCAGTGAGGTAATTCATGGCCAATCTCCTTAAACCGCAATTGCCGTGATGAAGGCGAGGATGGTGGCCAACACCAGCATGCCGATCCCCATCTTTTCGGAGATACCGACATCTACGCAATACCCCAGATCCCAGATCACGTGACGCAGACGACCCAGCATGTGATAGAAGATCGCCCAGGTCGCAGCGAACATCACCAGATCACCCAGCCAGCTTCTCATCAGCCCATCGATGAAGTTGAATGCCGTTTCGGACGTTGCCGCCGCCAGAAACCACCAGACGACAAAGAATGCGATCGCAAGTGACGCAATACCCGTGATGCGCACAAGGATCGATGTCATCGAAGTCAGTTGGGGGCGGTAGATCGTGAGGTGAGGTGAAAGAGGGCGGTTGCCCCGATTTACATCGGCCATGTTGGCTCCTTTACGGTTGGCTTCCGAAGGTTTTACTGTTTTTTGCGGTTCTGTCACGTGCTGCAGATGCAAAAAAGTTCACAATTGACGCAAAATGACGGATATTTGCATTATGTGATCACACAAAATAAACTCGTGATCACAAAATGTTTTCCATCCATCACGATGTTAGCGCCTTCAGATTCGATTCTGTTGTGCGGCTATTTCAAATCAGCGGTTTGCTGGGTCACCTCGCGCAGCAGTTTCTTACGAATCCGCTCGGGATAATCAGCAAACCCTGAGGCTGAGACGACAAACGCCCCCTCGCCCACGATCACATTTTCAAAGAAATATGCGGTCAGATCCGGTTCGCTTTCTTCGATTGCAATCGCGTTCACCGTCACACCGCGTGTCCGCAGAATTCTGTGGACGTCCGATGGTTCAACCCCCTCGTTCGACACCCCATCGCCAGAGATATCGATCAGGTGGCGTTTGCAATCTGACACCGTATCGAAATAAGACATGGTCGATTCCAGCGCCTCGCCAATTGCGGTGGAAAAGTTGCGCCAGACCCTTGGATCGTTGGCCACTTTTACAGCAAACTGATCAATTGCCTCGAAACTGTCGATATGTGTCCACGGAACAGTGACCATCTGACGAGAGGACCCTGTCCACTGCACCAGCATCACGCGGGCTTTCCCGCGCACCAATGCCTCGGACACGATCGGGTCACGCAAACCGGCTGCTAGGCCATCCATTTGTATTCGATACTCAGTCGAATCGACCGACCCCGAGACGTCTACAGCGAGTGCCAATGCCAAATCGCAAGCATATGCAGGTGGCGTCAGACAGACGCAGGCAGCTATTGTGCGAAGCAAGGTCATGACCACAGCCTAACACGATTGGCGCTGGCTGCGATCAAATGAATGTCACCACGAGTATCAGATCGGCATCAAAGCCCAGTAATCCAGATCAAGCAGGACATTGGGCAGATAACGACCGTCTTCGTTTTTCAACTCAAACGGCGCGCCGCCCTTGGTTGCGACCAACCGTAGGCGCACGGCGCCGACGCCCGGAATGGCAGTTTCCGCCTTGTCCAGAACTTCGGACCAGGCCTTGATCGTGTCGCCCGCAAAACAGGGGTTAGCGTGCGCGCCACCGTTCAGGCCAACGATCATCTGTGCATTAGCCAGCCCGTTGAACGACAGGGTCCGCGCCATGGAAATCACGTGACCGCCATAGATCAGCCGCCCTTCGGGGCGGAAGGTCAGATCGAAATGCACCTTGGCGGTGTTCTGCCACAGGCGGGTCGCCAGCATATGTTCGGCCTCTTCGACCGTGACGCCATCGACGTGATCGATTTTCTCGCCAATCTCATAGTCGCCCCAGCGATGCGCCTCACCAGCCTGAGCGAAATCGTACTGAGAGAAATCAAGGCCCTCGGGCGCGATCAGATCCTTCGCATCCAGCGACTTCTTCAGTTCAGGCACCACAGTCTCGGGCGCGGGCGCATCCATATCCGATTTCCGCACCATGACCCAACGCACGTATTCGATGACAACCTCATCGCGCTGGTTCAGACCGCGCGTGCGCACCCAGACAACACCGGTCTTGCCGTTCGAGTTCTGTTTGAGGCCGATCACCTCGGATTCCGAACGCAAGGTATCGTCGGGATAGACCGGCTTAAGCCAGCGCCCTTCAGCATACCCCAGATTGGCGACCGCATTCAGCGACACATCAGGGACAGTCTTGCCAAACACGACGTGGAATGCAGCAAGATCATCAATCGGGCTTTGCGGCAGACCACAATTCCGGGCGAACTCGTCCGAGGAATACAGCGCATGCCGCGCCGGATAGAGCGCGTGGTACAGCGCCCGCTCGCCATTGGTCACCGTGCGCGGCACGGCATGGTGCAACACCTGACCAATGGAGTAATCCTCGAAAAAGCGGCCCGAATTGGTTTTTGCCATTATTGCTGTCCCAGTTTCATGTCAGGTGAATAGTTGGCCTCGACCTCTTTAGTCACGGCTTGCGCGCAGCGCATCATGCGGCTGTTTTCGTCATAGGCATAGGACGGGTCGCCATAGAGCTCCCACCCTTTTGCCAATGCGTCTGTTACTTTGTGGCAGAAGGCCGAGGTGTCTTCTTCGGTCAACAAACGGTAGAGTTTTGCCATGATGTCAGATCCTTACGAGGGGAACGGCGACGGGCCGACCAGCCCGTGAACGTAGCCGATGACACCCAGCAGCACGATCGAGGCCACAAAGAACATCGCGTCCTTCCCATAGGTTCCGGGTTCACCGGGGGTCCAGTCAGGCTGCGACTTGTTGATCACGATCACTTCGACAACGGCCCAAGCCAACAACCCGCCGAACAGGATGATCGAGGCCAGATCGCCATTGACCAGCAAATGCGCAAAAGCCCACAGTTTAAACCCGCCCAGCATCGGATGGCGCAGCTTGTTCAGTACGCGGCCCTTGGTTCCGGCGGGGCTCATCATGTAGATCGCAATCAACACCAGCAGGTTATTGATATGGATCATAAAACTCGGCGGGGCCCAGACATGGATGAAGTCGGTCATGCGATAGCCGAAGATCATCAGCAGGATCGATGCCACCAAGGCCAGCGCGACCGCGCCCTTGCCGGCGTCGCCCATCGCAGCGCGACGCTCTGGCATCACACGTTTGAACAGATGCGCGGCCCACCAAAGTGCCACACCGAGAATGAGAAGAACAAAGCCCATGCTGGCTTACCCCGCTTGCAAAGCTGTAATTGCCTCCGCTTTTGCCAGAATTTCGCGGGCAGTTACAACGTGCAGATTTTCAACGATCTTGCCGTCGACCACGGCAACGCCCTGTCCTTGCGCCTCAACCTCTTCGAAAGCGGCAATCTGGCGACGGGCCAGATCGATCTCGGTCTCCGACGGGGCATAGGCTGCATTGGTGACATCGACCTGTGCGGGATGGATCAGGGTTTTACCGTCAAAACCCATGTCGCGGCCTTGCGCACATTCGGCGGCCAGACCTTCGGCGTCCTTGAATGCGTTGTAGACACCATCGACAACGATCAGCCCCTCGGCCTTGGCGGCTAGCAGGCACAGGCCCAGCGAAGTCATCAGGGGCAGGCGATCTGGACGGAAGCGGGTTTGCAACTCCTTCGCCAAATCATTTGTCCCCATGACAAACCCCGCCATCAGCGGATGGGCGGCAATCTCGGCCGCATTGAGCATCCCGCGCGGGGTTTCCATCATCGCCCAGATTGGCAGGTCACCGGTAATCGCGGCCAATGCGTCCACGTCCGCAGCTGAATTCACCTTGGGCAGCAGGACCACATCGGCATCCATCTCGCGCACGGCCTCAGCGTCAGCACGGCCCCATTCGGTATCCAGACCGTTGATGCGCACGATCTTGACCCGTTCCCCATAACCGCCCGCGGCCAGAGCCGCCTTAAGCGTTTCGCGTGCATTGCCCTTCTCATCAGCAGAAACCGCGTCCTCAAGATCAAAAATGATCGCGTCCACAGGCAAAGTGCGTGCCTTGTCCAACGCCCGGTCTTTCGAACCGGGGATATAAAGAACAGAACGATAGGGGCGCTGGCGCGAGTCCATTGGCTTCTCCCGAAGAAATAAAGTTGCGCGGAATTGGGCATTTTTTGTCGGAAAGTTCAAGCGCAAAATCGCCGCATCGCAGCATTTGCGACGCAACGTGCGTTCCTTTAACCGGATTTCGGTCCAACGGCGGCACCCTGACCGGCAAAAGAAATCGAAAAGGGTCAAAGATGCACAAGACACTGCTGAAGATGACGATGGGCCTCGGAATCATGGTTCTGGCTGCGCAACAGGCCCACGCCCGCAACTGCGCACCACGTGACGAGGTGATAAAACGGCTGACCGAAACTTACGGCGAAACGCGCCAGGGGATCGGCATCGCGCGTCAAGGCGCGGTGATGGAGCTCTATGCGTCGGACCAAAGCGGCAGCTGGACGATCACCGTGACATTGCCGGATGGAATGACCTGCCTTGTTGCCTCGGGTCAGGCTTATGAAATGATCGCCGATGCCCTGCCGCCCAACGTCTGATCAGGTCAAAGCGTCCCAGATCAGTTTACTGCCCGTGAGCGCCAGCAGCACATAGGCGATGCCAAAGAACAGGCGCTCGGACAGCATGAAATGCGCCCGGACGCCCAGCCAGGCACCAAGAATCGCAAATGGTGTCAAAAGCAGATCGGCCCACGCGGTGTGCCAAGTGAAAAGGCCAAGATAGGCGTAAGGCACAAATTTCGTGATGTTGATGACCCAGAAGGCCAATACAGTGCTGGCCTGAAACTCGGTCTTCGACAGGCGTTGCGACAGCAGGTAAACGGCGGCTGGCGGGCCGCCCGCATGGCTGACAAAGCTGGTGAAGCCGGCAACCAGTCCAGCGAACAGTCCGGCGGGGGCAGGCAGTCTGTTTGTGAAGCCGCGCACCCAGCCTTTGGATTGACTGACGTGCCAAACGACAAAACCAATGGAAATCCCCCCGATCAGTAGGCGCAGCAGATCATCATCGGTGGCGCGATAAAGCCATGCGCCCAACGCCACGCCAGGCACGGCCCCAAGGATCAACAGGCGCGAATCCGGCCAGCTCCAGCGTTTCCAATAGGGCCCAAGAGTTGCAACATCGATCACCATCAAAATCGGCAGCATCAGCGCCAGTGCCTGCCCCGGCTCCAATATCAACGCCAGAATCGATGAGGACGCAAAGGCCACGCCCGAGCCAAAGCCACCCTTCGAAATACCCGCAAAGATCACAGCCGGGATCGCTACAACAAAAAACATCAGGTTCAATTCGAACATGCAGCGCCCCGGTTTCGGCCTGTATCCTTGGCCGTTTAGCGCAATCAGCACAGGCAGTGCAAACGGTATGCGGTTGCATGCCGCGCCGCTGAACACTTGCGCGAAAGCCATTTAGCGACTAGCACAGCCGCGATTTCAATTCCGACCGGAGATTTTCCAAATGGCCAGACCCAAGATTGCGCTTATCGGCGCTGGGAACATCGGCGGCACGCTTGCGCACCTCGCAGCTGTCAAAGAACTGGGTGACGTAGTCCTGTTCGACATCGCAGACGGGCTGCCGCAAGGCAAAGCGCTCGACATCGCTGAATCCGGCCCTTCGGAAGGGTTCGACGCAGCCATGTCCGGCACCAGCGATTATGCCGATATCGCAGGCGCAGACGTCTGCATCGTCACCGCTGGCGTCGCCCGCAAACCCGGCATGAGCCGCGATGACTTGTTGGGCATTAACCTGAAAGTCATGAAGTCGGTTGGCGAAGGCATTGCAGCCCACGCGCCCGACGCGTTCGTGATCTGCATCACCAACCCGCTGGACGCGATGGTCTGGGCTCTGCGTGAGTTCTCGGGCCTGCCGCACAACAAAGTCTGCGGCATGGCTGGCGTTCTGGACTCGGCCCGTTTCGCGCACTTCCTGTCGGAAGAGTTCAACGTCTCGATGCGCGACGTCACCGCGTTTGTTCTGGGCGGCCACGGCGACACAATGGTGCCGTCGGTGCGTTATTCGACCGTTGCCGGTATCCCCCTGCCCGATCTGGTCGAGATGGGCTGGACCACGCAGGATAAGTTGGACGCCATCGTTCAGCGTACCCGTGATGGCGGTGCCGAAATCGTTGGCCTGCTGAAAACTGGCTCGGCTTACTACGCGCCTGCCACTTCGGCGATCGAAATGGCCGAAGCCTATCTGAAAGACCAAAAGCGCGTACTGCCTTGCGCCGCATACTGCAGCGGCGAGCTGGGAGTTGACGGTCTCTATGTCGGCGTTCCGACCGTGATCGGCGCCGGTGGCGTCGAACGGATCGTCGACATCAAGCTGAACGAAGACGAACAAGCCGGGTTCGACAATTCGGTCAATGCCGTCAAAGGTCTGATCGAAGCTTGCAAGGACATCGACAGCTCGCTGGCCTGATCCCTCTTCAGCTGTAATTCAGAACCCGGTTTACCATTGGTGAGCCGGGTTTTTCTTTGGACGATTGCGGCGCCATTGAATCGACATTTCCCCGGCACAGCTGCCATGTAATCGTTTGAATCCGCCATCTCGGCGGACCGGCTAGGTTTAGCGCTAGCTGAATTCTCTCTTTATTCTAAAGGCCGTCAACGACGACGAATCAAACGGGTGACCTTCATTGCATTTTGTGATCACACCCAAAAAAACCGTGATCACAAATAATGAAAATCTTCGTGAAAAACTGCTTCCCTGTCAAAAAACCCTTTAAACTTGCCCCCTAGACACCCCTATAACGGTGTAACGCAGTCAGACAGGACAGTTTCGATGAACATTCACGAATATCAGGCCAAAGCGCTTCTTCGCAGCTATGGCGCTCCGGTCTCCGAAGGTCGCGCGGTTCTGCGCGCTGAGGAAGCCAAAACCGCAGCCGGTGAACTGGATGGCCCGCTCTGGGTTGTCAAAGCACAGATCCACGCGGGTGGCCGCGGAAAGGGCTCCTTCAAAGAGGCTGACGCCGGTGAAAAAGGCGGTGTTCGTCTGACCAAGTCGGTGGAAGAAGCATCCGAGGAAGCCAAGAAGATGCTGGGCCGTACTCTGGTCACGCATCAAACCGGCCCCGCGGGCAAGCAAGTCAACCGCATCTACATCGAAGCCGGTTCCGGCATCGAGCGTGAACTGTACCTTGCCCTGCTGGTGGATCGCCAGACCAGCCGCATCTCATTCGTGTGTTCGACCGAAGGTGGCATGGACATCGAAGAGGTTGCCGCGGCAACGCCCGAGAAAATCCTGTCCTTCTCGGTCGATCCGGCAACAGGCTATCAGCCCTATCATGGCCGTCGCATCGCCTTCTCGCTGGGCCTGGAAGGTGCGCAAGTCAAGCAGTGCGTCAAACTGATGAGCCAGCTGTATGCCGCCTTCGTCGAGAAGGACATGGAGATGCTGGAGATCAACCCGCTGATCGTGTCCGACAAGGGCGACCTCAAGGTGCTGGACGCCAAGGTCGGCTTTGACGGTAACGCGGTCTACCGCCACCCCGACATCGCTGAGCTGCGCGACACGACCGAGGAAGACCCCAAGGAATTGGAAGCCTCTAAATACGACCTGAACTACATCGCGTTGGATGGTGAGATCGGCTGCATGGTCAACGGTGCCGGCCTGGCGATGGCGACCATGGACATCATCAAGCTGTATGGGGCTGAGCCTGCAAACTTCCTCGACGTGGGTGGCGGTGCCACCAAAGAGAAAGTGACCGAGGCATTCAAGATCATCACCTCTGACCCGCAGGTCAAAGGCATCCTGGTCAACATCTTCGGTGGCATCATGCGCTGTGACGTCATCGCCGAGGGCGTCGTCGCCGCAGTGAAAGAGGTCGGCCTGCAGGTTCCGCTGGTCGTGCGTCTGGAAGGCACCAATGTCGAGAAGGGCAAAGAGATCATCAACACCTCTGGCCTGGACGTGATCGCGGCGGACAACCTGAAAGACGGTGCCGAGAAGATCGTGAAGGCCGTCAAAGGCTAATCCCAATTCAGTGGGGTGGGATTTGCCCACCTTTCCGACGAATTCAGGCAGGCTCAGGCCCGCTTAAAACAGGAGAATGCCAAATGGCAGTCCTCATCGACGAAAATACCAAAGTGATCTGTCAGGGCTTTACCGGCTCGCAGGGCACATTCCACTCTGAACAGGCCATCGCCTATGGCACCAAGATGGTCGGCGGCGTGACCCCCGGCAAAGGCGGGATGACCCATCTTGACCTGCCCGTATTCAACTCGGTCCACGAGGCCAAGCATGTGACCGAAGCCAATGCCAGCGTGATCTATGTACCGCCGCCCTTTGCAGCAGACTCGATCCTCGAAGCGATTGATGCCGAGATGGAAGTGATCGTCTGCATCACCGAAGGCATCCCGGTTCTGGACATGATGAAGGTGAAGCGCGCGCTGGAAGGCAGCAAGTCACGCCTGATCGGGCCGAACTGCCCCGGTGTGATCACGCCCGACGCCTGCAAGATCGGCATCATGCCCGGCCACATTCACAAACGCGGGAGCGTGGGTGTCGTTTCCCGCTCGGGTACGCTTACTTATGAAGCTGTGAAACAGACAACAGACGTAGGCCTGGGCCAGTCCACCTGTGTGGGCATCGGCGGCGACCCGATCAAAGGGACTGAACATATCGACGTGCTGGAATGGTTCCTGGCGGATGACGAAACCCACTCGATCATCATGATCGGTGAGATCGGCGGCTCGGCCGAGGAAGAAGCCGCGCAGTTCCTGGCGGATGAGGCCAAGAAGGGCCGCTCGAAACCCACCGCTGGTTTTATCGCGGGTCGCACGGCTCCTCCGGGCCGCCGCATGGGCCACGCAGGCGCGATCGTCGCCGGCGGCAAAGGCGGTGCCGAGGACAAGATCGAAGCCATGCGCTCGGCCGGTATTGTCGTAGCCGAAAGCCCCGCCCAGTTGGGTGAGGCTGTGCTGGAAGCGATTGGGTAAGTGACCGAGGGCCGGGTATATGTTCTGAGGGCAGCGCCCGGCCCGAGGGTGGGTGCAATGCGCCCGCCCACCAAAACATTGGTTTGCCTTCGGCAAAACGAGGCGGGTCGGGCGCTGCCCGGCAATGCTCACCGGTTGGGTCAATATTGATGGGACCAGTGCAGGCTATATCGACCGGACTGCGGAAAACCTTGGTTTATTCCGGCAGAGCCACACGCTCAGAATTCTGGTGGTTTGCGCCGGTCGCGCTGGTCTTTCCGATGTTAGCGATTACACAACTTAACTGGCAGAACGCCGAGATTTTGGGCATCTGGCAACTGTTTGTAGTAATGGTAGCATCTGTTCCTCTGCTATCGGCCATGAGCCGCCGGTTACAAGACACTGGGGAGGAGGGTCGTCAGGCATTCTATCCTTTCATGCCTCTGATTACTCTCTGGCTCGGTTATCAGATGATGTACTGGCTCGGGTTGGTGCTGCTAACCGGTAGCGGTTTCGGAATCCTTTTTCTGGGGTTATTCGCTTTGGTGCTAGTAGCAATTGTGCTCCTTGTTGGATTTATCTCAAGCGCGCTAATTGCCGCCAACGTTATTGGCATGATGCTTGTAGCATCAGATCCGCAAAGCAATCGTTTCGGAGCGCCCGAGTTAGGAGTGACCCCATGACCTTCTCCGACGCCATACGCACTTGTTTCTCCAAGTTTTTCACCTTCTCAGGTCGTGCCTCGCGGCCCGAGTACTGGTTCTTTTTCCTGTTCATCGTGATCTGGAACGTCATCGCCGGGATCATCGACTGGCAGTTCTTCACACAGGTCGCCACGACACAGACCGATGAAGTCAAACAAGTCACCGCGACATCCAACCAGCCGGTGCAAAGCATCGTCAGCTTGATCGTGTTCATTCCGCATCTGGCCGTCGCGTGGCGACGGATGCATGACACCGGGCGCAGTGGGCTTTTTGCCTTGCTTCCGATCCTGCTGATTGCCGGCGCCTTTGCCGTGCTGATCTTTGGCATCGGCCTCGCATCCCATTTCCAGCATGGCGGTAATCTGGACATCCTATTCACCCGCGCCACGTTGCTGGTCGTTATCCCGACACTGCTTGTTTTGTTTGTGTCGCCCCTCCTGGTTCTGTGGTGGCTGACCCGCCCCAGCCAACCAGGCACCAATCAATACGGTCCCAACCCACATGAGGTAGCCCAATGACCGAACATACGCCCAATTCTGCCTTTCATGCTTCTAGCTTTATGCAGGGGCATAATGCTGAATATCTGGAGCAGCTTTATGCCCAGTACGCCAAGGACCCGAACGCTGTAGATGCGGCCTGGGTCGATTTTTTCCGGGCGATGGGCGACGCCACGCCGGACGTCCAGCGCGAGGCCGAAGGGCCATCCTGGGCTCGGACCGACTGGCCTCCGATGCCGACGGATGACCTTACTGGCGCGTTGACGGGCGAATGGGCCGAAATCGACGCCAAGGCGGCAGGCGACAAGATTAAGGACAAGGCCGAGGCCAAGGGCGTTCAGGTCAGCGAAGACCAAATCAAACGCGCCGTTCTGGACAGTCTGCGGGCGCTGATGCTGATCCGGGCTTATCGTATCCGGGGCCATCTTGCTGCTAATCTGGACCCGTTGGGCATGCGCGCCGCCAGCACCCACCCGGAATTGGACCCCAGGACGTATGGCTTCACCGAAGCCGACATGGACCGCCCGATCTTTATCGACAACGTGCTGGGTTTGCAGATGGCCAGCATGCGCCAGATTGTCGAGATCGTGAAACGGACCTATTGCGGCACATTCGCGCTGCAGTACATGCATATCTCAAATCCGGAAGAAGCCGCGTGGCTGAAGGAACGGATCGAGGGGTACGGCAAGGAAATTCAGTTCACCAAGGAAGGCCGCAAGGCGATCCTGAACAAGATGGTCGAGGCCGAAGGCTTCGAGAAGTTCCTGCACGTTAAATACATGGGCACCAAACGTTTCGGCCTGGACGGCGGCGAAGCCTTGATCCCCGCGATGGAGCAGATCATCAAGCGCGGCGGTGCGCTGGGTGTCAGTGATATCGTCATCGGCATGCCGCACCGGGGCCGCCTGAACATTCTGGCCAACGTGATGCGCAAACCCTATCGCGCCATCTTCAACGAGTTCCAGGGCGGCAGCTTCAAACCCGAAGATGTGGATGGTTCAGGCGATGTGAAATACCACCTCGGCGCGTCCAGCGACCGTGAATTCAATGGCAACAGTGTCCATCTGTCGCTGACTGCAAACCCCTCCCACCTTGAGGCTGTGAACCCGGTTGTTCTGGGCAAGGTTCGCGCAAAACAGGATCAGTTGGGTGACGAAGACCGGACCAAGGTTATGGGCATCCTGCTGCACGGCGATGCGGCCTTTGCGGGTCAAGGTGTTGTCGCCGAAGGCTTTGGCCTGTCCGGCCTTAAGGGTCATAAGACCGGCGGCACGATGCATATCGTGGTGAACAACCAGATTGGCTTTACCACCGCGCCGCATTTCAGCCGCTCCAGCCCCTACCCCACCGATATCGCCCTGATGGTTGAGGCACCGATCTTCCACGTGAATGGCGACGATCCCGAGGCTGTAACACATGCCGCCAAGGTTGCGACCGAATTCCGGCAGAAGTTCCACAAGGACGTGGTTATCGACATCTTCTGCTATCGCCGGTTCGGGCATAACGAGGGCGATGAGCCCATGTTCACCAACCCGATCATGTACAAGAAGATCAAGACGCATAAGACCACGCTGTCGCTGTACACCGAGCGTCTCGTGAAAGACGGCCTTATCCCCGAAGGCGAAATCGAGGATATGAAGGCCGCCTTCCAGGCGCATCTGAATGATGAGTTCGAGGCGGGCAAAGACTATAAGCCCAACAAGGCTGACTGGCTGGACGGGCGCTGGTCGCATCTGGACAAGAACAAAGATGAATATGTCCGCGGTGACACAGCAATTAAACCGGAAACGCTGGCGCAGATTGGCAACGCGCTGAGCCACACACCAGCAGATATCGCAGTGCACCGTACCGTCTCACGTCTTTTGGATCAAAAGAAACAGATGTTCGAAAGCGGCAAAGGGTTTGACTGGGCGACTGGTGAGGCCCTGGCCTTTGGCTCTCTGCTGACCGAAGGCTATCCGGTGCGCCTGTCAGGGCAAGATGCGACGCGCGGGACGTTCAGTCAGCGTCACTCGGGTTTCATACATCAGGAAACTGAAGAACGGTACTACCCACTGAACAACATTCGTGAGGGCCAGTCGAAATACGATGTAATCGACTCGATGCTCAGCGAATATGCGGTGCTGGGCTTTGAATATGGATTCTCACTGGCGGAACCAAATGCACTGACCCTGTGGGAAGCGCAGTTTGGCGATTTTGCCAACGGCGCGCAAATTATGTTCGACCAGTTCATCAGCTCGGGCGAAAGCAAATGGCTGCGCATGTCCGGTCTGGTTTGCCTGTTGCCACACGGCTTCGAAGGTCAGGGGCCTGAACACTCGTCAGCGCGTCTGGAACGGTTCCTGCAGATGTGTGGTCAGGACAACTGGATCGTGGCCAACTGCACGACCCCTGCGAATTACTTTCACATCCTGCGCCGTCAGCTGCACCGGACCTTCCGCAAGCCGCTGATCCTGGTGACGCCCAAATCGTTACTGCGCCACAAGCTGGCGGTCAGCACAGCAGAAGAGTTCACCACTGGTTCAAGCTTCCATCGCGTGTTGTGGGACGATGCACAGCACGGAAACTCGGAAACCAAATTGGTCAAGGACGACAAGGTCAAACGCGTGGTGATGTGTTCCGGCAAGGTCTACTACGATCTGCTGGAAGAACGCGATGCGCGCGGCATCGATGATGTCTACCTGATGCGGATTGAGCAGTTCTATCCCTTCCCGGCGCATTCGCTGATTAATGAGTTGGAGCGCTTTAAGGGTGCCGAAATGATCTGGTGTCAGGAAGAACCCAAGAACCAGGGTGCATGGACCTTTATCGAACCGAATATCGAATGGGTTCTGACCCGCATCGGCGCCAAGCACACACGGCCGCGTTATGTCGGCCGCTCCACATCGGCTTCTCCCGCAACGGGTCTGGCCAGCCAACACAAAGCCCAACAAGAAGCGCTGGTCGACGAAGCGCTGAGCATTGAAGGAAAATAATCGATGTCCATTGAAGTTCGAGTTCCCACGCTTGGCGAGTCGGTTACCGAAGCCACGGTTGCGACATGGTTCAAGAAACCCGGCGACGCCGTCGCGGTTGATGAAATGTTGTGTGAGTTGGAGACTGACAAGGTCACCGTCGAAGTCCCTTCTCCTGCCGCTGGCGTGATGGGCGAAATCGTCGCCGCAGAAGGTGAAACCGTTGGCGTTGACGCTCTGCTGGCCACCATCGCTGCAGGTGAAGGCGCAGCTCCTGCCCCGGTAGCCGTACCGGCCCCGGCGGCTGCGGCTGCTCAGGCGGCGTCTGGCGGCAGTGTTGACGTCATGGTGCCGACCTTGGGTGAATCCGTGACTGAAGCGACCGTTTCGACATGGTTCAAACAGGTCGGCGACAGCGTCGCACAGGACGAGATGCTGTGTGAGCTGGAAACCGACAAGGTCTCGGTCGAGGTTCCGGCCCCGGCTGCGGGTGTTCTGGCAGAAATCGTTGCCCCCGAAGGCGCAACAGTTGAGGCGTCGGCCAAACTGGCGGTGATTTCCGGCGCAGCGGCAGGGTCCGTCGCTGCTCCGGCAGCTGCGGCGGCAACCCCGGCTGCAGCAGCAAGCACCGGCAAGGACATCGCCAACGCGCCATCCGCCGAAAAAGCTATGGCAGAGGCCGGTTTGTCCGCGGATCAGGTCACAGGCACCGGTCGTGATGGGCGGATCATGAAAGAGGATGTTGCCCGCGCAGCGGCTACGGCTGCGGCCCCGGCACCTACGGCGGCAGCACCGGCACCGGCGCAAGCGCCTCGGGCACCGGTCGCAGCACAGGATGCCGCCCGCGAAGAGCGTGTGCGCATGACCCGCCTGCGCCAAACCATCGCCAAGCGTTTGAAGGATGCGCAGAACACTGCGGCAATCCTGACCACCTTCAACGAGGTGGACATGACCGAGGTGATGGGCCTGCGCAATGAATACAAAGACCTGTTCCTGAAAAAGCACGGCGTGAAACTGGGCTTTATGTCCTTCTTCACCAAGGCATGCTGTCACGCGCTGAAAGAGGTTCCGGAAGTCAACGCCGAGATCGATGGCACGGACATCGTCTACAAGAATTTCGTGCACATGGGCGTTGCCGCCGGTACGCCGCAAGGTCTGGTTGTTCCTGTCATCCGCGACGCCGACAGCATGTCCTTCGCGGATATCGAAAAGGCTATCGCCGAAAAGGGCAAGCGCGCCCGCGACGGCAAGTTGTCCATGGCAGAGATGCAGGGCGGCACCTTCACCATCTCGAATGGTGGTGTCTATGGCTCGCTGATGTCTTCGCCGATCCTGAACCCACCGCAGTCGGGTATCCTTGGCATGCACAAGATCCAGGACCGTCCGATGGTCATCAATGGTGAGATCAAGATCCGCCCGATGATGTATCTGGCACTGTCCTATGACCACCGGATTGTTGACGGCAAGGGCGCGGTGACGTTCCTTGTACGTGTGAAAGAGGCGCTGGAAGACCCGCGCCGTCTGCTGATGGATCTGTAATCATGGCGACACATGTACTCTGGCAAGCCGACGTGGCCGACTTTGATGTCTGGCTGAAGGTGTTTGAAGAAGACAAACCGATGAGAGAGGCCGCGGGCATCCGCGACCTCCATATCTGGAAAGACCCTGATCGCAAGGACCACGCGGTCGCGTTGTTCGAGATCACCGATCTCGACCGGGCCCAGAGCTTCATCGAATCCGAAGAGCTGGCCATGCACCACGAACGTGGTGGCGTGGCACATATCCAGACCAAGGTTCTGGACCCTGTCTGAAAGCATGAAGCTGCGCCTGCCCATTGGGGGCGCGGCACGAACGGGTAACGCGATGACTTTCGACTGCTCAAAGGGAACCACTGGATGACCACGGAACTAACCGTCCTGACCCTTGCCGCATTACTTTGGGTCGCACAATTCGTAGTCTACCTGGCTGCCGGGCACGGTAAGATTGACCTTGGTCTTGCGGTTGGCCCGCGAGATATCCCTTTTGACAAACCGGGGGTTTCGGGGCGTCTGCACCGTGCCCTCAGCAACCACACCGAAGGGTTGGTTCTGTTCGCAATTGCGGCGCTTGTCGTGACGGTTTCGGGCCAGTCGAACGGGCTCACTGCGGCCTGTAGCTGGATCTATTTGATCGTCCGCATCCTCTACGTCCCCGCCTACGCATTGGGTTGGACGCCTTGGCGAACCGTGATCTGGATCGTTGGCTTGGCGGCCAACACCGTAATGTTGCTGGCGGCTGTCTTTTGATTCAGTCGCTGGCATGGATAATGTAATGGGGAAACGCCCCGGCGTGCAGAAAATTGCCGCCATCCCCGTAAACGATAAGGACCTGACACATGGCAAATTATGACGTTATCGTAATCGGATCAGGCCCCGGCGGCTATGTTTGCGCCATCCGTTGCGCTCAGCTGGGTCTGAAGACTGCCTGCGTCGAAGGGCGTGAAACTCTGGGCGGCACGTGCCTGAACGTGGGCTGTATCCCCTCGAAGGCGCTGCTGCATGCCAGCCATCAGCTTCACGAGGCCGAGCATAACTTTGCCAAGATGGGCCTGAAGGGCAAAAGCCCCTCGGTCGATTGGAAACAAATGCAGGGCTACAAGCAGGAAACGATCGACGGCAATACCAAGGGTATCGAGTTCCTGTTCAAGAAAAACAAGATCGACTGGTTGAAAGGTTGGGGCTCGATCCCTGCCGCGGGTCAGGTCAAAGTGGGCGACGAGGTTCACACCGCCAAGAACATAATTATCGCATCTGGGTCCGAACCGTCCTCACTGCCCGGTGTCGACGTTGACGAAAAGGTTGTGGTGACTTCGACCGGCGCTCTGTCGCTGAACAAGGTGCCAAAGAAGTTGGTGGTGATCGGCGCGGGCGTGATCGGGCTGGAACTGGGCTCGGTCTATCAGCGTCTAGGCGCGGAGGTGACTGTGGTTGAATTCCTCGACGCGATCACCCCTGGCATGGACCCCGAAGTTCAGAAAACCTTCCAGCGCATCCTCAAGAAACAAGGCCTAAAATTTGTCATGGGCGCGGCGGTCCAAAAGACCGAAGCCACCAAGACCAAGGCAAAGGTGACCTACAAACTGCGCAAGGATGACAGCGAACATGTGATCGAGGCTGATACAGTACTGGTCGCCACCGGACGCAAACCGTACTCGGATGGTTTGGGTCTGGAAGCGTTGGGTGTTGAAATGACACCGCGTGGTCAGATCAAAGTGGGGGCCGATTGGCAGACAAACGTGCCGGGCATTTACGCCATCGGTGACGTAACAGAAGGCCCCATGCTGGCGCACAAAGCCGAAGATGAAGGTATGGCCGCAGCCGAGCAGGTTGCGGGCAAGCATGGGCACGTGAACTACGGCGTCATCCCGGGTGTGATCTACACATGGCCCGAGGTCGCCAATGTTGGCGAAACCGAAGAGACCCTGAAAGAACAGGGCCGCGCCTATAAGGTCGGCAAGTTTATGTTCATGGGCAACGGCCGCGCCAAGGCGAACTTAATGACCGATGGGTTTGTCAAAATCCTGGCCGACAAGGAAACCGACCGCATTCTGGGCTGCCACATCATCGGCCCCGGTGCCGGCGATCTGATTCATGAAGTCTGTGTGGCGATGGAGTTCGGCGCCTCGGCCGAGGATCTGGCCCTGACCTGCCACGCCCACCCAACTTATTCGGAAGCCGTGCGTGAGGCTGCGTTGGCCTGTGGCGACGGACCGATTCACAGTTAATATGAAACCCCGGCCGCCGTCAGGCTGCCGGGGTTAACCACGCGTCCAGATAGATTTCTAACCTATCTGAAAAGCTCTCTGCCTCATGCAGCGCGCAAAACTTCAGCGACATGGACTGAATAGCAAAGGCCTGAACCCCCTCGGCCAACAAATCGGGGGAAATGTCCTTGCGCACTTTCGCGGTTTCCAACCAACCAGCGACCAGTCGGACATAGCGTTCGAAGCAGCGCGCTATGGGCCCGATCTCGGTGATTGCGGTAGCGCCTGAGTACCGGATGATCAGATCGAACACATAACGCTCGGACGTCATGAAGGCGTGGATCGGTTGCAGGGCATCGGCGATTTCGGGAGCCGTGCGAGGGACAGGACCTTGTTCGACCTGATCGAAACAGGCAACCAGCCTCTCACCAATCAGCATTTCCATTAGCGCGTCTTTGTCCCGGAAATGCGAAAAAAAGGTTCCCTTTGCGACCCCGGCTGCCTGAACCACGTCTTCCACTCGCAAAGCCTGATAGCCATTTCTTTCGGTAACGTCCTCTGCGGCCTCGATTAATCGGGCGCGCGTTTTGAGGGTTCTCTTTTGAACTGTCTTTTGCATATGCTCTATTCGCATGTTTTTTGACCGTGGTCAAATTTGTAATTGACCGTGGTCATTTTTTCCAATAATAAACCGACCACGGTCATTTTTGGAGATTCGCGATGCACCCTAAGAAAATCCTGATCCTCGACGGACACCCAGGCGAAACCAGCCTGTCCCGAACATTTGCAGAAACCTATGCCGACGCGGCCAAACAACAGGGGCACGACGTTCGCATGATTCACCTAAGCGACCTGCAATTTGACCAAGATTTCGGTCAGGGAAACTATGAGGACTTCAAACCGTTAGAACCCGCATTGGAACAAGTGCTGCAGGATTTTGAATGGAGCGAACACCTTGTCCTGACGGCGCCGATGTGGTGGGGCGGCTTACCGGCCAAGCTGAAAGGTTTGATTGACAGGGCATTCATCCCCGGACGCACCTTCGACACGCGGAATACTACAAGGATCGGCTTTCCAGCACCTATGCTGACAGGGCGCACGGCGCGGGTCATCCTTACATCTGACACGCCGGGTTGGTTCATGCGTTTCATCTACAGGCAAGCACTGATCCGCCAGATCCGCGATCAGATTCTGGGATTTGTCGGCTTCAAACCGACCCGGTTCACTTACTTTTCGGGCGCCAGCTATCCCAAACCCGGCAGCGTGGATCGTTGGATATCAAAGGTAGCCCGGATCGGTGCCGCGGCAGCCTGATCCCGCGCCTACCACATCGTCTTCGCGGCGCGCACACCCCACTCCTGATCATATTGCGTGCCGCCTTCCTCGCCGTCCGACGCCTCGGCGAGGATTTCACCGACGGTCGGCACATGCGCGGTCTCGTCGCCACTGACCCAAGTACGGGCGCGCATCAAAGCGCGGGCGCATTGGGTGTAAATCTCAGTGATTTCTATAACGATTACTGTTGCTGGTTTTTTGCCCTGCTTTTCGAACTGCGCGCGCAAATTTTCATCAGCCGTCACATGCGCCGTGCCATTCAATCGTACGACACTGTTGGACCCCGGCACCATGAACATCAACGACACTCGCGGGTCGCGCACGATATTGCGCAGACTGTCCAGCCGGTTATTTCCGCGCCAGTCAGGCATCGCCAGTGTGTGCGGATCAAGTTCCAGTACAACCGGGCCGTCGTCACCTCGCGGGCTGCCATCGACACCCTCGGGCCCGACGGTGCTGAGGATGCACAGGCGCGACGCCATGATCCATTTGCGATAAAGCGGAGTGAGCTGTCTGGCCACTTTGCGCAGTGAAGGCGCGCCCGGTGTGCCGTAGAGCGCCTCAAGCGTTTCGATGTTCTTAATGAGCTCCATCCGGTTCAAACCCCACTTCTCGCATCAATGCATTGGATCGTGTTTCGATCACGTCTTCCAGACGTTCAAGAAATTGATCCCGCCCCACACCCGGTTCGATCGGGTCAAGAAAGTCGACGATTGCAAGACCAGGTTTGCGCATAACCCCGGTACGCGGCCAGAAGACACCGGCATTCGTCGCAACCGGCACACAAGGAAAGCCCAGTCCTTCATACAGAACCGCTGTCCCGACCTTGTAGGGTTTCTTCGCCCCCGGTGCGACGCGCGTGCCCTGCGGGTAAATCACAAGCTGCCCGGGCTCAGAGAACTCTTTAGCCACGTCTTTGACCATCTTGGCGACGGCAGCACCCTTTCTGCCGCGATCAACCGGTATACACCCAAGGCGGCGGGCATAGAGACCGATAACCGGGGTATACAGCAGTTCCCTTTTCATAATGAACTTGCCGTGCGGAATGGCGCTGAAAATCATGATGATGTCGAGAAAGGACTGGTGTTTGGCTCCGATCACGACCTCGTCCACGGGAACGTTTCCGCGAACCTCACAACGGATGCCAACCATCCAGCTGGCCAACCAGATCGTCGATCGCGCGTAGGTTTTACAGGCTTGCAATGCCCCGCGTTTGGTAAACAGCGCGTAGGGCGCGAAAACGATACCAAGGATCAGCATCCACGCATAAATCACGATCATGAAGATCAAAGAGCGCACCCATTGGATCGCTGTAACCATCACGAAAGCTCCTTCAATTTGCGCACGGCCGCTGTCCAGGTGGCCAAGAACGCCACCGCAGCCCCCAGCAGAGGTATCAGCGCAGGCAACAGCCAGCCAACCCCCTGAAAACCCAATCCGGTCAGAAACCCGCCTTCAACTGAGGCTTCGGGCAACAGCAGAACACCGGTCATGCCGAACAGCACGCCAACGAGGGCACCGAAGAAAGCGCGATATGTGAACCGCCGTACAAATGCGCTGGCGATAAAACGATCACGGGCACCGACAAGGCGCAGGACTTCGATGATTTGGGCATTGGCCGCCAGTGAGGCATTGGCCGCCAGCGTGATCATCGCCGCCGTTGCGCCGCCAATCAGCAGGATAGACACCCAGCCCAATCGCCGCAGCGAGTTTGCCGCCTCGACCAGCGGCTCGCGCCAGCGTGAATGGTCGTCCAGCACGGCGCCGGGCACTTCGGCGCCAAGTCGCAAGCGCAAGCCAGCGGTATCTAGACCCGGTTCGCCCTCGATGATTTCTATCAGTTGCGGAATAGGCAGCGTATCCAGCGGCAAATCAGGACCGAACCACGGGGACAAAAGCGCGACCTGTTCCTCTGCGGTCAGGGCGCGTGCCGACGCAACGCCTGGGGTTTGGGCCAGCACGGTCAGCGCGGCCTCGGTCTGGGCGGAAAGCTGTTCGGCGGGCGCGTTTATACGCAAAGTGGCAGCCCCTGCTAGTTCCGATGCCCAACGGTCGGCCAGCCGGCCTGATGCCAGCGACAAGGCAAGCGCGAAAACGGCCAGAAAGGCCATCGCGCCAGAAACGAACAGTGTCAGCTGCGCCGTGTAGCCGGATGGTGGAACAACCCGATCTGCGCGTTTGTCGCGCACCAGCATGCTGCGGATGGTGCCCTTGTTCATAGATCCGCCCCCGCCAATTGAATCTGGCGCTGCGATATCCGAAGGACACGGGCCTGAACCTGGCTTTTGGCCGCGCGGATCAGGCTCAGGTCATGGGTCGCGATCAGCACGGTCTTGCCCATCTTGTTCAACTCGACCAGCAGGCGCAGCAATCGCTGGGACATTTCCCAATCCACATTGCCGGTCGGCTCATCGGCCAGCACAACGTCCGGCGACAAGATAACCGCCCGCGCCAAAGCTGCGCGCTGACGCTCACCCCCGGAAAGCTCCGGCGGAAGCGCATCGAGCCGTGTGCCCAGCCCGACCCAGTTCAGCAATTCCAGCAGGTCTTCTTTCTGCGCATTCTCGCCTTTGCCGGACACCATCAAAGGTAAAGCGACGTTTTCAGCCAAGGTCATATGGTCCAGAAATCGGCAATCCTGATGCACGACCCCGATCCGGCGACGCAGCAGCGCCATCTGATCTCGGTCCAGGCGTGCAATGTCCTGCTCAAATGCGGTCATCCGTCCTGATGTGGCCAGCAACGCGCCATAACATAGCTTGAGCAAGGTCGTCTTGCCCGCACCCGACGGACCGGTCAGAAAATGGAACGACCCCGGCTGCAACTGAAGCGACACGTCGCTTAGCAACTCACCATCACCATAGGTGTAGCTGACGTTTTCCAGCTCGATCACAAGGGCCCCCAATTATTGTTGCCGCCCTTCTTGCCCGAGCGCGGTTGTGGTTTCAATGCCTGCACCGGGTCGAATTGGTGACACTTGCCGTGTGAAACCGAAAACACCCTTTGCGGTCAGGTCTTAACGGAATAACATCCCTGAAAAAACTATTATCAGGTCGGGCCCCCGACCGGGAGGCAGCATGCGTCTTACTTGTCCGAATTGTGGTGCTCAGTACGAAGTGCCAGACGAGGTCATTCCCGAGGAAGGCCGCGATGTGCAGTGTTCCAACTGCGAAAAGACTTGGTTTCAGGCCAAATACCCCGAAACTGCATCTGAACCGGTAAAGCCGGAACCGCCCGCGGACGAACCCGCGGCAAAGGCGGAAACGCCAGAGATTGTCGCGAAACCTGTCGAAGAGCCCAAATCAGAACCCGAACCTGCCGCAGATTCCTCGACCGGCAATGTCGACCCGGCGGTTGCCAACATCCTCAAGGAAGAAGCGGCCCGCGAAGCAGACCTGCGCGCCCACGAAGGCGGCAGCCTTGAGACGCAGACCGATTTGGCACTCGACGCGCCGCCCGAAGTGGAAAAAGCCGCTAAGGACCTGATCGCGACAGAAACCGCAAAGGATTTCGGTCAGAAAGACGCGCTGCCGGACGTCGAGGCAATCAATTCCAGCCTACGCAGCGACGACCCCCTGCCAAAGCTGGACGAAGACATGCCCCCACCGCGCAAGTCTGGCGGATTCCGGCGCGGGTTCCTGCTGATTCTGATTATCGGCGTGATCCTGTTGCTGATCTACAGCAATTCTCAGAAGATTTCCGAAGCGGTGCCGCAGGCTGATCCGGTTCTCAACAGCTATGTCTCTCTGGTGGATCAGGCGCGTTTGTGGCTTGAGGCACAGACCGGGTCTGGCACCTCTCAGAACTGACTTAGATCAGAACCTCTCTAACAGGCGTTTGAGGTATTCAAGTTCGATCTGGGGGCGATCCGATTCCCCAGTCCGGCGACGGATTTCGTCCAGCAATTCGCGAGCGCGGCGATAGACATCTTCACCCTGCAGCAGATTTTCATCGGTCGAGATTGTGCCATTGGCCCCCGGGCTACGGCCCAGCGGATCACGGTTGTCGGCTTGCATGTCGCCTTCCTGCGAACCTTGGCCCGGCTGGTTCTGCTGGTTTTGCGCCAGCGCTTCGCCCAGGGATCGCATGCCCTCGCGCAGGGCCTCCATCGCTTCGGACTGTTGGTCGATTGCTTCGGCCAGATCATCGCCGCGCAGGGCTTCCTCGGCACCCTCCATCGCGCGCCCGGCACGGTCCAGCGCATCGCGCGCGGCGTCACCTTCGGGCGTTCCGGTTCCGGGCAATCCTTGCTGCTGGCGGTTCAGCTCATCGCGTAAAGCCTGTTGGCGATCTGCAAGTGACCCCTGGCCTTGCTGGCTGCCGCTGCCCTGTTCGTCAGTCCCCTGACCCTGACCGCCTTGTCCTTCGTGGCTCTGGCCCCGGCCCTGCCCACCCGAGCGGCCTTCGTTGCCCTGGCTTTCGCCGGCTTGCGCGCCGGGGTTGAACTGTTCCTGCAGATCACGGAAGGCTTGATCGCTCAGACCCTGCTGTTCGCGCAGAGTTTCGGCCAATCCTTCCATCGCCTGCTGGCCTTCGGACTGTTGTCCCTGACCCTGGCCCTGGGTAACGCGCATATTCTCCATCATCTGCTGGAACTCTTCCAGCGCTTGCTGCGCCTCGGCCATGCGGCCCTGTTCCATCAACTCCTGAATTCGGTCCATCATGCGCTGCAGATCGTCCTGCGTCATTTGCATGGACTCGCCGTCCTGACCTTGCTGGTTCTCGTCGAAATCGCCGTTTTCCTGCGCCAGACGCTGCAATTGGCGCATGTAGTCCTGTGTTGCCTCGCGCAATTCCTGCATCAACTCGGCGATCTCTTCATCGGTGGCACCGTTTTTCATCGCCTCGGTCAGACGTTCCTGCGCCCGGCGCATGCGTTCCAGCGCGTCGGCAAGGGTGCCGTCTTCTATCAGAACGCCTAGCTCCCAAAGCGCCTCGGCGATTTCTGCCTGCTGTTCCTGTTTCAGGCCGTACTCGTTGAACATTTCCAACCGGCGTAGGATCACGCGCAAGCGCAGATAGGCGGTGTCGGACCGGAAAAGCTCTTCGGGCAGGTGCGATACCGCCCGCAGCATCTGCGAAACCCGGGTCGCGTTTTCGCGCGTCCACAGTAGATCGCGGCGCTGTTCGATTACGGCAGCCGCCAGCGGATCAAAGAACCGACGGGCGGGCAGCGCAGTCGCATAAGGCTCGGATTGCCCCTCTTGATCCGCCGCGTCTCGGGCCATCAAAGTGATTTTTACCGGCAAATGCGCCCATGGATGCTGTGAAAAATCCTCGATAAGATCTTCGGTGAAATCCGCCCGGTCGCCGGTGATCGGCATGGGCAGTTCAACCGTTATGACCTCGCGCGGCTCAGGCGCAGCCGTCAGACCATACTGCCGGTCGACTGAGGCCAGATCCAATTCGATCACAGCCGAGCCGGATACCACGCCATAATCATCGCTGGCAGCAAATGGCAGTTTCATCTGACCGCCGGCCTCGGACTCGGCGGAACCGGCCACGGCCACCTGTGGGCGGGTATCCGCAATAACGTTCAGCGCCCAGTCGCGGCCCGATGGGCCGTCGATTTTGAACTGGCCCGAGCGTTCGACGACAAAATCCTGCTCCGGCTCGGTGGCCGCCTCAGTGCCCAAAGGCGTGGTGGTTTCCGTCAAACTGTGCGCGCCGATTTCCCCGTAGAAGCGAAGAGTGATACGACTGCCCTGCGGAACGGACAACGTCGGATCGGATTGATCAGCCAGATACAGCGTCGGTAGCCCGGTGTAACGGGGCGGCTCAACCCAGCCTTCCCAGCTTGGACCTTGCCCTGCCACGGCGGCGCCCGGCGTCATCTCGGCCACCGAGCCGATGCGCCAGAACGACCCGAACATCGCCGCGATCACCAGCGCCAGCAACGCCGAATAGCGCAGCGCATAAGGGTCGCGATCCGCCAGCCGCAAATCGGGTTTGACAGGTTCGGCCTGCGCAACACGTCGCGCCATCCTATTCTGGTGCGCGCGCCACAACGCAACAGAATCCGCGTCCATCGCGCCGATGGCCTGATCATCTATCAAAGCTTGGATAGGCCGCCCCGGCATCGCCGCATCCAGCCTCATCAGCGCTTCGGCACGTGAAGGGAAATGGAATCGCCTTGCACCAACAAACAGCGTAGCGGCCAGCCCCAACAGTGCGACAGCGCCCACGCCCCAGACGATTTCAACGCGGACCTCGTCCTGCAAACCCAGCATCAAAGCCGCCAGAATCGCCATCAAAACCGAGAAAAAGGGCCAAAATGCACGCAAGAACTGCTCGGCCAGCATCCCTGCGTGCGTCAGCCACAGGGACAGTCTTGGGATCGGCAGGTTGTGTTTTGCGCGCAAAGCGGGCCTCCTGATCGGGCCCACGCGCCTATCGCGTCAAAGCCACTCAGGTATGGTATCGCGGTTTATGATTTCGTCAAAGCTTGGCCGTTCACGAATAACTGCAAATTGATCCCCGTGCACAAGAACCTCTGGGATCAGGGGGCGGGTATTGTACTCGCTGGACATCACCGCGCCATAGGCCCCGGCACTGCGGAAGGCGACCAGATCGCCCGGTGCCAGCGGCGGCATATTGCGTTCCTTGGCAAAAGTATCGCCGCTTTCGCAAACCGGGCCAACAATGTCATAGGGTTGCTGCTCAACGCCCGGAGCAGGTTCATTTACGGCAACGATGTCATGATGTGCCTCGTACATCGCCGGACGGATCAGGTCGTTCATCGCGCCGTCGAGGATCAGAAAATCACGGCCCTCGCCAGATTTCACGTAAATTACCTTGCTGACCATCAGACCGGCGTTTCCGGCAATCAGGCGGCCAGGTTCGATCTCGATCTCGCAGCCCAGATGGCCCAGCGTTTTCTTGATCAACGCGCCATACTCCACCGGCAACGGTGGAGCGTCATTGGCGCGGGTGTATGGAATGCCCAATCCCCCGCCCAGATCAAGGCGTCGGATATTGTGTCCCTCGGACCGCAACTTTTCGGTAAGTTCGGCGACTTTGGTGTAGGCCATCTCGAACGGCTCTAACTCGGTCAGTTGCGAGCCGATATGGACGTCGATACCGATCACCTCCAGCCCCGGAAGGCTGGCCGCATGTGCATAGACCTCGGAGGCGCGCGCAATCGGAATGCCGAACTTGTTTTCGGACTTACCGGTGGCAATCTTGGCATGGGTCTTGGCGTCCACGTCCGGATTCACCCGTACGGTGATTGGTGCGACCACTCCCAGCTCCAACGCGATGGCGTTGATCACTTCCATCTCGGGTTCGGATTCGACGTTGAACTGGCGGATACCACCGCTCAGCGCAGCGCGGATCTCATCCGCAGTCTTACCAACGCCCGAGAACACGATCTTGTCGCCTGGCACGCCAGCCGCCTTGGCACGCAGGTATTCCCCGCCCGAGACCACATCCATCCCCGCACCGGCCTGTGCCAGCGTCTTCAGGATCGCCTGATTGCTGGCCGCCTTCATCGCATAACAGACCAGATGATCCATGCCGTCCAGCGCATCATCGAAAAGCTGGAAATGCCGCAATAACGTCGCGGTGGAGTAAACATAGAATGGTGTTCCGACCGCAGCTGCGATTTCGGAAATCGGGACATCCTCGGCGTATAGCGCGCCGTCGCGGTAGAGAAAGTGATCCATGACTGCGCGCTTAGACCAAAATGGCCACGCGGATCAATGGATTCCGCGCAAGATCAGTTCGATGTGGAAACACCGACCCGGCCATAGCCCGAGATTTTGATGCCGTTCCCGGTTGATGTCTCTGCGTGCTCGGGGCGGGGTTTATATGTGGGGTCGCAAGCTGCCAGTACGACAAGCGAGAGGATCAGGCCGATGATTTTCATTGTCTTGACTTCTTTTTTGAATTTGGCACTCGGCCAATATGCCGTTCAAATAGGCATGGTAATGCGAGATTGCTATTGACGACTACAGCCCCAGGAAAACGCCGACCCCGCCGCGTCGAAGGCCGACCCCGACACCGCCATAGGTGCCACTGCTGCCAACACCGATATTTGCGCTCATCGTGGGTTGGATGGGTTCGCCGTCCGCTCCACAGCCGACCAGAAGAGCCCCGGCCGAAATAAGAAGCACCACACGTAGTATCTGCATCACACTAGCGCCTTCCACCGCTTGACCTGGGCACGCACCTGATCCGGCGCTGTGCCACCATAAGACTGGCGTGAGTTTACCGAATTTTCGACGGTAAGGACAGAATAGACATTGTCGGTGATGTCCGCATGGACCGATTGCATGTTTTCCAGTGTCAGATCAGGCAGGTCACAGCCCTTGCTTTCGGCCATGGCGACCAGCGATCCGGTAACGTGGTGCGCGTCGCGGAACGGCAGGCCCGGCACACGGACCAGCCAATCGGCCAGATCGGTCGCGGTCGAGAAACCAGACCCTGCGGCGGCAGCAAGGCTTTCACGGTTGGCGGTCATGTCCTTGACCATGCCTTCCATCGCGGCCAGAGCCAGCATCCAATTGTCGGCGGCGTCAAAGACCTGTTCCTTGTCTTCCTGCATGTCCTTTGAATACGCCAGAGGCAGGCCCTTCATCACCATCATCAGCGCAGTATTCGCACCGTAAATCCGACCCACTTTGGCACGGATCAGTTCCGCGGCATCAGGGTTCTTTTTCTGCGGCATGATTGACGAACCGGTCGAGAACCGGTCGGACAGCGTAACAAAGCGGAACTGGGCTGAAGACCAGATCACCAGCTCTTCGGCAAAACGCGACAGGTGTACAGCGCAGATTGAGGCGGTCGACAAGAATTCCAGCGCGAAATCACGGTCGCTGACGGCGTCCAGCGAGTTGGCGGCGGGGCGGTCAAAGCCCAGCGCCTCAGCCGTCATCTGACGATCGATGGGGAAGGACGTTCCAGCCAGCGCGGCAGCACCCAAGGGGGATTCGTTCATCCGGGCGCGTGCATCGCGGACACGGGACAGATCGCGGCCAAACATCTCGACATAGGCCATCATGTGATGGCCCCATGTGACGGGCTGCGCCACCTGCAGATGGGTAAAGCCGGGCATGACCCAATCAGCGCCAGCCTCAGCCTGCGCCAAAAGCGCGCGGATCAGGGCCAGCAGGCCGGATTCAGCCGCATCAAACTGATCGCGGACCCATAGTTTGAAATCGGTCGCCACCTGATCATTGCGCGACCGGCCTGTGTGCAAACGACCTGCGGGTTCGCCAATCACCTCTTTCAGGCGCGCCTCGACATTCATGTGGATGTCTTCCAGCGCGGTCGAGAACTGAAATTCTCCGTTCTGGATTTCTGACAAAACGGTGAGCAGCCCTTCCCGAATAGCCTGCGCGTCACTATCAGTAATAACACCTGTGGCAGCCAGCATGGCGGCATGGGCACGCGAGCCTGCAATGTCCTGGGCTGCCATCCGCTGATCGAACCCGATCGAGGCGTTGATCGCCTCCATGATCGCGTCTGGACCGGCGGCAAAGCGGCCGCCCCACATCTGGTTCGAAGATTGATCGGTCATGTAAGAAAACCCGGAGTTGATATGCGCCTATTTCGTCTGATCCCCCTTTATATGGCCCTTGCGTTGGGTGCAAACGCGGCTTTGGCCACGGATGCCGAAACTCTGGCACCGCTCCGGGAGGACTCCCTGAAACGGCTGATCCTGCACAAAGAGCCAAAGCCAGTCGAAGCAGTTGAATTTCAGCTTGAGGATGACGGCGGCACCGCGACGCTTGCGGATTACAAGGGCAAGTATGTTCTGCTGAACTTCTGGGCCACCTGGTGCGCGCCGTGTCGCAAGGAAATGCCTCAGATCGCCGAGCTGCAAGAAGAATTCGGCGGCGACAAGTTCGAGGTCGTGACACTGGCCACAGGGCGTAACTCGCCAGCCGGGATCAAGAAGTTTTTCGAGGAAAACGGCATCGACAACCTGCCACGTCATCAGGATCCCCAATCGGCAGTTGCACGCAAAATGGGCGTGATCGCCCTGCCAATCACCGTCATTCTGGATCCCGACGGCAATGAGATTGCTCGATTGATTGGCGATGCCGAGTGGAATTCGGACAGCGCCAAGGCCATCGTTTCAACCCTTGTCGAGGGCAACAGCTGAAGCATCAGGCCTTCCTGAACGTTTTGTGGTATGCTGAAACCGGCCCAGATGGGCCGGTTTTCGTTTGCAACCTGAAGGAAGGGGAGACGACGATGAAACCGGTAGTTCTGTTGATTGGAAAATTGCCCAACGTGATCGGTGATGTTGCGCGTCAATTGGATCACCTTCCGATCCAATGGCTTGGCGCGCATGATCAGGAAGAAGTCAAACGGCAGCTGGACGAAGAGCCGCGCATCGCTTGCGCGATCATGGGTGCCGGCCTTGATGACAGGATACGCGGCGAGATGGTGGGCATCATCGCGGCGCGCAGGCCCGATATCTGTATCCACCTAAAGGATCGCGCCTCGGGGCCGGACGGCTTGGTGCCGTTTGTCCAGCGAGTCGTCCAGTATGAGGTTCTGGACAGTCTGGAACATAGCTGACGCGACGCCACCTTTGACAGCCTGCCTGCCGCTTTGCACTCTGCCGCGCAGGAGGACGGAATGCCGCTTGAAATTCTATTGGTTCTGGTGGTCGGAGGCATCGCCGGGATAACCCTGTTGCTGCACCTGACAGGCAGATCCCGATTGCGCGCGCTATCGCCCGAATTGGCGTGGTCAGAATGGCTGCGTCATGCGCCGGATGATTCGATCATCGATGTCACCGTTGCACATGACGGGCACGCGGCCCTGATCCGAACCGAAACAGGAAATGGTCTGCTGTGGTCTTTTGGTGCAGACACCGTTGCCCGGCACCTGCTGGACTTTGATCTGCTGGATCACCCGCAAGGGTTCCAGGTTCAATTCCACGACTTCGGAACGCCCAAAGCCATAATCCACCTTGACGAACGCGAACGCCGCCACTGGCAGCACCTGATGGAGCCCGCATGACCGACCACGTAACTTTCCCGGACGCCGTGCAGTGGGCCGTCCCCTTTTTCATAGCTGCTATTCTGGCCGAGTTTCTGTGGATCGCCGTCAAAGGACGCGGCGGCCGCTATGAGACGCGGGACGCCGTTACATCGCTGATCATGGGAGCTGGCAACATCGCATCCGGCTTTCTGTTGGGGTTTATCGCCTATGCATTCTTCATGTGGCTGTGGCAGATCACGCCGCTGAACCTGGGCACCTCTATCCCTGTTATCCTTCTGTGCTTTGTGCTGGATGATTTCCGCTATTACTGGGTGCACCGCTTTGGTCACCGCATTCGCTGGGTCTGGGCCAGCCACGTGAACCACCACAGCTCGCAACACTACAACCTTACCACCGCCCTGCGTCAGACATGGACCTATACGTTTACCTTCATGATGGTAGTTCGCGCGCCTCTGATCCTACTGGGTTTCCATCCGGCGATGGTGCTGTTCGTGGGTGGTCTGAACCTGATCTATCAGTTCTGGATTCACACCGAGGCGATTGGCAAAATGCCCCGCTGGTTTGAGGCGGTGATGAACACACCCAGCCACCACCGCGCCCATCATGGTCGCAATGCACGCTACCTGGACTGCAACTATGCCGGCGTTTTCATCATCTGGGACAAGCTGTTCGGGACCTTCGTGCCGGAACAGGAAGACGACCGCGTCGACTATGGGTTGGTTCACAATATCGGCACCTTCAACCCGCTGCGTGTGGCCTTTCACGAATGGGTTGGAATTTGGCGCGACGCGACACAACCGGGCCTGACAATGCGTCAGCGACTGGCTTATTGCTTTGCCCCCCCCGGCTACAGCCATGATGGCAGCCGGGACAATTCCGAACAGATTAAAGCCAAGCATCTGGACCGCCACCCGGAAGATCGTGGAACGCCCGGATTCGAACAATTCGACACCAAACAGCCCAATACGCAAGCAAAACAGGCCTGATACCGCCGACCTATCCGACCTGATTCTTGAAATCCGGCCCTCACGTCCCATATCCAATCGATGTGTGCAGTGCGAGTAACCGGAGGCAACATGACCAGACTGACAACCCTTTCCACCGTTATGGGTCTTACCGGAGTGGTGCTCGCTATGTTGACGGCGCTGGCTGGAGGCGCGACGGGGATTGTCGCGTTGGGCTTTGGTATGATGCTTTTGGGGTTCATGGGTGCGGTGGTCGGTGGCTTTGCAGCGCTGGGACGCATCTGGGAAACGACTCGTTGACCCAAACCTGACTTCAATCAATTGCGTTTGTCTTAACCGCAGATTCACACCTTTCCTCTGAAATCGTCACCGGACCGGCGGCGTTAAGGGAAACGGGTTGCACATGCGGAAGAAGGTACTGGCAGATTTGCCCGAAGGTGGGGACAGCCCCTTGAACGCGGCTGTCAAATCCCGCGATGCCTCGACGATTGAAATGGCGACCGAGGCGGTGAAGCACAAACAGTGCAAACTGGCCTTTCAACCTGTGATGCAAGCGAACAGGCCGCATGACGTCGCTTTCTATGAAGGGTTCATCAGAGTGCTGGATGAAACCGGTCGGGTCATCCCCGCGCGCGAGTTCATGCCACAACTGGAAAACACTCCAATCGGGCGCGAACTGGACTGTGTCGCGCTTGAAATGGGATTGCGGACGCTGACCAAAAACCCCGACATTCGCCTGTCCATCAACATGTCTGCCCGTTCGATCGGTTACGCGCGATGGTCACGTGTGCTGGAGCGGTTTCTGAAGAAAGACCCCAATATTGGCGAAAGGCTGATTTTGGAAATCTCAGAAAGCTCGGCTATGACGGTGCCTGAGCTGGTGATCGATTTCATGGACCGGCTGCAGCCGCGCGGCATCGCCTTTGCGCTTGACGACTTTGGGGCCAGCAATTTCAGCTTTCGCAATTTTCGCGAGTTTTTCTTTGATGCTGCCAAGATCGACGGCCAGTTCATCCACGGAATCGGCGAAAATCGGGACAATCAGGCTTTGGTACGGGCCCTGATCGCCGTGGCGCGAGAATTCGAGATTCTGGTGACCGCCGAATCAGTCGAAACACAGAAGGATGCCGAATTCCTAATTGCCAACGGCGTCGACTGCCTGCAGGGGTTCCTGTTTGGCGCCCCTACCGTTTCCGCCCCGTGGAAGGCGGAAAAGCGCAAACATACAGCCAGTTAGAGTGATTTATCCGGTCCACGCCCGACCTGAGGCAAGCTGACCGTTGCTGCAACTGCAGCGTTGCGCTATGCCATGTGGAGTTGGAGCGGGGAACATGAGGCGCTCTTACTGCCACAGAGTTGTCTCTGTGCGATCCGCGCCGTCGAATATCCCGCAGGACCTTGACGGTAAAGGATTGTCTAAATGACCAACGTAGTAATCGCATCCGCCGCGCGCACCGGAGTGGGCAGCTTTGGCGGCTCGTTTGCAAACACACCCGCGCATGATCTTGGGGCCGCCGTACTGGAGGCTGTAGTAGAACGCGCAGGTGTGGAAAAGGGCGAAGTCAGCGAAACCATACTGGGACAGGTGCTGACGGCAGCTCAGGGTCAGAACCCCGCCCGTCAGGCACATATCAACGCTGGTCTGCCGCAGGAAAGCGCAGCCTGGGGTATCAATCAGGTTTGCGGCTCGGGCCTGCGCGCCGTGGCCCTGGGTGCTCAGCACATCCAACTGGGCGACGCCGAGATCGTTGCTGCCGGTGGACAAGAGAACATGACTCTTTCGCCCCACGCCGCCGCTTTGCGTGCCGGTCAAAAGATGGGCGACATGAAATACATCGACACGATGATCCGCGATGGTCTGTGGGATGCGTTCAATGGCTATCACATGGGCCAGACCGCTGAAAACGTCGCCGAGAAATGGCAAATCAGCCGTGACATGCAGGACGAATTCGCCGTCGCGTCGCAGAACAAGGCTGAAGCCGCGCAAAAGGCTGGCAAGTTCGCCGACGAAATCACGCCCTTCACCATCAAGACCCGCAAGGGCGACATCGTGATGGACGCTGACGAATACATCCGCCACGGCGCCACCATGGAAGCGATGGCAAAGCTGCGTCCGGCCTTCGCAAAGGACGGTTCGGTCACGGCCGCAAACGCATCCGGCCTGAATGACGGCGCGGCGGCGACCCTGCTAATGTCCGCCGAAAATGCTGAAAAGCGCGGAATCGAGCCACTGGGCCGTATCGCATCCTATGCAACCGCCGGTCTGGACCCGTCGATCATGGGCGTAGGCCCGATCTACGCTTCGCGCAAAGCGCTGGAAAAAGCGGGCTGGTCCGTTGACGATCTGGATCTGGTCGAGGCGAACGAAGCGTTTGCCGCACAGGCCTGCGCCGTGAATAAGGACATGGGCTGGGATCCATCGATCGTGAACGTGAACGGCGGCGCCATTGCCATCGGTCACCCGATCGGCGCTTCGGGCTGCCGCGTTCTGAACACGCTGCTATTCGAAATGAAACGCCGCGACGCGAAGAAAGGTCTCGCCACTCTCTGCATCGGCGGCGGCATGGGCGTCGCCCTGTGCGTGGAGCGCGACTAAGTGCTTTGACAAGCGAATAGAAAAGGGCGTCCCTTGGGCGCCCTTTTTTTGTTACATTGGGGCCTTAACCCAAAGATGCGACGATATTGCCACGCGGAATTTAGAGAATCATGACGAAACAATATTGCGCACGATCACCTCTCAAAGTAACAGCATTACCAAGACGACTTTAATTGGAGGATTCCTAAATGGCACGTACAGCACTCGTTACCGGCGGCTCCCGCGGCATCGGCGCAGCAATTTCCAAGGCGCTCAAGGCCGAAGGGTACAATGTTGCAGCCACCTATGCGGGGAACGACGAAGCCGCCGCGAAGTTCACCGAAGAGACCGGCATCGCCACCTACAAGTGGAACGTCGCTGATTATGACGAATCCAAAGCCGGAATTGAAAAAGTCGAAGCCGAGGTTGGCGCGATCGACATCGTGGTTGCAAACGCGGGCATCACTCGCGACGCACCCTTCCACAAGATGACCCCCGAACAGTGGCACCAGGTAATCGACACCAACCTGACCGGCGTGTTTAACACAGTGCACCCTGTCTGGAACGGCATGCGCGAGCGTAAGTTCGGCCGCGTCATCGTCATCAGCTCGATCAATGGTCAGAAGGGCCAGTTCGCTCAGGTGAACTATGCCGCGACCAAAGCAGGCGATCTGGGCATCGTGAAATCGCTGGCGCAGGAAGGCGCGCGTGCAGGCATTACCGCCAACGCGATCTGCCCCGGCTATATCGCAACCGAGATGGTGATGGCTGTTCCTGAAAAAGTCCGCGAATCCATTATCGGCCAGATCCCAGCAGGTCGCCTGGGTGAGCCCGAAGAAATCGCGCGCTGCGTGGCGTTCCTGGCATCCGACGATTCTCAGTTCATCAATGGCTCGACCATCTCGGCCAACGGTGCGCAATTCTTCGTCTGATTTGAAGCGTAGAAAAGACAACGGGCCGGTCCATTTCGGACCGGCCCTTTTTTATCCCGTAAGCAAGCTATAAGCGAACCCCCCTGCGTTTGCAGGGGGTTAGCTATTTCAGCGCCGGGGAAACGCCGGGTTCAGCTATTGACGGGCCTTCGGCGGTTCCACTCTTCCAAGAGCAATCGTTTGACTGCCGGACTATGGTTGGGAGAATTGCGTATATGCGCCGCGTTGCTTTCCCAGCTATGATGTTTGGGCAATCCAACCCCACCAAAATGTTGATCTCCAGAATAAACGCTTATCATCGTGAAACCGTGTCCGGTCTTTGTGTAATGCCCACAGACGGTCACTCTCATCTGTCCAACTCTTCCGGCAACAAAGCAACGCCGTTTCGTTCAACAGCCTCAAGATGCGCGGCGTAGACAACGAACCACGCACGAGCGGCGAGATGTGGTTTTAATCCGAACTCATCGACTATTGCCTTCCAATCTTCGGTACGGCGAAGGTCAGGCAACGGATGGGAATACATATTCCCGCGCTCGTCCCAGTATTCGAGGCGTTCACTGTCGGCAGAATCAGCGACCTCGAACTCGAAGGGTGTGGGCGGGAACTCAATGATGTTGTTTGATTGGGCCATAACAGGTCTCCAGCTAAAGGTAAGATTTGCTGTAATCCTGTATGCGTGTCAGCGCGGAGCCGACCGTAGGATCGCTTATAACAGTGCGGGGGCGTAACCGTCCATTCCGACCGCACCACAAGCGCGAGAGTGGCTGCTCCGGCGCTGGAAAAGCCGCAAAACCGTTTAGTGCCGGGGATTGTTGACCTCACGTAGCGGGTAGAATGCCAGTTTCGATTGCTGAACAGTTGAGCAAAAAGATAATCAACTTGGAGTGAGATATGGGGATTCAATCGATGCCCAAAGGAGACAAACTACAAACACTGTTAATGGCTGTCGCCTTTGGCATGTTAATGTACACCTCCATTGGCACAGGTCATAGCACGACTGTGTTTATTTCGGGGATGTTGGCTTTCGGGGTCGGTTGGAAATTGGGTCGCACGACGCCTTACACCGAAGAAGACCAGCGAATGTAGTGTTTGTGAAAAACCCCGCTCGTGGTGGGGCAATCATTCTTCAATGTAGGGCGGGTTCGCGTGTATCTTGGCCAAATACGGCTGGAAGGTAAGTCATGTCCTTATGGAACATCCCCGTTTGAAGGGGGTCACCAAACCCGCCCGAGAATTACAACCAGCAAAATTAATTGTACAATATTGAAGAGATTCATCGTCCCTGTCATATTTTTGAAGTCTTCCGAATACGCCCGTACGAATTTAATCAAGTTAGAGTTAACCAGCCTAATTTCTTCACGCGCCTCTTCGAAGGTTTGCTTCGTTTTTTGATCCATTTGGTCTGCTCCATTCATTCGAAATCCAGCAACGCTGCCTCCTGCTCGTCGGTTGTGTTGTCGAGAACCAGAGAAAAAGTAGCAACGAAAGCAACGGCGGTGGCGGCAAATAAAACCCCGCCTCTCGCAACTGAGGGAGCGGGGTTTTATTTCGAGGTGAGTGCTTGATGGGCTGTTCTTGTTAGGTCCAGCAACCCTTCTGTGCGCCAGCCGCTTGGATGGCGTCGTATTGACCCTTCATTTGGGCCAGTTGACTGCTTTCGTCCTTGTCTGCGGCCATCAGGAACAGGGCAGGCCAAAACACCACCAGCCCAACTCCCATTGCCACGGCGTCGTTTTGCGCCTTCTTGTCCTGCTCACCGGCAAGGTGGTTTACCTGCGCGACAACGCGCGCCTGTTCCAGCCTCAAGTCCTTGCAGCTTTCGCCGCTGTACAACGTCGTCGGCACATAAGCGGCAGTGACCTTTTCGGCTTTCTGGGCGCATGCAGACGTCAAAAGAGAACCCACTAACGCGGGGAAGATTAGCTTTTTCATTTCCGTAACTCCTGGCGGCCATATATTCAGGCCGGGTCAAACTGGCTTGCGATTATTCGCCAAGATTCAGCCGGTTGTCAGATTATTGACTGCTTGCCGAAATTACAGCTGATCTTGGACCAGCGCCCCGAGGTTCATGGACAGAACAACACAAAGACTATTTTGGTTAGCTACCTCGATCCTAAGAAATCCAGTTCGCTATGCCCCACTCACCGAGCACAAAGCATACTAATGCCATCGCATATGCGATTTTGGTGTACGTCCTCATCTCCTAGAGCTCACTGGCGAATTGAGCACTAAGTCGTGGCCCTACCATCGTCACCTTCGCAAAGTTGCTTGCGAGGGTGAACCGATTTCCCAAGAAGTGTTTCTTCAGGCCCGAATGGGGCTGTCGGCGAAATACTCCACAGCTTGAAACGCTCGAAGCAGTGCAAGGCTCGGAACTTGAACTATGATCCCCAATGAATAAGTTACACAAACGGCTGCAAAAATAATGAAAAGTCGAAATTGAATGACCGGGATTTTCCGCTATAAACTAGGTCAACCCGTGACTTGGTATGATCGAAGAAAGAAACGCTCAAACCAGTATTGTCTCTATTGCCAGCGGTTCATAGGCGAAGGGTCAGAAATTCCGTCAAACAAAGAGCACCTCATCGGCAAAAATTTTGTTCCCGGTGGCAGCTTTGACAATGGCCGGGCGTTTAATTTTGTCTTCCGCGCTTGTGAACAATGCAATACCGACAAAAGCAGGTTGGAAGATCACGTTTCGGCGACAACGTTAATTAGTAGCCCTGGTCGTGGTATGGACGAGAATGTCGATGATCTTGCGCGACGCAAGTCCAATAGTTCGTATCACCCAACCCAAAAGAGTATGAAGTTAGCAGACTCAAATGAGTCTGTTACTTTGAATTTCGGGGATTTTTCATTTGGACTAGTAGCTCCACCTCAAACCAATGAAAGGTACCGAAACCGGCTGGCGCTTCTTCAGGTGCAGGGTCTCTATGCGTTGATCACCTCATCAGATCCAACAAACAAGCTGAGTGTCGGTTTGCTGCCATCGGAAAATTGCTGGGTGCTGGGATGCTATCCAAGGTCTGATTGGGGCAATTCACAATTGATCGAAGTTACTCGCCGCTGCGAAAAGTGGCCATGCTACGCGAATATAAGCACCGCCAATGGGTACTTCAAAGCGCTAATGAAACGAGAAGCCCCTGATAATGAATGGTTTTGGGCACTGGAGTGGAACAAATCTACTCGAGTAATCGGCTGCTTGGCGCCTCCCGGTGAACTTCCAAGGCTTTTTCAGGGTCTACCCGAACTGGAATGGAAAGTAGTTACGAGCGAAGGAAGCGTTACCCACAGATACCGCGAAGAAACTCCCTTGCCTGAAGGCCAGGATACTCTTTTCTCGGCTCAAGTTCATGACTGCGCTTAAATGCAGCCGACCATTTGTTTCTTAGGCAAAGAAAGCGGCTAGCTGGATTTTGAACCCTGATAATTAGCTTGCAGATTGCCGGAACCGGCAAGCAACCCGTGCACATCGTCCGAAAGCGTTTTCTCGAGTTGCTTCTGACGCTCTTTGGCCGCTTCGTTGCGCGCTGCATATGGCAAAATACGTAACTTAGTCGCTAAACTCTGTAGCTCATTGGTTAGGCGTTCAAGACGACCGACTAAAGGGTGGATTTTGGCGGCTCCAGTAGTCGGATTAAGCTCCATCAACGCCTGCTCAACCGGCAGTGTTTCCAGACGATCCTCTTTCCACTTGGTCAAAGCAGTAAGTTCGTCCGCAGACTTAGTATACGCTACGAGCAAGTCAAAGTGTTCAGCAGTAAAATGACCAGCTGGCATTGAATGCACAACCCGGTGGAAGATTTCTTTCTGTGCGTCGGTCTCCAGTGTCCGTGGAGCTCGGAGGTATTGCAGTTTCGGCTGATTCTCGATTGCGACGTTTGACATTTTGGACTCCGGCTATGTATGCGACGGTATACAGATAACGGGTAAAAACCCGGGAGACTAACGTGAAATTGCCGAAACCGCTCTCCACACTGTGGAACGTTGAGATCGGGCTGACTGGTTCACCGATGCGGGAACATCCGGAAAGCTGCTCTTAGGAATGCCTTTTGGGGCCGAAACCCGCGCAAACCAGTAAACTAACCTCCCCCGCGCGGTTGGCGCCCCTCACAGTTGTTTTGGCCGATCCCCGCCCCCCAAGGGGTTGAATTACCTCATCCTGTGGTGTTGTTTTGCCACAAGACTGAAGACGCTTATGCAGAAAATCTATTAACCCATTTTAAATCAAATATTTGAGGACAGAATGTCACTACCATTCACTGCTCCAGGGCATGTACTGAATGCTTTGTTTTTTTGTTTTTTGTTTCTAGCAAGCCCGTCTGCCTCTCAGACCATTACCGGTATCCCATCCGTGATCGATGGTGACACGATCGAAATTAATGGAACCCCTTTACGATTGCATGGAATTGATGCGCCCGAAGCGAGCCAGCTTTGCCAGCGCCCCAACGGGGAGCAATGGCGTTGCGGTCAGCGTGCAGCGCTTGCTTTAGACCAATTTATTGGCGCGAGATTGTTGAACTGCAAAGCAAACACCGTTGATCGATACGGGCGCTTTGTGACCGTATGTCATGCCGGGATTACCGACATAGGTCGTTGGATGGTACAGCAAGGTTGGGCAATGGCCTATCTGGAGTATTCAACAGACTATGCCCAGGACCAATTGTCTGCGATGCGAGGCAAGAAAAACATCTGGTCGGGATACGTCCAAGAGCCGTGGGAATGGCGAAGGGAGGATACAGAACACCCTAAACTGAACGCTCACCGTGGATTCTGTTATACAGCCCAAATGTGGCTCCCAGAAGTCTTGGATTATGTGGAAGCTAGTGGAACTGCTATTTGCGAAGCCGGAGGCGGAGAGTTTTGCGGGGACGTAACCAGTATCGGGCAAGGGATCTGTAAGGCAGCAGGTGGCGAATTCTGCGGGACTGTAACCAATCTTGGGCAAGGTATTTGCAAAGCAGCGAGGGGCGAGTTCTGTGGAACTGTGACCAATCTTGGGCAAGGGATCTGCAAAGCGGCGGGTGGTGAATTCTGCGGAACTGTAACCAATCTTGGGCAAGGTATATGCAAAGCGGCGGGTGGTGAATTCTGTGGGTCTGTTACCAATGTTGGACAAGGTATATGTAAAGCGAGTGGCGGAGAGTTCTGTGGGGCTGTAACCAATATCGGTCAGGGCATCTGCAAGGCAAGTGGCGGAGAGTTCTGCGATACGACAACCAGCCTTGAGGCCGCTGTCTGCGCTGAGTTGGGAACTTGCAAAACCAACCAGTTTCGTGACGTACTCGCGTCTATATTAGACGCCTGCGGCACTGAAGTTCTCAGCTTTGGAATTTCAAATCGGGCAGCCTACCCCTGATTTCCAATAGAATTACCGGTCAGCGCCACAAGGCGACCTTTTCGGCTTCACCTCGCCGTATCACCGATTGTCTCTTTCCGTTAGGTTTAGGCTCAGGACTCATAGCCAATAGATGACGAGTGCGGCGAGTGCGATGGCTGACAGGAAGACTTTCGGGCATCTATCGTAGCGGGTTGCCACACGTCGCCAGTCCTTCAATCTGCCGAACATGATCTCAATCCGGTTCCGTCTTTTGTAACGACGCTTGTCGTACTTCACAGGTTTCTTGCGCTGCCTTCGGCCCGGGATGCAAGCGCGTATCCCTTTGTCTTTCAACGCTTCCCTAAACCAATCGGCATCATATCCGCGATCTCCGAGCAGCCAGTCGACATTTGGCAAGCCGCTCAACAACGCCCGCGCGCCAATGTAGTCGCTGACCTGTCCTGCGGTTACGAACAGGTTCAGCGGGCGTCCCTGACTGTCGCAGATGGCGTGCAACTTGGTGTTCATGCCGCCCTTCGTTCGGCCAATCAGGCGTCCACGCCCCCCTTTTTGACGCCCAAACTGGACGCCGTGCGGTGCGCTTTCAGGTAGGTGGCGTCGATCATGACGGTCTTCTGTTCGCCGTGCTCGGCGGCCAGACCGGCCATCATCCGCGCGAAGATGCCCTTGTCGCTCCACCGTTTCCAACGGTTGTACAGCGTCTTGTGCGGCCCGTATTCCTTAGGTGCGTCGCGCCAGCGCAAGCCATTGCGATTGATGAAGATAATCCCACTCAAGACGCGCCTGTCATCGACGAGTGGCTTGCCGTGGGACTTTGGAAAGTAGGGCTCCATACGCGCCATCTGCGCATCCGTCAGCCAGAAGAGATCAGACATGTTCACCGCTCAGTTTTAGAACCGTGAATCATGCTGCAAAACGAAAATCAATGGGTCCTGACCCTAGCGAGCCGGAGGCGCTTGTGCGCTTTGTTCAGAACTTGCAATACGACATATCAAGAATTGGCCTCGAAGCGGGGCCTTTGTCCCAGTGGTTGCACAAAGCTCTGACGGATATCGGGCTTGACGCCGTCTTGATGGAAACCCGTCAGGTCAAGGGTGCACTGAAAGCGATGCCTATCAAGACGGATCGGCGAGATGCGGAAGGGATTGCTCGCCTGTTGCAGATGGGTTGGTTTCGGCCGGTTCATTGCAAATCAATCTCTTCCCAGGAAACACGGGCTTTGCCGAGTTCTCGCAAGACACTCAAACAGGCTATCACAAATATGGAGCTTTCAGTCCGAGGTCTCCTGCGCAACTTTGGCCTCAAGATCGGGACTGTAAGTAAAGGCAACTACGAAGCCCGCATCCGTGAACTGGCTGATGGCAATGCAATGCTGGAAGCCGCCGTGGACCCCATCCTGACGGCCAGAACGGTTTTGCGTGAACAGCTTGCGCGGCAGGAAAAGTGTATTCTCGATCTGGCCAAGGACGATGGGGTCTGCCGACTGATGATGACTATGCCCGGAATAGGGACTGTGATCGCACTTACGGTGAAGTCAGCGATTGATGACCCTGAACGATTTCGGTCATCAAAAGATGTCGGGCCTTGGGTTGGCCTGACACCGAGGCGCAATCAGTCGGGAGAGAAAGACATTGTTGGCCAGATATCCAAGGCTGGCGACATTGGATTAAGAACGGCCCTCTATCAGGCTGCGACAGTGATGCTGAATCGTGGCAAGCACAACTGGCTGACGGCTTGGGCGATGGATGTTGCAAAGCGCCGGGGCAAAAAGCGGGCGACGATTGCCCTGGCCCGACGCATCGGAATTGTCCTGCATCGTATGTGGTGCGACGGTCAGCCATTCAAGTTTACGCGTGAAGAACTGGCCTGCTGAATCGGTCAAACAAAAGGATTTATCTAACAGGAGAATAGGGTGGCGCTGATTGCGCTGATCACCCGAGGTCCCTCGCTGGGACGCAGTCCCCGTTGATGCCGCTTTCAACCTGGTGTTGACTTCAAGGTCAAATACGCTCCCAAGATCGGCACACGGGAACTGTCTGGACAAGGTATCATGTGGCAGCTTAACGCTGACTACGGACGGAAGCATGTAACCAGCGGTGGATTTTGAGAGACGCGTTTAAGGCGGTCGGAATATAGAGAAACCATTCGTGTGGTGCGCAGCTATTCCGGCACAGAGCCCTGATGCAATCTGTTTCATACAAAAGTTTGCCGCGGTTCGACGCGCAACTTTTATGCTATTGATTTGTCTTGTATTTTTCCCGGTCCAGATGCATGACTGCGCGTTCTGTTCGGACCACGTTTTGGATTGGCTTTTATACAAATAAGCAGGGACCATGTCAGTATTTCGATCATCGCTCGCTTCACAAGCGGTGAACCAAGCCGCTACTCAGAAATGAACGGGACCCGGGCTTAGGCATGAAATCCTGTATTGACAGCTCCCGCATTTACTGTTTCTCTTATGCAACCTGAGCGATAACTTATTGCATTGTTGGGATTTTTTTTTGACCGAACATCCTTTTTTCAGTTTCGTTTTCTTTCTTTCCACTGTTTCAATTTATTTTTTTGTTTCTCCCTTGCATGCTTTGGGTGAAATGGAGCTTTTGCAAGAAGACTTGGAAAAACAAAATTTTGAATACTCTGCTAGTCATCAGGCAAATGATGATCACCCGATAACACTGCATGGAAAGCCAATCGCGGGAAAGCTCACTGCTCCTGAGGAGTATTATGTTGTGGAAATCCAAATCAAGGACACTGACAGAACCTGTCAGGGCATTATATCAAGCCTTGCCATAATTGGCCATGAATTGAAGAGGCAGGATGAAATATACAGCAATTGGTTTTCAAATGAATCCATAAGCGGAAGCGTTCTTGAAACACAGATAAATTCCTGGGTGGGAAGCTCTTGCCATCCGCTAAGTATATTGGAAGACTTTGAATCAACGTATGGCTTCCAAGGTCTTTATACGGCGGGAAACACAAACAAAGTAGTTTCAGTATCCTTTCAAAACAAGGTCTTCACTTTGGGGATAGGGTTCTCTGAATTGGAGACCAAATACCGTCGACCATATGTAATTGTAAGAAAATAACGTCAGCAGGAAAATTTAAATGGAACGAATTTACGTGTCTTACTCCCTCGCCTCTGGTCTGACCCATACTGGAATTGAGGGCGGCTCCCATTTGGCGATCAATTACATTGATTCTGATGGAAACCACCATGTTATTGAGGCGGGTCCCACCAATAGCTTTGACAACAATTTTGATAAGGCTATAGCAATGATTCAGGAAGAAGCTTTAAGTAATGGGGAGCAAAATTGCGATTCACCGTTTGGAAATGTGAAAACGTATGAACGAGATGGGACCGCAAATGACGCGAAATACCCAACAGAAAGTATCGCCACAGGAAGCGACTTAAGTGCTCAGTGGGATTCGATTAGATCGTTTAAGCACAGCATCGACGCGTCTGGTTATGAATACAGACCATTATCACAGAACAGCAATACCTTTGCCAACCAGGCGTTGATTGCCGCGGGCTTGCCGGAAGCAACTGGCTTTGCAACTGACCCAGACGGGAACCCTGTCATAAAAAGCATTCCCGGGTTTGATCTTTCCTTTTCGAATCCCATTAACGTTGATCCGGAACCGGACTCTGGCGACGACGAAGAGAACCAAGAAGAATCACATGATTGTGATGAACCTAATGAAGCTGAAGAGGAATCTCCTGCCGAAGGAAGTAGCTTTGGTAAGACGATAAGCGATCCACTGGTTATTGATCTAGACAACGATGGTATCGAGTTGGTCGCATTAGAAAGTTCGTCAGCACTCTTTGATCTGGATGGAAATGGATTTGCTGAAAGAACTGGCTGGGTGGGTGCCGATGATGGTTTCCTAGTCAGAGATTTGAACGATGACGGGGTCATTCAAGATATTTCTGAAATGTTTGGGGACACCGACGGCTTCGAAGACGGTTTCCTCAATCTTGCCAGCTTCGACAGCAACCTAGACGGCGTTATCGACGCGTCAGACTCTGTGTTCACTAGTCTGAGTATTTGGCGCGATCTGAACCAGGATGGTGTTTCGGACGATGGAGAACTCTTTTCGCTTCAGGACATTGGCATTGAAGCAATCAGCTTGGCCACATCTACAGCCAATCAATCGATCGAAGGGAACTGGGTTCCGAAAACATCTACAGTTTCTTTCACGGATGGAACTCAATCAGAAATAGCTGCTGTTTTCTTTGCGCGCAATCCGTTTGTCAGCACTCCGGTCCTCGATCCTGATTTTGAAATAGACCCTGAGGCGGCGCTTATGCCGCACCTTCCGGGCACCGGTGCAATTGCCTCAACCGATGTGGCTTTCACATTGAATCCTGCTTTACAGGAACAGGCTGACCATCTGTTGACCCTTCTGGAAGCGGGCAACATAGTTGCCTATCGCGATGCATTTGATGCCTTTTTTATGGAATGGACAGGTGCTAACGCGGCTGACTCCGACGGGCGTGGACCTCACGTCGATGGTCAAAAACTTGCTGCGCTGGAAGCAATCTACGGGCAAGATTACACTGAAACCCAATTGGGGCTCTTTGGTGAGGTTATCTCTGTCAGCGATACGCCAACCTATGTTTCAGGCCCTGAACTGAATGCTCGTTACGATGCTATCCGTGATTGGCTGTCTATCCGGTTTGTTGCTCAATCTGCAACGTCTTCAACCATGCTGAAAAATCCGGATCAGTCAGACTGGCAGTCGATTATGGAAGACTTTGCGGACCACCCGCTCCATAGACTGACCTATCTCGTAGACTTGAATTCAGAAAACGATACGCAACTTAAAGGCAGCCTCGGAACTGTTTTGGCAGTTTTAGGGAATCTAGTCATAGACGGGAGCCTCGCCGACGCCGACGCGGCTTCCATCGGGCACCTACTAACATATGACTTTGGACCAACTGCTGCAGAGTTTGAGGCGAATGTTAGAAGTGCTGGGCAAGATTTGGGCTTAACCCTTCAAGACGAGTTCTTTGCAAGAATTTTGTTCGGCGCTAATTATGAGTTCGTTGCTGGAACAGATATTGCAGACGATCTTTCTCCGGCAAACGAGGCCCCACAATTCCTTTTCGGCTACGCTGGAGACGACACCGTCAATGGGGGTGCCAAAGACGACTTTCTCTTGGGTGGTTTCGGCAACGACACGTTGAATGGCGGGGAAGGCGCTGACACCTATATCTACAGCCTCGGCGACGGCAATGATGTGATATCTGACTCAAGCTATGCTGGTGGCCACTTGGACCGACTGGTCTTTACGGATGTGAATGTCGATGATGTGACCTTCTCGCAGAACGCGGGCCAGGATCTGGTGATTACGCTCAGCAACGGCGAAACCGTGACGGTCACGGATCACTTCCGAAGCAGCACCTATGATATGGAAGAGATCGAGTTTGCCGATGGCACGGTGCTGAACTTCCAGGAGATCGTCACCAAATCGATCAACGATCAAAACGGCGCGGGCGACGACGTTATCTATGG
>NZ_JBXWQH010000007.1:0-212674 GCF_059612275.1 Ruegeria sp. CDSA034
GTGGCAACCACCACCACGCACAAAACCCTGCGCGGTCCGCGTGGCGGCATGATCCTGACCAATGATGAAGATATCGCAAAGAAAGTGAATTCGGCGATCTTCCCCGGCATTCAGGGCGGCCCGCTGATGCACGTGATCGCGGCCAAGGCAGTCGCCTTTGGCGAGGCGCTGCAGCCTGCGTTCAAGGATTACATCAAGCAGGTCGTCGTGAATGCACAGGCGCTGTCAGACCAGCTGATCAAGGGTGGTCTGGACACGGTGACCCACGGCACCGACACCCATGTGGTGCTGGTCGATCTACGACCCAAGGGCGTGACCGGCAACATTGTCGACAAGGCTCTGGGCCGGGCGCACATCACCTGCAACAAGAACGGCGTGCCGTTTGATCCGGAAAAACCGACCATCACCTCGGGCATCCGTCTGGGCTCCCCCGCCGGCACCACCCGCGGCTTTGGCGAGATCGAATTCCGCCAAATCGCCGACTGGATCATCGAAGTCGTCGACGGTCTGGCCGCCAATGGCGAAGACGGCAATGGCGCGGTTGAAGCCAAGGTCAAAGCCGAGGTTGCAGAGCTTTGCGCTAAATTCCCGATCTATCCAAACCTGTAAGACGAAGGATCCCAAAACCATGAGCTTTCACAACATCGACCAAGCCCCCGCACGCCTGAACCGCAGCGAGCTGGCCGTTCCGGGCAGCCAGCCCGGAATGTTCGAAAAGGCAGCGAAATCGGATGTGGACGTTATCTTCCTTGATCTGGAAGACGCTGTCGCGCCTGATGAAAAGGAACAGGCGCGCAAGAACATCATCGAAGCGCTGAACGATATCGACTGGGGCAACAAGACCATGTCGGTGCGGATCAACGGGCTGGACACGCACTACATGTACCGCGATGTGGTGGATGTGGTCGAACAGGCCGGTGATCGCCTGGACCTGATCATGGTCCCCAAGGTTGGAACCGCAGCTGACGTATATGCAGTCGACATGCTGGTGACGCAGATCGAGGACGCCAAAGGTTACAAGAAACGGATCGGATTCGAACACATCATCGAAACCGCGCTTGGCATGCAGAACGTCAGCGAGATTGCGGCCGCATCCAAACGCAACGAAAGCCTGCATTTCGGGGTCGCCGACTATGCGGCATCGACCCGTGCCCGGACCACAATCATCGGCGGTGTAAACCCCGACTATTCCGTTCTGACCGATGCGGATGCAGATGGCGGACGCATGACGCATTGGGGCGATATGTGGCACTATGCGCTAGCCCGCATGGTTGTCGCCGCCCGAGCCAACGGCCTGCGCCCGATCGACGGGCCCTTCGGTGACTTTCAGGATCCAGACGGGTATCGCGCGGCAGCGAAACGCGCGGCCGTACTGGGATGTGAAGGAAAATGGGCTATCCACCCCAGCCAGATTGTCCTGGCCAATGAGGTCATGTCGCCATCAGATGCCGAAGTCACCAAAGCACAGCGCATACTCGTAGCCATGTCCGAGGCTGAATCGGCTGGCAAAGGCGCTGTGTCTCTGGATGGTCGCCTGATCGACTATGCCTCGATCCGTCAGGCCGAAGTACTGGTCGAAAAGGCTAGTCAAATCGCAGCGGCATAAGCATCTGTATTACAAGCATTCCTTGGCGCGGGGTCTTTTGGGCCCCGCGATTGGGTCTTAACGTCTCGTGGTCTACATATTATCGCCGCGACCGGCACCTTGGATTTGCGCGCGGACTTGCACCTTGCTTTCAATCTGATGATCGGTTCAAACTAAGCCCTCGCCAGTTGATTTACAGCTGCCCCAAAGACTGACCGGCTCTTGCAAAAAAGGGCTAACGTGCTGGCAAAGAACAACAAGAACTCATCGAATGTTAGCACCTACAGACAGATCAAAGACTGAACAGCGAATAACATTCGAGATCTTCGTGCAGGCCGAGTTTGCGTATCTTGAGCTGTCATCCATCATTGCAGTTTTGCAGACGGCAAATGATGTTCTCAACCGCGATCTTTTTCGGTGGCAGATTTCGTCGGACACGCCCGGTCTGGTGTCCAGCAGTTCAGACCTGATTGTGCGGGCAACGCCTGCCATCTCTGACCAGTATCTGAGCGATTGCCTGTGTGTTGTGGGCGGTCAGTTGGGAGATGTCAGCACATGGCTGCGACGCGTCCGGGCAATGCAAAAACACAAACGACCAGTTGCCTTGTTTTCGGACGCGGCACGCGAATACATCAAGGCGACAGTGCAACAATCCGGGCCGGTCACGGCACATTGGCGCGACATTGGTTTGCTGCGTGAGATAGGGGATTATCCCATGCTTTCTGAGAGTCTTGTTGCCCGAAATGGAGCAGTGTTGACTTGCGCCGGGCACGGTCATACCGCCGAGGCGATCATCGGCATTCTGGCCGAGGTTCTTGAGCCTCAAGATAGGGCTGAACTGGCCTGTCAATTGATGCTGAACGACGTTCGGGGCCACGCGCAAGAGCAACCCAAAGGTCTGAGCGCGAACCCGAATTTCCTGGAAAAGCGGCTGCAAAACGCGATCCGCATCATGGAAGAAAACACCGAACACCCGTTGCCAACGGCCAGCCTTGCCCGCCGCGTGGGCGTATCTACCCGGCAGTTAGAGCGTCAGTTCATGCTGCACCTGAGCACGTCGCCCGGAAAATTTTATAGAAAGATCAGGTTGAAAAAAGCGTTTACTCTGGTCTCGAACTCGCAAATGCCGATTATTGACATCGCCATAGCCTGCGGTTTTGCGTCAACCTCTACGCTTGCCCAGACATTCAAGGCCGAATACGGCAAAACACCAAAACAACTGCGGCGCACGGAGTGACCATTATACGGCCACTGGAATTCCTGGCAGGTTATGCTGAGGGGCGAAGGGTCTTATCTGCATCGCAAAGGCGGTAGACATTCACTTTCCTTGAACGTCCTTTGACCGTGAATTCGCCGCAGTCGATCAGATGAAAAGCCGGGCTGATCAGGCGCGCTGTGGCATCGCTGATCAAAATTCTGGTTTGCTCGTCACTTGGCAGCTCGCCTACAAGGGTCTCGATCCGGGCGCAGGTGTTCACCGTGTCGCCGATCACCGTGTAATTCATCCTGTCGACGGCCCCGATATTGCCGACAATCAGCGGCCCGGTGTGCACCGCGATTTTGACGCCGTACTCGACGCCAGCCTCAGCCAGAGATCGCTTGATTGCCATTGCAGCCCGGCAGGCGCGTTCGGCATGGTCCGTCTGGTCCTGGGGCGCGCCCCAGAACGCCATCGCGGCGTCGCCGATGTATTTGTCGAGCGTTCCGCCCTCGGCTTCTATACAGCGGTTCAGGATCTCGAAATGCCGGTTCAGCATTGCTGCCGTGGCTTGTGGCGTCATGGCCTCGGATGCGGGTGTGAACCCCACGATGTCGGCAAACATGACGGTCAGTTCGACTTCGCGCGGCAACACAAGGTTAGGGTCTCCGGTCTTTAGCATTTGCCGTACAAGGGTTCGGGGCAAATAAGTTTGAAACCAGCGCAGCCCGTCGAGCATCTTGTTGAAGGCCACAGCCTGAAGGTTCAGTTCAGAGACCCGAGAGGGGGGCAGGTGGTCGATTTGGTTCAGATTCAGCTCGCTGATTTTGATGGCTTCTTCGGTCGACCTGTGAATGGGTGCCGCCAATCGTCTGGCCAACACAAGCGCCGCAATGACCGAAGCGATCAGTAAACCAAGACTGACCAGGGCGGCATCACTCAGCCGGGACCATTGGTTGCTCCAATCGCTCAGTGGAGAATACTGCCCGATCACCCACGGCTCAGATCCGAAGCCGCTGACGATGCTTGTCAAAACCAGGTGTTCTCCGTCCAGCGCCTCGACCACATATCCGACAAATGTTCCATCGTTGCCCTGAAACTCGGGTGGCTGCATCAGCATTTGTGAGATGACCGCGTCATCAAGTGCTGCGACCGAATGCAAGGGGGCGTTTGAACTTAACGTGTTTGCAGACAGGTTCAGCAATTTGGGATGGGCCAGAACGCGGTTGTCACCGTACAGAACAAAACCGGTTGCCCCGTATTTCCCGCTTAACTCGTCGACCAGGCCCGAGAAATGGTGAACGGTAGAAGAAACGAGCACGGCCCCGAGAAAAATACCGTCTTTATAGGCAGGTACAGTCGCTGAGATATGTGTCCGGCCCTGGTCAAAGAAGGGTTCGTTCCAGACCAAACCATCATAGCCTTTAACATCTTTAAGATACTGAAGCGTGCCTGCAGCCGGAGGCTCGTATGACGTTATTAAACGTGGCCCCTCAACATCCGTGATATGTGTTGAAATGAACAGACTGCCGTCAGGATACACGATGGCAAGATCTGTCAGATATGGGACCGAAGCCACCACGCCTTTGAAGTAGGCTTTCAGAAAATCGGTGTCGTGCAGATCGACTTCACCCGTGCTTGCGTCTTCTTGTAGGGATTGCGCCAGTTCCTCGATCGGTGTCGTCAGGCTAAAGATATCGTCTTCGATGGATTCGACGATCATCGCGGCAGACGTATTCAACAGTTCCGTCGTGTTCTGAAAATTGGCATAAGTCGAAACCAACAGAACTGCGCCAGCCGATATTGCCACCAGTCCGCCAATGGTCAGCGCCAGCAGAGTAGAAATCCGGATTTTTAACCTTGTCTGGCGGTTGCTTTGCGCCCGGGCGCTTTTGTCGATCACGCCAGTGTGCTGCGTATGCTTGTCTTCGTTGACCATCTTTGAACGATATTTAGCTTGGCGACCCGTTACAACGTCTCGTTGACGTCTGAGACGGGATCGCCGCTAGCCAAGATACGCACGCAGGCTTGGCGGCGGGTTGTCAAAGAGTTCCGTTGTCTGAACGGGGGCATGCACCGTTTCGTCTGTAACAAGTACGGTTTGGTCGGCAATACGGCGTGCATCCTGCGGATCGTGGCTGACCATCAACAGGGTCGTTTGGGTTTCGGCCACCAGATCGGCCACCAAATCCAGCATCTCGGCTTTCAAGGCTGGCCCAAGGGCGGCAAACGGTTCGTCCAAAAGCAACAGTTCGCGCCGCTGCACAAGTACGCGGGCCAGGGCAACCCGGCTTTGCTGTCCTCCGGACAGTTCCGAGGGTTTGCGCGCGCCCATACCATGCAAAGAAACCCGGCCCAGAGCGGACTGAACCTGTGCACCCTCGTCTGCGGACAACCGACCGTTTGGGCGCAGGCCCAGGGCGATGTTTTGTTCAGCCGTCAGATGCGGAAACAGGTTTCCGTCTTGAAACAGCATCGCCATAGGGCGCTTGCCGGGATGCAAGTTGGAAATCTGCTGACCACCCCAAAAGATCTGACCCTTTTTCAGATCCCGAAATCCAGCGATAGTCTCCAACAATGTGGACTTGCCCGCCCCGGACGGGCCGACAATGGCAATGCTGTTGCCAACCTCGATCTGGATATCGGCGTTTAGGGTGAAATTCCCGTTTTCAATCACGCAGTCGTCAAGCTTCAGCATGCCAGCGCCCTCCTCGGTCCAATAGCCAGAATGCGCCCATGGACAGCAGCAACAGCAGTAATGCCCCGCCGGCAGCAGCCTGCATCTGATAGGCACCCATCAAGCGGTAGATTTGCAAGGGCAGGGTCGCGATCTGCGGATCGGCGAACAGAGCGATCACACCCAGATCACCCATTGACAGAGCCGCCCCAAGACCAGCGGCGAACCCAATCTGCGGACGCATGCGCGGTAGCAAGATGCGCGTGAAAAACGTCCATTTTGTCATATCCAATGAAAGCGCGAGACGTCCGTGCCTGGCGGTTATGTCGCGCGCGGCGGGGACCAGAATGCGTAAAGCAAAGGGCAGGGCCATCGCAGCATTTACCAAAGCAGTGACAGGCAGAGCCAATGTCGTCGGGTTTGCCAAAGGCCGGATTAAGATGAACAGGCCCGTACCGATGACCAATGGTGATGCCGCCAAACCCAAAATGCCACTGAGTTCCACAAGCCCGTACCGGCCGCTCGCGACGGCGGTGGCCATAGGCAAAGCTAGCAATAGTAGGACTGCAGTACTTGCCGCAGCAACAAGGACCGAGATCAGCGCAGCCCGAAAAACGATTGCGGGCAAGTCAAACAACCCGGCAACTCCCGAAATTACGACCGATGCTAAAGGCAGTAGCAAAAAGACGGCCGCTGCGACGATCCAGAATACATCTATCGTCGGCGCACCCCCATCCCAGCGGCGCAAGGCGCGATCGAGACCTGTTCCAAAACCGTCCCCGCGCGAAAACTTCAGCGCCACCAAAGCGGTCGCAGCTGTCAGGGCAAGTTGCAGGGCGGATAACAGGGCGGCGCGACCCAAGTCGAAATCGTAGGTAAAAGCCTGATAGATTGCCAGTTCGATTGTTGTAGCCCGTGGCCCTCCGCCCAAGGTCAGGGCGACGGCGAAGCTGGTCAGGCAGATGGCGAAGATTACCGCCAGAACCCCGGGCAGGGTCCGTTTGAGCATGGGCATCTCGATCAGTCGAAACATGGCCATACCATTGCAGCCCAGTTGTGCGGCCATGCGAAACCGTTCTGCCGGAATTTCCTGCCAGGCTTGCAACACAAGGCGTGTGGCCAGGGGTAGGTTGAAGAAAACATGCGCCAGTACGACCCCATGCAAGCCGTAGATGCGTATGGGCGGCAGGCCGAAAATGCCAAGGAAGTCCGAGATCCATCCCGACCGGCCAAAGACTTGCAGCAGACCCAGAATGGCAACGATGACCGGCAGGATGAAGGGCGCACCCAAAAGCGCAATTAAAGCCCGTCGGCCGGGGAACCTCCGACGTGCCAAAGCCCGCGCAACCGGCACGGCCAACACCACGCTGAACAATGCGGACAGCGTGGCCTGGGTCAGCGTGAAGCGCAGCGCAGCCCAGTCAGCGGGACTGAACCCGCCGCTGGTTTCAGCACGCAGTGCAACCGCCGTAAGAGTGCCCAGGATTAGCGCGGCGACCAGAGCTGCCGCACCGATACCGGGCCATGGGCTTACTGGCTGAGCGCGTTCTGCCATTCTGCCAGGGCCTGATCCCGCACGGCGGCGGCTTCATCGGGGGAGAACAGCAGCGACTTTGCCGGCACTGTCAGGGTGTCGAACCCTGCAGGCAAACCTTCTGCCGGGGTTACGGCCGGGTACATCCAGTTGGTTGTCGGTATAATTTGCTGGAACGCATCCGAGACCATGAACTGCAAAAACTGATCCGCCAATTCGGCCTGATCCGTCGCGGCCAGCTTTGCCGCAACCTCAACTTGCAGATAGTTGCCCTCGTCAAAAGCGGACGCAGCCTTGCTGCCATCGTCCTCGGCAATCAGGTGATAGGCCGGAGATGTCGTATAGCTGAGAACCATGTCCGACTCGCCCTCAAGGAACAGGCCGTACGCTTCGGACCAGCCTTTTGTGACCGTCACGATATTGTCGGAAAGACCAGTCCAGATTTCGGGTGCATCATCACCATACGCCGCTTTAACCCACATCAGCAGACCCAGACCGGGCGTGGACGAGCGAGGGTCCTGGATGATGATTTTGGTGTCGCTGTCCGCCAGCTCCCGGAAGTTCGCAGGCGCGGTCGCATCCGCTTTGTGAACGAAGGCGAAGTAGCCCCAGTCATACGGTGTGAACGTGTCATCGGTCCATTCGATCGGCAGCGCGAAGTCGGCAGAAACGGAATTGGGCGCAAACAGGCCGGTTTCCCGGGCCGCTGCAATCAGGTTGGTATCCAGACCAAGCACGACGTCGGCGTCAGAGTTTTCACCCTCAAGCCGGACACGCGACAAAAGTGCGGCACCATCTTCGACGCCCACGAGGTTCAGCTCGCAGTCGCAGACCGCTTCAAAAGCTTCTTTGACCTGCGGGCCGGGGCCCCAGTCGGATACAAAGCTGTCATAGGTGTAAACGGTAAGCTGAGGCTTGTCGGCGGCGATGGCCGTAGTTGCACTCAGAAGTCCCGCAGCAATTAGCAGATGTTTCATGTCATCCTCCATTGCGGCGAGAGGGTAAGGATGGATGAAACCGAAACCCTTCCCTCCGCCGGTTCTAGCCGGTTCAGGTTCTACGGGTTCGCTTTATAAGCATCTCAGCGCGGCAGGCCGTGCTCCCCGAGGTGAGGCCGTCACTAGGGGGGATTGGCCAGAAAGACAACAAAATTCGGTGCCTCAGAGCGGTGCGTGTCGTATGCGGGCAAGTAAACCTGTCCGGCGTCCGACGCCCTTTGAACCTGTATTGCGTTTGGTTCAAAGGGCCATAGGGTCAGAAGTAACGCAGCCAAATATAAACGTTCGCGATCATCAGGGTCAGGATCATGATCGGGAATGCAATTTTGGCGAAGGCGATGAAGCCGATGGGCTGCTTGGCCTTTTCCGCAAAAGCAGCCACCGTAAGGTTGGCGCTTGCCCCCAACAATGTGCCGTTGCCGCCCAGACAGGCCCCAAGCGCCAGCGACCACCAAAGGGGTTCAATCGCGTCTTCGCCGCCAAATGTATCCGCGGTGGATTCGATCAGAGGGATCATCGTTGCCACAAACGGGATGTTGTCCAGAATGGCCGACAGGATGCCAGAGGCCCAGAAGATGAAGAACGCGGTCCACATCATGTCGCCTTGGGTCAGCTCCAGCACTTTCTCACCAAAGAATGCCAAGAGGCCAACATGTTCAACACCGGCAACAATGACGAACAGCCCACCGAAGAAAAAGATTGTGACCCATTCAACTTCACCAAAAATGTGGTGAACCGACTCGGATTGTTCTTCACCGCTTTGGTGGCCATAGGCCAGCAGCATCAACAGGCCTGCACCGGCTAACGCTGACGTACCCGGCTGAATGCCGTAGCTGTGTCCCAGCGTGAACCCCAGCAAAACCAGAGCCAAAACGGCCAGAGACTTGATCATCAAAACAACATCAGTAACCGCTTCGGATTCGTTGAACCCCATAATCCGATCGCTGGCCGATTTCGGAATGCGGGCAAGTTCCTTGCGGTTCATAAGGTAAATGATGCCGGTCAGGACAACCAGACATATGGCCGAGATAGGCGCCAGGTTCACCACGAAATCGTTGAAGCTCAGCCCTGCGGCCGAGCCAATGATGATGTTGGGCGGGTCACCAATCAGCGTCGCTGTTCCGCCCACATTCGAGGCCAGGATCTCGGCGACAAAGAACGGGAACACACGCGTTTCCAGGGCTTCAGTGATCAGCAGCGTAATCGGGGCGATCAGCAAAACGGTCGTTACGTTGTCCAGCAGGGCCGAGAACACCGCCGTAATCAGCGTCAGCATGATGAGGATGCCGGTTGGATTGGCTTTCACCGCTTTTGCGGCCTTGATCGCTACGTATTGGAACAATCCGCATTTGCTGGTGATCCCCACGATGACCATCATGCCGATAAGCAGTGCCAGAGTGTTGGCGTCCACACCCGCCACGGCCTGTTCCTGATTGATGATGCCAAACAGGACCATCAGGGACGCGCCTAGCATCGTCAAAATGGCGCGGTTGACCTTTTCTGTGATCAGGACCGCATAAACCAAAATCAGAATTCCGGTCGCGATCCAAAGCGGATCAATGCCCAATAGTTGTGGAACAGAGAGAGCGGCCTCTCCGTGTGACGTCGAATGCGTAGCCAAGGTTTTAGTCCGGTTTGTATAGGGTTAGCTGAGTGCGCGATCCAAAAGCGAGTTAGCGCTTACGGTGCCAACAAAACGGTTGGTTTCGGGCTCAACAAGGATCACGTGCCGTTTGTATTTGTAGATCAGGAAGATACCTTCCATCACTGGCGTGTCGGGTGCAGCAACGGGGATGTTCGAGGGCCTCGACATGTTGTCGCGAACCTTTTCGGTCTTCAGTCGCTCCATCTGTTGTTCGAAATCTTCCCGCGTCAGGTTCATGAAGCTGAGCGAGTCGATCGCGACGCGCGACGCATCATCATTCAGACCGATTGTCGCCGCTTTCGGCAGGATCAGTTTCAGCAGCGTTGGGGCAGTAAAGACACCAACATACGTTCCGTCTTCGGCCACGACAGGCAGAAACCGTGCCCGGCTGCCTCTGATGATGTTGAAAGCCGTGGCGATGCTTTCATCCGGCAGAATGGTCTTTTGTACCTCAGGCGGTACCATCACGTCATAGCAGGTTAGGCCCATGCTTTTCCTCTGACTTCACGCGGCTATCGGGTGAAACGCCATCCAACAGCCACAGGGCACGCCCTTTTTCGGCTTGTTAAAGCGTGTCAGGGCGAATCAAAATTTGTTGATGCGCACTGATTCCATTGCCGGGCGGAATTGACCAGCCCGGTAATGAAATTAAGTCGATATCCTTCTGTTATTCGCCATGTAGGCCAATAACAGAAGGTTGGTTTCAGCTTGGGTTTGCGTCAGCGGCGTTTTGTGCCTCAGCTTGCGTTTCCGAAACAACCGGTTTTGCCTTCGAAGCGTGGAAAGCCGTAATAGCTCAAGCGCGGGTCAGCTGTAATTCGGTGCGCGTTTTTGCAGTTTGGCCGCAACGCTTTCGGCGAAGTCCGGGGATTGTAGCTGCGCGGCAAAAATCTTGATTTCCGCGGCCATGTGTCCGGCCACTTCGTCACGCTGATTGCGGATCAGGGCCTTTGACTGTTTGAGCGCTACCGGGGATGAGGCTGCAATGGCTTTGGCGATCTCCTGGACTTCGTTCATCAACTCATCGTCGGCAAAGACGCGCGCGACCAACCCGTGGTTCAGGGCCTCGGATGCCGTCAGAACCCGCCCCGCCAGCAAGACGTCATTGGCGACAGCCATACCGAGGGACGCTGGCAACAACATCGAAGAACCGGCCTCGGGCACAAGACCCAGTTGGACAAATGGAGCGCTGAATGTAGCGCTGTTCGCGGAATAGACCAGATCGCAGTGCAGCAGCATGGTCAGGCCAACACCAATTGCAGAACCGTTGACCGCGGCGATCAGGGGTTTCGGACAATCCCGGATCGCATTCAGGAACCGAATAATCGGATTTTCAGCGTCACCCGCCGGAAGACCACCTGTCATAAAATCCTGCAGGTCATTCCCGGCTGTGAACATATCGCCTTCACCAGTGATGACCAGCGCCCGGGCTTGATCGGTTTGACCGTATTCTTCGATGGCTTCAGCTATCGCGGTATACATGGCAAAAGTGATCGCGTTTTTCTTGTCTGTGCGAGAAATCGTGACTGTGGTGACGCGATCCTGAGTGCTGACGATGATATGTTCGCTCATGGCGTTATTCCTTGGATGTCCGGCGGAATTTGTGCCGCGTCGGCTGTGGGTTTCCTGCATGTGGGCAAGTTCGTATGCGGGCAAATAGCCTGCGTCAACAAATCAGGGCGGTTACCTCACGTCGCCGGGCGAGTGTGCCAGACTGATCCCCACTGCTGAATTCAGTGGTGCCTTAACTTTGCAGCGCAGTTACGAATTTTTATTACATCTGGTGGAGATCTACGTCTTTTTGCGTAAGCTATCCGGTAACCCCGCCGCAAAGGGATCGGCGACATGCTCATCCTGATGAGGGTCTCCGACTTTAAATCCATCGCCGTCATTTCTACTGAACAAGCGCCCTCAGGAATAGGCGCTTTCCGCCGGGCAATCCGTTTTCGGTCAGAGTTTTTGAATTTCTTATGCTCTCCAAAAAGGCTATCCATTTATAAAACCCTGTTTCAAGCCCTGCTCAGGATAACAGGAAGGGAGGGTCGAAGATGCGTGATGTCTTAAACTTGGATTTGTATCCACTGGACCAGCCGGGCAGCACGGCCTGGCACAGCCTGATCGAACGCTGCAAAGCCGATCTTTCTGAGAATGGACTATTTAACCTGCCTGGCTTTGTTCGCGACAGTGCGCTGGAATCGGCGGTGTCTGAGCTGCAACCGGTTTTTGCCGAAGAGGCTTTTGTCCACGCGCGGCGGCACAACATCTATTTCAGGACGTCTATCGAGGGCCTCGGCAGCGACCATCCGGCCCTGACCCAATTTGAGACGTCTAACAGAACGATTTGTGCCGATCAGTTGGGGCAGGCCATTGTGATCCGCCTCTACGATTGGCCGCCATTTGCGCAGTTTCTGGCTGCGGTCATGAAAAAGCCAAAGCTTTTTGTGATGGATGATCCGCTGGCCCGCGTGAACGTCATGGCTTACTCAGCCGGGCAGGCCCTGAACTGGCATTTCGACAGGTCCGAATTCACCACAACGCTGCTGTTGCAAGCGCCGTCTGCGGGATGTGAATTTGAGTACGAAAAAGACCTGCGTAGTGATGACAACCCGAATTACGATGGGGTGGCTGAATTGCTGGAAGGCCGGCGCAAGCCCACGCTCATGAAACTGCAGCCGGGGACTTTGAACATCTTCAAAGGCAAAAACACGGCGCACCGCGTCTCGCCTGTTCAAGGCGACCGCGACCGTATGATTGCCGTGTTTTCCTTTTATGATCGGCCAAACGTTCAGTTCACACACGAAGAACGCATCGGGTTTTACGGGCGCGCGTCGTGAGCCGGGATTGCGCATGCCTGACCCGTAACTAGTGTCCGGATCGTTGATCCCGACACCGCTACAGCCTCTGACTGCGTCGTTCTGTTGGGAACTCTAGAAGAAATCTGGCTGAGTTTCCAAACGGGCGAATGCCGCGAGCACCGAAACGAAAAAACCAAGTTTCCGAGAAACCTTTGTGCCCCCGGCGATGTTCAGCCCGCTCTGGATTTCCATGCCAAAACGGGCTGCCCTGTCAGGTCATAGGCATTCCGCCAATGTTTTTGCGATGTTCCGGATCATTTGCGGGTACAGCTTAGCCCCGGGTTCAAGATCAGAACCTAGTGGATCTATCACACCGGTATTCGCTTCGGTTCCGACCAAGACAGTGGCGACGATGCCTGGGTTGAATTGCGGCTCTGACAGAACACAATTGATCCCTTCTTCGCGAATGCGCCCCTGAATCTCAGAAATCCGCGCCGGGCTTGGATCTGACGCGTCACTAAGCGAAATCGCACCCGACGCGGGGAAGTCGAAGGCGTTCTCGAAATAATGATAAGCATCGTGGAAAACGATGAAGTTACTGCCGCGTACAGGTTCCAGAGTGGCACTCACTTCAGCAGAAAGGGATGCCATCTCTTCGCGGGCAGCCGCCGCGTTTGCGAAATATGCACCCGCATTTTCCGGGTCCGCTGCGGAAAGCTGCGCGGCAATCACGTTCAGCCAGGTGTCGGCGTTTTTGGGCGAAAGCCAGGCATGCGGATCATGATCGCCATGCGCGTGGTCATGGTGGTCGTCGTGTTCAGCATGATCCTCGTGACCATGATCGTCATGGTCCTCCTCTTCAGCGTGATCTTCATCGCCATGATCATGCGCTTCAAACAGCGCGTTCTCGCGGAAATCCAGTAGGACGGTGCCATCCGTTTCGAGCAGGGGGGTGACTGTCGCTCCGTTGGTCAGGTTCTCGACTGCGCCTTCCATCCATGGGGTCAGGTCCTCGCCCATCCAGAATACCAAATCCGCATTCTGCAGGGCAGCCGCCTCGGAAGGGCGGAGGTTGTATTCATGCGGGGACGCGCCGACTTGTACGATCAGGTTCGGTGCGCCAACACCTTCCATCACGCGCGCCACCAATGAGTGCACCGGAGCAATATCAACGGCAACATTTGGGACATCGGCCATCGCTGTGCCCCCCATCAACGCAGCCGTGACCGAAACAGGAAGAAGCTTTCTGGACATCAAACCCTCTATGTGATTTTATAACGTTGCGAGTGGCATATATGATATGGAATAACATGACAAGTGAGATGAGACCTGCACCTGCTGAAGACTCCGCCCTTGTCGGATTCCAAAAGCACGACCACGCGCACTGCGTCGAAAGTAGCCTGACCGTTGCCGAGACCCGGTGCAAAGAAGAAGGTCTGCGGCTGACTCCCGTGCGGCGCAAGGTTTTGGAGATGCTGCTGCAGGAACATCGGGCCTTGGGTGCTTATACAATTCTTGATCGATTGCGCGACGAAGGCTTCGGATCGCAGCCACCAGTGGCTTACCGCGCCCTCGATTTTCTTGTCGAGAACGGGTTTGTCCACAAAATCGAACGGTTGAACGCATTTGTCGCCTGCGCACATCCCGGGGCAACGCATTCTCCGGCCTTCATGATTTGCAGGAAATGTGATGCTGTGGCCGAAACACATTCAACACCCGCGAAGGGAGAGCTGGGCGCAGCCGCGCGGGCAGTGGGTTTCGAGATCGAGCGGACCGTTGTAGAAGCCGAAGGCGTTTGCCCCGACTGCACCAAAAAGGCGTAGAAATGAACCTGATTACCGTAGAAGACCTCAGCGTTAGCTATGGGGCCAATACCGTGTTACGGCACATCAACATGGGTGTCGAACCTGGTGAAATTGTGACCATCGTCGGCCCTAACGGATCGGGTAAGACAAGCCTGCTGCGCGCCATAATCGGTGCAATCAAACCGTCTGCCGGGCAGGTAAAGCGAAAGCTGGGGCTGAGAATTGGCTACGTCCCGCAAAAGCTGCATATCGATCCGACCCTGCCGATCACCGTCGAACGGTTTATGCGGCTGACCCATCGCGCGTCAAAGAAGGATTGCGCGACTGCGCTGGAAACGGCCGGTGTGCCCGATCTGCTCAAGCGCCAGATGTCACAGCTTTCGGGCGGACAATTCCAGCGCGTGCTGCTGGCGCGGGCCTTGATCAACCGACCCGAAATCCTGTTGCTGGATGAGGCCACGCAAGGGTTGGACCAGCCTGGTTCGGCTGCGTTTTATCGCCAGATCGAAGACGTGCGTCAGGAAACAGGGTGCGCTATCATCATGATAAGCCACGAGCTCCACGTGGTGATGAGCGCCTCGGACCGGGTGATCTGCCTGAACGGCCATGTCTGTTGCGAGGGCTCACCTGCGGTTGTGGCCTCGGCCCCCGAATACCGCGCGTTGTTCGGAACCGGAACAGGTGGAGCGCTTGCCCTTTACCGCCATGATCATGATCACAACCACGATCATCATCATGACCATGGAACAGATTCACAGGAAGCCGCAGAATAATGCTTGATGATTTCATGACCCGAGCCACGCTGGCCGGTGTAGGCGTGGCCTTTGCTGCGGCGCCGTTGGGGTGTTTTGTAGTGTGGCGCCGTATGGCCTATTTCGGCGATGCCACAGCGCACGCAGCCATTCTCGGCGTGGCCTTGTCGCTAACGTTTCAGATGTCGGTTTTTACAGGTGCGCTGGCCGTCGCCTTGTTGATGGCGCTGACCGTGACGCTGTTGGCAGGTCGTGGGTACGCAATGGATACGTTGCTGGGTGTCATGGCACATTCCGCTCTGGCTTTTGGCCTTGTGGCGGTTTCATTCCTCTCCGGTGTCCGGATTGATTTGATGGCCTATCTGTTTGGAGATATTCTGGCCGTTTCCCGTTCGGATCTGGCCGTCATCTGGGGCGGCGCTGCACTGGTCGTAATTTTGATTGCCTGGCGTTGGTCCCAGCTGTTGACGGCGACGTTGAACGAGGAACTGGCCTATGCCAGCGGGTTCGATCCCAAGCGCGAACAACTGATATTGACGCTTGCATTGGCCATCACGGTGGCAGTCGCCATCAAAGTTGTGGGTGTTCTGTTGATAGCGGCGATGCTCATCATACCAGCCGCTGCGGCGCGTAATCTGGCGCGGTCACCGGAAACGATGGCCCTGATTGCAGCGGCAATCGGGGCGACGTCGGCTGTGGCAGGGTTGCGGGCTGCTTATGTCTTCGACACGCCGGCCGGGCCCTCGATTGTCTGTGTTGCCGCCATTTTGTTTGCCTGTTTCAGCCTGCTTGGTTGGCAGCGTCATACCAACTCCTGACAGTCGCCTAAGAACGGCAGCTTATGTAAGAGGGGCGTAGAAGTGCCACTTGACTACGCTGTTGATCAAAGAGTGTGGAACAGACGCCCAGGTAACGTTTCGTGACGCGGTAGATTCAGCGCTTTCAGCAATCCATAGACCATCGCTTGATTGGAGGTAATGACGGGTTTGTTCAGCGCGGCCTCAATCCGTTCAATCGCCTCGACCGAGCGCATGTCTGTGCAGCTTAGGACGATCGCCTGCGCGTCCGGGTGATCAGCTCTGCACGCCAGGTCGAACACCTCACCCGGGGTCAGTTCACCTTGCCCATAGTTGCCAAGTTCGCGGCCGACATCGACACATTTGACAGTCTTAATGCCATTGCGGAGCATGAAGTCCATCGCCTGTTCATTGATCTCGCCCAAATAGGGCGATGAAAAACCGACCTTTGTTGCGCTGACTGCTTTGATCCCAGCGATCAACGCCCCTGCAGCGGTCAGCGAAACTGCACCCGAGCCCGCCTTGATCTGCTGGGCCAGCTCTGCATCAAAAGACGGTCCGTGGGTCAGCGTCGCCGAGGTGCAGCCATACAATACCACATCGGGGCGTATGCCCGAGATCATCCGCAGGTCGTGAGTGATATCCGATGCACCCAACCCCGCCATCTGATCCGAGCCGGGGATTTCATCCACGTCATACCCGCCCATACGTTGAAAATGGACTGTAGTGTTGGGCGGCCTCAACAACTCCATATCCGGTTCGAGGTTGGTGTTGGTGAAAGGTACCAGAACACCGATTTTGGCTGCGGTTCGTGTTTCGGTCACTTCAATGCTCCCTTCAGGGCGGTCAGGCACCGATCCATGATCGGCGTCTCGCAGATTGTGGCGCGCAGGCAGTCGGTTAAGCCGTATCCTCCCATGCCGCGCATTAGTAGGTCGTCCGCCCGCAGCGCCGCGTCTGCCCGTTGCGCATCCAGCGTTGAGGCAAAGCGCAATAGCACAAAGTTTGTGTGGCTTTGAGGAACGATTAGGCCCAACGCACGACATTCCGCGGCAAATCGTTCACGGATTTCAGTCGTGCGGGCAACCACATTTTGCATATGCGCCTGATCGCGGATCGCTGCAGTTGCCGCCGCCTGTGAAGCGATGGAAATATTGTTTGGATTAAGCAATTTGCGCAGTTCAGCCGCAATCTCGGGCGGGAAGTATCCCCATCCTACACGCGCGCCTGCCAGGCCATAGGCCTTGGAAAAGGTGCGCATGATCACGGTGTCCCCTCGATCGCTCAGCGCGAATATGTCGGCCGGATCATCTATGTGATCGGAAAACTCAGCATAAGCCTGATCGACGACCAGTAGAACATCGGTGGGCAGTTCATCGCGCAGACGAAGGATTTCGGAATTGGGGATCAGGGTGCCGGTCGGGTTGCCAGGGTTGCAGACAAAGACGATCCGCGTTTCAGGTGTGACCACAGCGATGATATCGTCGACGGATACGGTCAGATCCACTTCCCGCGCCTTAACGTAATCGGCCTGAACCTGAGCTGCTGCTGAGGCGACAAACGCATATCCGTAATCCGTGCCAAGGACCCGATCACCGCGCCCGGCATAGGCGCGGATCAAACAGCCGATCAGCTCCATCGAGCCTGCTCCGCACAGCACCCGTGCCGGATTGAGCCCATGCACATCTGCAATTGCTGTGCGCAGCTCCGACCATTCCGGATCAGGATACAATTGCAGATCGGCCAGTGCGTCACGACCCGCCTTGATGGCTGCGGGACTTGCGGGAAAGGCGCTTTCGTTCTGGGCCAACGAGATAGTGTTTTCGCCGCCAAGGTCGGCCAGCGCATAGGCCGCCATTGCACTTATGTGGGGAACCGGGCGGATCATGATGTGCCCCCAAAGGATTTTGCGCCTTTTGCGCTGATCAGCCCGCGCTTGAGGTCTAGGGAGATTGCCTGCGGGTCCCGCTCGGCCGGATCGCCAAAACCACCGCCCCCGGGGGTTTCAAAGACCAGGTAGTCGTCAGCTTCAACGCGCAGTTCTCCTTTGCCCGGGATATCATTTTCGCCATCGCGGAAACGAATACGACCGGGTGCGCCGGGTTTTCCACCCATGCGTCCGAGGGCGGGGAATTTGAGGCGCTCAACCGACAGGAAAACGAGGAAGGGTGCGCCATTGGCCGAGGTCATCTCGATCCGTTGGCCGAGACCGCCGCGATACTTGCCTGCACCTCCTGAATCCTGGCGTAGTTCGCGTTTCCAGATTGTGACCGGGGCCACGCTTTCCGTGATCTCGACCTGAGATCCGAACACGCCCGAAGGGTAGGCTGTGGCAGACAAGCCATCCGCGTGTGGCCGAGCGCCGGTGCCGCCATTATGCACAGGTTCAACCGCGAATTCCCGACCTCCATCACGCGCCACTTCGGGTGCGTGCCGCATCGGCAGATCGAACATGCAGGACGCGCCCTCGGCGGGGACCTGATCTGGCAGGGCCTGATGCAGGCATCCAAGCACCAGATCTGGTGTTACCTGTCCTAGCGTGTGCCGCATTGCCACCGGGGCGGGGCGTTGTGCATTGAGGATGCAGCCTTTTGGGCCGTCCACTGTAAACGGCTCCAACGATCCGGCGTTGTTGGGGATGTCAGACCCGACGATGCAGCGCAGGGCGAAGACTGTATAGGCGGTCGCATAGTTCAGCGGCACATTGATACCCTTGCCCGAACAACCCGACGTTCCCGTGAAATCCACATGCATGCCCGTTTTGCTGACCGTCAAGGTCGCGTGCAGTTCCAGTTCTTTTTCATAACCGTCCATCCTCAGAAGGTTTCTATAGGTGCCTGCGGGCACTTCAGCGATGGCTTCAAGCGTGCCGCGGCGCGAGGTGTCGATGATGTAGCTGCCCAGTTGATCCAGATCGTCGATTCCGAACTCATCCATCATATCGAGCAGGCGGTTCACGCCCGCTTCGCAGCAAGCGACCAGTGCATATATGTCGCCCTCATTAGCAATAGGCTCGCGGCTGTTGGCGCGGACAATGTCCAAAAGCAAGGCGTTCGGGACGCCTTGTTCGACCAGTTTGCAGGGTGGGATCAGCAGGCCCTCATCATAGATATCTGACCCTTCGGGGCCCATTCCAAGGCCGCCCAGATCCACAAGATGCGAAGTGCATGAAGTAAAGCCGACGACTTTGCCGTTTTTGAATGCGGGCATCATCAGCAAAAAGTCGTTGAGGTGTCCCGAAGCCAGCCAAGGATCATTGGTCATGTAGATATCACCGGGCCTCATGTTCTGAACCGGGAAATGACCGCGCAGATGCATCACGGCTTCGGCCATCGTGTTGATGTGTCCGGGCGTTCCGGTAACTGCCTGTGCCAGCATCCGACCCCCGGCGTCAAAAATCCCGGCAGAGATGTCGCCGCATTCGCGCACAATGGGTGAGAATGCGGCGCGGATCAGGGTTTGGCCTTGTTCTTCGACCACCGCAAGCAAGCGGTTCCACATGACTTGCAGGCGGGCGGGGGACTGATCGGCAGTCATCATACACCTCCTTTCTGATCTTGGATAAGGATGAGGTTTCCAATGGCATCTAAATACGCCGAGAAGTCTGATGAGACCAAAGTCGTCGTCTGCGGTTCCGTGATCAGCGCAGGGCCGCAAACCCGGTCGCCCGGGCTCAGGCTGTCGCGTGACACAAAACCAGCCTGCTTTATCTGACCATCTACATCGCAGGAGATGGGGCGGGTCTGGGCTGGTGTGATCGTTGTCAGAGACGGTGTTTCCGGCAAATCTGGAACATCCGCATCTGGGGTTGCGACGCGGACAGCCCAGTTCAGGATCTCGATTTGCATTCCCGGCACGGGACGCGAGAATTGTTTACCGTATTCCGCCTCGAACGCATCAGTCAGCGGCTCTATGTCTTCGAAAGTTAAATTGCGATCGGGCAGAGCAATCTCGATCTCGTGGCCCTGACCATTGTAGCGCATGAAGGCCGTGCGTTGCGTTTCGGTGGGTGCATCACCTGCGCCTTGGGCAACCACACGGCTTGCCCCGTTGATCATGTCGGAAAACAGGGCGTTGACCCGCTCCAGATCCAGGGATTCAAGTAGAGAATAACTTGATCTGACGATCTCAAAACTGACCGGAGCAAACAGAAACCCGACTGCGGATCCGACGCCCGGATCGGGCGGGATCACGATGCGACGGACCCCGGCGGATCGGGCCACACGGCTTGCGTGCAGGGGGCCATTACCGCCAAAGGCGATCATCGTACGGGAACCAAGGTCCTTGCCTGATTCCACCGCATGCATCCGACCCGCGCTGGCCATGCTTTCATCGACGATGCGACTGACGCCGTCCGCCGCCGCTGTGGCGTTCGTGTTCAGACGCGCGGCGATGACCCGGTTCAGCGCAGCTTCAGACGCTGCGGGGTCAATCTTGATAAACCCTTCGGCAAATGTGTCCGGCACGATATAGCCCAGGGTGATGTCGCTGTCAGTCACGGTTGGCTCGGTGCCGCCCCGCCCAAAGGCCGCCGGACCGGGTTCTGACCCGGCCGATTTTGGACCCACGGTCAACCGTCTCAGACGGTCAACCCCGGCGATTGAGCCGCCGCCTGCGCCGATTTCGATCATTTCGACCACTGGGATACGTACTGGCATGCCCGATCCCTTGATGAACCGCGCGGCCCGCGCGATTTCGAATTGGCGCGAGGTTTGAGGCCGCGCATTGTCAATCAGGCAGAGCTTCGCAGTCGTCCCGCCCATGTCGAAAGATAGAACCTCGTCAATCCCGGCCCGCGCTGCGATCCGTGCGGCCAAAATTGCTCCGCCCGCCGGCCCGCTTTCGACCAGCCGGATCGGAAATCGTGAGGCCGTCTGAACGGTGCACATTCCGCCACTGGCCGTCATCATCAGGATCGGACAGGTCACGCCTTCTGTCTGGAACCGTGAGGCAAAGCGCGCCAGATAGCTTTCCATTAGCGGCTGGATGTAGGCATTGGCGACCGTAGTGCAAAGCCGGTCAAACTCTCGCGCCTCTGGGCTTACATCAGAGGAAATTGAAACTGTCAGGCTGGGGCGTTTTTCCGCCAGAATGTCGCGCAACCTGCGTTCGTGCGACGGGTTGGCGTAGGCATGCATCAAACAGATTGCGACCGCTTCCGCGCCGGTGGCATCCAGCTCGGCCAACAGCGCGTCTATCGAACCAGTGTCCAGCGGGATCAGCACATCCCCTCCGGCATCCATCCGTTCGCGAATGGTCAGCGCCCGTTCGCGTTGGACCAGCAGGTCCGGCTTTTCCAGGTTGATGTCATATTGCGCATATCGCCGCTCATACGCGATTTCCAGAATGTCGCGAAAACCTTCGGTCGTCACGGTCGCCACAACAGCGCCTCGACGTTCGATCAATGCATTGGTCGCCAGTGTCGTTCCGTGGATGAAACCTGTCACCTCATTCAACGACCGGCCGGACTCCGCCATGACACGTCTTGCGCCCTCCATCGCGCCATCTGCGGGATTTTTGTGCGTCGTGAGCGTCTTGGTCGAAGCCAAAATGGTCTCATCGTCCGAGACGAGTACCGTATCGGTAAAGGTGCCGCCGATATCAATGGCTAGGCGTAAGGTTTGAGATGTCATGAGAGTGTCCGAATTGTCCGTTGTCTGGGCAGAAGGCAATGGGCGCAGAGCGCCAGCCATCATCCACTCACGACAAGGTCACAACCGGTTGCGCGGCGATCCAGAGGGTTAGGACTACAGAGCGGTGTCATATACTCAGTTTGACACGCCCAAGACGTGTCGCAAGTTGGTTTGCGACCAAATCGCCCGGAAGCGACAGAGATGTGCGACTTGATTGCCTAAGCGTTTGTGCATCAAACACCCAGAGTGGTTGATGGTTCGCTCAGGATTTCTTGGAGGGAGCAGCCCTGACCAAAACCCCATCCATGATAAGCGCCTTCAGACTGGTCCGGATCTCGCTTTCCGGGAACTTTCCGATGCTCCAATGCCGGAGTGACCAGACATTACAAAGGAAATACAGATAATTGGCCATTAGTTCTGTGTTCATGGGGCGGAACACTTTCTGCTCGACCCCTTTATCCAGAATGCCTTTCCAGCGGCCCATGAATTCACGCTCCATATCAAATACACGCGCGCGGTTCTCGGCAGACATGGACCGTGTTTCCGAATAGACCAGATTGATGTAGCGGCGGTTTTCACCAATGTAGTCGATGTACCGGTCAACCGCTTTTTCAAGGTTTTGATCGGCGGGGCCGGTGAACAGTTCTCCGGTATCGAAAAAGTCGATGATGTCCTGCATGCACATCGTGGTGATCAGGTGAAGTATGTCATCCTTGTCCTTGATGTACTTGTACATCAGCGGAACCGACAGCCCGGATGTTTTGGCAATCTCGCGCATCGAAGCATTGCCGAACCCATGCTTGGCTATCACCTTGCACGCGCCTTCAAAGATCTGTCGCCGCCGTTCCTCGGCGGTGTCGGACAGGGCGCGGGGCGGCTTTTCTGCCTGAGTGGATTTTGGCGTTTCCGCCAGTTGCGCTTCGACTGAGAACGTGCAGGTCACTTCCATCAGCGTGGCGGCTTCACCGGGATTGTGCCCGGCCTGAACGATCGAGACACGGTATGAGGTCAGCAGCGAATCTTCAGGCGACATGCGCATGGCCTGGGCCTCGATTTGCCCCTGTCCCGGGGTTGCCAGATTCGTGGCCGAGGTGTTGACCAGTGTTGGATGCAAAGTGTCGCCGAGGCGTTTGAGCTCCTCGCGTGCAGCATCAATCGCCAGCGCAACGCACACGCCATCTAGCTGCGATTTATTAATAAATTCATCAACTTGCGCAGCGGAATACAAAAACACGTGGCTTGCCTCCATAGGACCCTACCTGAGGGCAACATGTTGAAATCCCTATGTGTTGTCCAGTTGGAAATCGTCGCAGTGTCGTTGCGACGTAGGGAAAAACAATTCGGGGCTTGACGAAATTGCCGGCCGTATGGGAGAGTTAGTGAACGTTCAATCACACGCCGAGAGACGCCTGCATGAAGTTCAAGATTCTCGCCATTCCATTCGCACGCCAGCATGGCGAGGACACTCAGCTTGCTGGACGTGACCCTGCGCGGTTCAACAAGATGATGCACACGATGCGTGATCAGATGGTCCTTGCTGAGGAGCTTGGTTATGACGGCTTCTGCCTGACTGAGCACCACATGCAGGTCGAAGGCGTTGAATGCACCACGAACCCGCTGTTCTGGAACATGTACATCGCCCAGCACACCAAGAACTTCAAAGTTGGTCAGTTGGGGATGAACCTGACCGCGATGAACCCGATCAAGACTGCCGAAGACATCGCCATGCTGGACCACATGACCGGCGGCCGTGTCTTCGCAGGGTTCTCGCGCGGGAACACGCCGCGCTGGACAGCGACCATGGGGCAGCACCTGGACATCACCTCGGCTGAATCCGACAAGTCCGAGGCCGACCAGCGTAACCGTCGCGCGCTGTACGAAAACTGGCGTCTGATCAAATCGCTGTGGACCGATGACCTGACCGAACATCAGGGCGAGTTCTGGAGCTTCCCGTCGAATGTCGAGTGGGAGTTCAATCCGACCAAACTCTGGGGCGGTGACAGCCCGGTTGATAGCAACAAGATCCTGCGCAAATCGGGCATCGTTCCCCGGCCGCTGCAAAAGCCGCACCCAAAAGTATATGCGCCGTTCTCGTATTCGATGGAAACTGCCACGTTCTGGGCGTCGGAAGGGGCCAAGATGGTGTCCTTCGTGACCGCCGACAAAGAAGAATTCATGCCGGTGATTCTTGAGAACTGCCTGAAGGCCGCGCATGAAAACGGGCTGCCTCAAACCACCAACAACGACGTTCTGGCTCTGGGTGCGCATCTGATGATGGGCAAGACACCGGCCAAAACCAAACAGTACCGCGAAATGTTCGACAACCTGTGGTTCTCGGCCTACGACGCGCCGCCCTATCACGTCCCATTGGGCCGCGTCTGGGACGGCTCGCGTCAACAGGTTCTGGACCAGGTCGGTGAACTGGCCGAGCGCTATCAGATCGACGAATTCTTTGTCTGGCACCACGTGAACTACTTTGGCGACGAGATCGAGCAGGAAGCTCTGATCGAATTTGCCGAAGGCGTCATCAAGCCTCTGAACGGATAAGGGGAAGACCGTGTTCGATCTGCATGAAGTTTATCAGCTGTCACCCATCGAAGAGATCATTACGGATTGCGAACAAGGCCGTATGGTAATTCTTGTCGACGATGAAAACCGCGAGAACGAGGGCGATCTGGTGATCCCAGCGGCCTGCGCGGATGCGGCCGCGGTGAATTTCATGGCACGCTTTGGTCGGGGCTTGATCTGCATGGCCATTCCGCCCGAGCGGGCCGAGCAGTTCAGCCTTGGTCCCATGACAGCGTTGAACACGGATCCACATCATACGGCGTTCACCATTTCAGTGGACGCAAAAGAAGGCGCGACCACCGGCATTTCCGCCAGCGACCGGGCGCGGACCGTCGCACTTTTGGCTTCCGACAGCGGCTCTTCGGCAGATCTGGTTTCGCCCGGGCATCTGTTCCCATTGGTGGCGAAACCGCACGGCGTGCTGGAACGCGAAGGTCACACCGAAGCCGCTGTTGATCTGGCCCGCCTGTCCGGGCGGGGGGATTCCGGCGTGATCTGCGAAATCATGAATGATGATGGTGAAATGGCGCGCCTGCCGGATCTGCTGGAATTTGGGGCCCGGCACGGCCTTAAGGTCGGCACGATCGAAGACCTCAAACGGTTTCGCCAGGACCTGCTTTCCAACAAGGCCGCCTGACAGCCAATACCACCTGCGTTTCAAGACACTCATGACCGAGGATATCCTATGACCGCATTTGCCGAGATCGAAACCCTGATGCAGGCGTATATCGAAAACCTGCATGACGGAGACATCAGCAAGACCGACCAGATGTTTCTGCCTGAATGTGATCTTTGCTGCGCCAACGAGGATGGCAGCTATATCCACATGACGCTGGAGAAATACAAAGAGGTCATCGGCGGTCGCGAAAGCCCGAAATCCAAAGGCTATCCTGTCTACGGGCACACAATCTCGATCGATCAATCAGGGCCGAATACAGCCTTTGTCAAGATCGACTGCGCCGTGCAACCCCGATACTTCATCGACTACCTGTCGCTGGTCCGCACAGGCGAGGGCTGGAAGATTGCGGCCAAGGTCTATTACGTCCAGCGCAACCAAGACTGATCCCCTTTATCTGATCGAGTCCCCGAATGACCGCCCCAAATTCCCAACTTTCGGCGCGTGCCATGGTGCAAGCCTTTGCCCGGCTAGAGCTGTCTCCGGTCGAGGTCACGCAGGCTGCGCTGGCCCGTATTGAGTCGGTAAATCCTAGGATCAATGCGATTTACCACGTGGATGCCGAGGGCGCGCTTGAAGCGGCCCGGGCGTCCGAGAAACGTTGGCACGGCAACATACCAATGGGTCCGCTGGATGGCGTGCCGACAACAGTCAAGGACGCAATGGATTGCATCGGTATGCCCGCCTATCGCGGCTCGGCGGCAGGTGAGGCATCGGTCAGCACAACCGATCATCCCACAGTCGCACGCATGCGCGAGGCCGGTTCCGTGATCCTGGGCAAAAATACTATGTGCGATTATGGCATTCTTGCAGGCGGAGTGAGCTCAAAGCACGGGGTTACCCGCAATCCATGGGATGTATCGCGCACGACAGGCGCATCATCTTCGGGCGCGTCGGCTAGTGTTGCCGCCGGGATCGAGCCGGTTTCGATCGGCACCGACATCGTGGGATCCATCCGTCTGCCAGCCTCGTATTGCGGCCTGGCCGGGCTGAAGCCCAGCCAGGGGCGAGTGCCCTATTACGTCTGCAACAGCCCGGCGATCACGGCAGGGCCGTTGGCCCGCAATTTTGGCGACGTCGCGCTGCATATGAATGTTCTGACCGGAGAGGATACGCGCGATTTCGCGGCTTTGGCACGGGACGGTGTGAACTATGTCTCGCGCCTGACGCGCGGCGACCGCAAAGGCATGTCGGTACTGGTTATCCCCGAGCTGGGCTTGGGCGAACCGGTGGCGGAAGATGTTGAGGCAGCGCTGGAACGGACGGCACAGGTTTTGCGGGATATGGGCGTTCAGGTCACCTATCTTGAAACCGCACCGTTCAGTCGAGCGGACTGGGGACCCGCCGAGGCGTTCTACAAAATACGTACCCTGTCCGAACTGATGCGCCAACCCGTGGCCGAACAGGCGAAAACGCCCTATATCCGCGACTGGACCAACAATGCACGCGCATTGTCCGCTGTTGAGCATCAGCGGAACTTCGATCACACGCAGGCGTTACGCGAACGTGCGTTGGCGCTGATTGACGGCCATGATTTTGTCCTGCTGCCATCGACACCGGACACCGCCTTTGCTGCCGACCTGCCGGGGTCTGACCCCGATAAGCCGTTCGAAAGCTGGGCCAATACCTTCCTGTTCAACCTCACTGAGCAACCGGCATCCAGCATTCCGGTCGGACTAGACCGCAACGGGTTGCCGATCGGTATTCAACTGGTCGGACGCCGCTTTGACGATCTGGGCGTTTTGCAAATGTCGTGGCGGATCGAACTGGACATTGGAGAAATGCCGCCTGCGCCTCTGTGACGGGCGCAGATGCAGAAAAACACATTAAGAGGCAAAAAATGAGCGCAGAAAAAACGACGATTCCCGGTCAGATCATGACGATGCCACTGACGGTGACTAGCATTTTCCGTCATGGCATGCGTGCGCACCCCGAGGCGGAGATTGTCTGGCGCAACTCGGACATGACGATTGATCGCTACAGCTTTGCGGATATGGGGCGACGGACCCAGCAACTGGCTCACGCTTTGACCGAACTGGGTGTGGGGCCGGGTGACCGCGTCGCGACGCTGGCCTGGAACAACAATCGGCATCTGGAACTCTATTATGCATTGGCTTGCATCGGTGCGATTTGCCACACGATCAATCCGCGCCTGCATCCCGATCAGATCGCGTTTATTATCAACGACGCCGAAGATACGCATATGTTCTTCGACACGACTTTTGCACCGCTGATCGATGCTGTCTCGGCCCGCTGCCCCAGCGTTCAGGGCTGGTTCAGCCTGACTGGCCTGGATCAGGTGCCGCAGATGAAGACCCCGATCAGTGACTACGAATCTCTGATCGCGGGCAAGCCCGAGGTTTATGACTGGCCCGAACTGGATGAGAGCGCGGCCATGGCGCTGTGCTACACATCTGGTACAACTGGCAATCCCAAAGGCGTTTTGTATTCCCATCGTGGGACCGTGCTGCACGCCATGGGCGTGTCCGGCGGCGACTGGCTGGCGCTCAGCTCGCGTGACGCCACTTTGCCCGTGGTGCCGATGTTCCACGCCTGTGCCTGGGGTATTCCGTATGCGGCCCTGATGAACGGCACCAAACTGGTTATGCCTGGACCGGGCATGGATCCGGCCCCGCTGCGCGAACTTATGGACGACGAAGAGGTCACGATGATCTCGGGTGTGCCGACTGTCTGGCTAGGTTTGTTCGAATATCTGGATCAGCAGGGCGCCACGCTAAAAACGGTCAAACGCGCTATGATGGGAGGTTCCGCTGCGCCACTGTCTCTGATCGAGCAGATCGAAAAAGGCCACGGGATCGACGTGGTGCATGGCTGGGGCATGACCGAGCTGAGCCCGGTCGGGACGCTTTCGGTGCCCAAATGGGGCGAGGATAAACTGCCAATCGACGACCGCCTTGCGCTGAAAACCAAACAGGGCCGTGCGCTTTATGGGGTCGAGATGCGCATCGTTAATGACGAAGGTGAGTTGTTGCCGCATGACGGCGTCGCCTCTGGCATGTTGCAGGTTCGCGGTCACTGGGTTGCTGAAAGCTATTGGGGCGGGGCCGGTGCTGATGCCTTTACCGAGGACGGTTGGTTCATCACCGGAGATGTCGCGGCGATCGACCCGAAAGGCTATCTGCGCCTGACCGACCGAACCAAGGATGTCGTCAAATCGGGCGGCGAGTGGATTTCCTCGATCGATCTGGAGAACATCGCCATGAGCCACCCGGATATTCTGGAGGCTGCCTGTATCGCCGCCAAACACCGTAAATGGGATGAACGCCCGTTGATCGTTGCTGTCAAGCGTGAGGGATCGGATGTCAGCCGCGAGGACATTCTGGCGCTGTATGACGGCCAGATCGCCAAATGGTGGACGCCCGACGACGTGGTGTTCCAGGCCGAGCTTCCGCACACCGCGACCGGCAAAATTTCAAAGCTGCATCTGCGTGAGCAATACGCCGACTACAAGCTGCCCACTGACATTTAATATTTCCTTCAAGGATCAATCTAATGCGTTCTGCTGTAATCGTCTCGACCGCCCGTACTGCAATTGGCAAAGCCTTTCGTGGTGCTTTCAACGACACTCACCCCGCCGTTTATGGTGGCCATGCCGTCGCCGAGGCGGTCAAACGCGCCGGTGTTGACCCGTCTGAAATTGAGGACGTGATCATCGGCAATGCCGTCCCCGAAGGTGCAAACGGCGGAAATCTGGGTCGTCAGGTCGCCATGCGCGCCGGTCTGCCCGTGACCGCATCGGGCCAGACCATCAATCGGTTCTGCTCGTCCGGTCTTGAGGCCCTGACGCGCGCCTGTTCTCGGGTCATGGTGGACGGCTGTGACGTTGTCGTTGGCGGCGGAGTAGAAAGCATTTCGCTGGTGATGGGTCGCGATAACACCTATCGCCTGAAAGAGGACTGGATCGCGCAGAACATTCGTGGGTTCTACGATCCGATGATCCAGACCGCCGATACTGTGGCCGAACGCTATGGTATCAGCCGCGAAGCGCAGGATGCGTTTGCCCTGCAATCGCAGCAGCGCACCGCCGCGGCGCAGGCTGCGGGCAAGTTTGATGACGAGATCGTGCCAATCACGGTCACCAAGGCAAACAAGAACAAGGAAACTGGCGAGATCACCTATGAAGAGGTCACGCTGACGCAGGACGAGTGCAACCGTCCTTCGACCACGCTGGAAAGCCTGCAGGGTCTTACCCCAGTGATGGGTGAGGACAAATGGATCACGGCTGGCAACGCCTCGCAATTGTCCGACGGTGGCTCGGCGCAGGTCGTGGTGGAAGAGAAACTGGCTGAAAAGCGCGGGCTTGCGCCGCTGGGTCGCTATATGGGCTATGTCGTCGCGGGTTGTGAGCCCGATGAGATGGGTATCGGCCCGGTGTTTGCAGTGCCGACATTGCTGGAACGTAATGGCCTCAAGATGGACGATATCGGCCTTTGGGAATTGAACGAGGCCTTTGCATCGCAAGCGCTGTATTGCCGTGACAAGCTGGGCATCCCGAATGAGATCCTGAACGTCGATGGCGGCGCGATTTCCGTGGGCCACCCCTATGGTATGTCGGGCACGCGTATGGTCGGTCACGCGCTGATCGAGGGCAAGAAACGCGGCGCGAAGTACATCGTTGCCACTATGTGCATCGGCGGCGGCATGGGTGCTGCTGGTCTGTTCGAGGTTCTCTAAATGACTGCGATCAACAAAGTTGCTGTCATCGGCTCGGGCGTGATGGGGGCAGGCATTGCCGCCCATTTCGCCAATGCCGGTGCCGAAGTCGTTTTGCTGGACATCGTCCCAAAGGATGCCGAAGACCGCTCGATGTTGGCCAAAGGTGCCGTTGCACGCATGACCAAGGGCCGCGCGCCGCAACTGGCCGACCCGGCCTATGCGGCCCGGCTGACAGCGGGCAATCTGGATGATGATCTGGATCAGCTTTCGACCTGTGATTGGGTGGTCGAGGTCGTTCTGGAAGACCTCACCATCAAACACGCGCTCTATGCGAAAATTGCGCCTTTCCTTCGCGACGATGCACTACTGAGCTCGAACACCTCGACCATTCCGTTGGCCGATTTGGTCAGCCAGATGGATAACAGCCTGCGCAAGCGGTTCATCATTGTGCATTTCTTCAACCCGCCGCGCTTTATGCGCCTGATTGAACTTGTGACCGGACCGGACACAGATCCGGTTGCTGCGGAACGTGCACGTGCGTTCAGCGATGAACGCCTCGGCAAAACTGTCGTTCCCTGTAACGACCGCCCCGGGTTCATCGCTAATCGTCTGGGCGGACTGTGGATGAACGCCGCCGCCCGCGAGGCCGTGGCGCGTGGCATCACTATCGAAGAGGCTGATACAGTGCTGGCCCGTCCCTTCGGCGTGCCCGGAACGGGTGTATTCGCGTTGATGGACCTGATCGGCATCGACCTGATGGGCAAATCGCGCCTGTCTATGCGCAATCTGCTTGAGGCTGATGATCCGCAGCAATTCCATACCGACGGTCTGGAGTTGTTCGATCAGATGGCTGCCAAGGGTTTGGCCGGTCGTAAGGTTGGTGCGGGTTTCTATCGCAGATCCAAGGACAAAAATGGCAAACCAGTCGCCGAAACCGTTGATCTGGCAACGCTAGAGTATCGTGCGCAGGCTAAGGGTCCGGAATTGGCCAAAAGCTTTGGTGCCGACTTCATTGATCAGGCCGGTGATCGGTTGGCTGATTATGCCTGGGCTGTAATGGGGCCGACTTTGTCTTACGCAGTTTACTGCGTGCCCGAGATTACCGCCAACCCGGCGGATATCGATGCAGCGATGGAGCTGGGATACAATTGGCGCATGGGCCCATTCAAGTTGATCGACAAGATTGGTGCGGACAAGATTGTGGCTCGCTTGAAGGCCGAGGGTCAGGATGTGCCGCCCTTGCTGGCGCTGGCCGCTGAACGCGGCGGGATTTATTCAGGTCAGGGCCGTGACCGTAAGGTGCTGTTGCCTTCGGGCGAACAGGCAGATGTGCCGCGTGGGCCCGGGGTGATCTTTGCATCTGATCTGACGGTTGCTCCTGTGTTCCAGGCCGATGCTGTTGTGCTGCGCGATATGGGTGATGGTGTCGCTCTGCTGACGATCACCGCACCTAATGCGGCTTTGGACGATCAGGTGATGACAGGTGTGAGCGAAGCACTGGACGTCGTGGCCCGAGATTTCAAAGCGATGGTCATCGGGTCGGACGGCAACCACTTTTCGGTGGGCGCAAACCTGAAAAAAGCGCTGGATCGTGCTGATGCGGGGGAATTGGTTCTAGTCGAAGAGCAATTGGCCATCGGTCAGGCCACGATGCGCAAGATCAAGTACGCGCCGTTCCCGGTTGTCTCGGCCGCCTGTGGGCTTGCCCTTGGCGGCGGCTGCGAAATCCTAATGCATTCGGATCGGGTTATGGCCGCTTTGGAAAGCAATATCGGATTGGTCGAGGCCAATGTTGGTCTGCTGCCCGCATGGGGCGGAACAACCGCGCTGTTGCTGCTCAAGGCTGCGGAACTTGGTGATGCCGTCCAAGGGGCCGAGGCTGCGTTCGACGTGATTTCAGTCGCTTTGATGACCGGCTCTGCCCCTATGGCGCAGCATGCGGGTTACTTGCGGAAAACCGATGGCGTGGTGATGAACCGCGACCGCCTTTTGGCCGAAGCCAAGGTGGCGGCTCTGGCGTTGGTCGACGGGTACAAACCCGCGCCCAAGGCTGAGATCACACTGGATGCCGCAGCTATCAACGCCGCGTTGGAGCCAAAGCTGGCCGCACTGGCCGAGGCTATGCCAGACGCGCCCTACACGGTCGAGATTGCGTGTGAAACGGCGCACGTACTGGCCGGGGGTGAGGGCGGCGTTCTGGATGAAGAAGCGCTGCACAGGCTGGAAGCCGAAGGCATGATGCGCTTGATCCGACAGGATAAGACACTCGAACGGATGCGCCACACCATGACGACCGGCAAGCCGCTTAAAAACTGAGGGACCATAGGTATGGACTATCAACTCCCGCAGCGGGACATTACTTTTCTGTTGGACGAGGTTCTTGACCTCGACAAGACGCTGGCACTGCCTGGGTATGAGCATTGCGACAAAGATACGTTCTTTGCGGTCGTTGACGCGATCAACGGCTTTGTGCGCGACAATCTGGCAACGTGCAATGAGGCGGGCGACAGCCCGGGCGCACGGCTTGAAGATGGTAAAGTCTATGCCGCGCCCGGTTTTGGCGATGCCTACAAGGTATTCTGCGAAGACGGCTGGAACGCGCTGGCGCTGGAAGAAGAATATGGCGGCCAACAACTGCCCTTCGTCCTGCATGCTGCCCTGCGTGAAGGGATGGCCGGAACCAATCTGGCTTTTGCCCTGATCCACGAACTGAACTTTGGCGTTGTCGAAGCTTTGATGGCCTATGGCTCGGACGAACAAAAGGCGGTCTACTGCCCTCAGCTGACGTCCGGCAACTGGGCCGGGACCATGAACCTGACCGAGCCGCATTGCGGCACCGATCTGGGCCTGATCCGCACCAAGGCCGTTCGAAATGATGACGGATCTTATGCCATCACCGGCAACAAGATCTTCATCACCTGGGGCGACCATGACATGTCGGAAAATGTCGCCCATCTGATCCTCGCACGGGTCGAGGGCGCTGAGCCTGGACCGCGTGGACTGTCCCTGTTTTTGGCGCCGAAATACATGCTGGATACAGATAACAACACGACGGACGAGCAGAACACGATCACCATTGCCGGGATCGAGAACAAGATGGGTATCCACGGCTCACCCACCTGCGCCATTTCGTTCGAGGACACCAAGGCCTGGATCGTCGGCGACGAGGGTAAAGGTCTGGCCGCAATGTTCGTAATGATGAACGCCGCGCGCCTGTCGGTCGGCCTGCAAGGGTTGGGCGTAGCTGAGGCCGCTGTACAAACCGCGTCGGCATATGCCCACGAACGCCGTCAGGGTCGCGCAGACGGGGAACCTTTGAACCCGAACGGTCCTGCGGATCCGCTGATTGCCCATGCGGACGTACGCCGCCGCCTGCTGACCGCCCAGGGCGAAATGGACGCTGCCCGTGCGCTGGCTTATTTCGGAGCGGGCCTGTTGGATGAAGTTCATCGTGCCGCAACGCCCGAGCAGCGCAAAGTTGCAGACGCGCGCCTTTCGCTACTGACGCCGGTCATCAAGTCCTACCTTTCGGACATGGGATCGCGAATGGCGAATGAGGCTGTGCAGATGCATGGCGGGCATGGCTTCATCAAAGATTATGGCATCGAACAGTTGGTGCGTGATGTGCGGATCACCGAAATCTACGAAGGTACCAATGCCGTTCAGGCCCGCGATCTGGTTATGCGCAAGGTGCGCGGCGACAATGGTGCCGTCATCAAGGGTCTGGTGGCCGATATGCTGGACGAGGCGGGCAAATTGGGCAACGACCTCTCTGACTTAGAGAAAAGCTTGCGCGATGCGGCATCCCGGCTTGGACGTTCGACGGATTGGGTGCTGGGCACAGCGCAAGGTGACGTGCTGTCCGGGGCCTGTGACTATCTTGAAATTGTAGCCCTCAGTGTATCGGCCTGGATGTCTGCACGGATTGCACGGGTGGCCAAGGCTGCAGCGGGCGCTCAATCGCCAGAGTACTATGCGGATCGGGTGGATGCAGCGCGCGCCTTTATGGCGCGGGCATTGCCCCGTGCTGTCAGCAACGAATTGATCATGCAGGCCGGTGAACCCAGCGTTGTATGTCGGGCTGATCGCTGTCTGTAACCCCTCCTTTTTCACAGACAGCGGTGCTAAAGGGCGTTCTGGAAACAGGGCGCCCTTTTTGCGTTTCTTGACCCAAATCGAGCTCCGTTGAGCGGTCAGCAGTAGAATTTCGGGAATGGGCACTAAAGGCAGGTATAGTCTTGAAAACCCACAACCTTGTACAACTTTATATGCATTCAAAGGGCGAAGATGTCGTTCTGCCCGGCTCGGACCCGGATCGGTATGAAACGCTGTTAGAACGGACAACCGAGTAGATGAGATTTGCCGACGAAAACGGGTATGCCGGGTTTTGCATGACCGAGCATCATTTTCAGATGGAAGGGATCGAAACCACGACCAATCCGCCTTTGTGGAATATGCACATCGCTGCAAACACCAAAAACCCGATGGTGGGGCAGGTGGGTATGGCGCTGACGGCGCATCACCCGATGCGTCTGGCCGAGGATCTGGCAACGATCGATCACGTGCCCGGTGGCCGACTGTTCTGTGGTTTTGGTTGGGACAACACGCCGCGCTGGCTGAATACACTGGCGTGGCATCTTTATATCATCACAATCCAATCTGACCATCGGATCGACCGAAGCGCAGGCCGGGCAGCACTACCGCGTTTTTGAGGAATTGTTCATTTTCGCCCCTAACGCCCCGCCATATTATGTGCCGATGTGGCGGGTCTGGAAAGGCGCCGTGTACCAGGTGATCGATCAGGTTGGTGCGTTGAAAGAGAAACACGGGACCAAGGAATTCGTCGTCTGGCATCACGTCGGTTACTTCACGCAGGATGAAGATCTTGAGATCATGAACAACTACGCCAAAGTCATCACGGCGTTTTCCTGACCCGCGGCAATAGGGGCAACAACGCCCAAGCCGCGGTACTAGTCGGTGGCTTGCCGAATGCAGGTTTCTTACTAACAGGCGAGGATTGGTCGGCTCTGGTCAATCAGCCGCTCAAGGGTAGCCAATCCCGGCGTAGTGCCAGTTAGAAGGTCTTGACACAGGCGTTCTAATATCGCTTGTATACTAATGAAAATGGATGAAGAAAGCACGACGGCCGAACGATTTCTTGGCGTGCTTTTTTGATCCAAATATGAACCGGAAATCACACGCTAAATGGGGGATCAGATGGCTGACGCACCAAAAGACACACCGGAACAGGGTCGCACACTAATCCGTAACATCGGTCTGCTTCTGACCGGTGATCTGGAATCGCCTATTGCCGACAGTGATTGCCTTCTCATCGAAGACGGAGTGATTGTGGGCCTTGAGGCCGGCGACGCGGATCGCGTCATTGACGCCTCTGGTTGTGCGGTCGCACCGGGCCTGATTGATGGCCATTGCCACCCGGTTTTCGGCGATTGGACCCCGCGCCAAAGCCAGATTGGCTGGATCGAAATGAATGTTAACGGCGGCGTCACAAGCTTTGTTTCCGCCGGCGAAGTACATCTGCCTGGTCGCCCCAAGGATGCCGAAGGCGTCAAGGCTTTGGCGATGGTGGCACAACGTTGCTATTCAAATTTCCGCCCGTCCGGTGCCAAGGTTTTGGCAGGAGCGCCAGTGCCCGAACTTGATTTTGATCGCGATTTCTATGCGGCAATAAAGGCGGCCGGTATCCGGCATATTGGAGAGATCGGCCTTGGGACAGTTGCCAAAGGTCCCGACGCGGCCCGCGTCACCGGCTGGTGTCGGGAATTGGGAATAGAAACCATTATGCATACTGGCGGCCCTTCGATTGCGGGCTCTCACGATGTTCGAGCAGCAGATGTGCTAGAGGCGCAACCGGACGTAGTCAGTCATATCAATGGCGGACCAACCTCAATTTCTCAGGATGAAATCCGAGAGCTTTGCCGTCACGCGAAAGGAGCGCTTGAAGCGGTACACAATGGCAACGAGAAATCGGTACTTGTGACACTGGAAGGCGCTCTGGCCGACGGTCGCCTTGCCGATTTTCTGATTGGAACAGATGCCCCAGCGGGGTCCGGCGTACAGCCGAACGGAATGCTGCGAATGGCAACTCTGCTGGCCAGTATTGGCGGATTGCCTGCCGAACAGGCGTGGTGTTGTGGCACCGGAAACGTGGCAAAGAGACGGGATCTTGCACAAGGGATCGTCGCACCAGGCCGCCCAGCCGATTTGGTGTTCATGGACCGCCCTGAAGGATCGGACGGTAAGAACGTTTTGGAAGGCATGGCCGTCGGTAACATCCCCGGAGTTGGGGCTGTTATGATCGATGGTAAGATGCGTACCGGACGGTCGCGCTCGACCCCTCCTGCAGCGCGCGTACCTGTACTTTAAAGGCACGGGAAACGTAGGTTTGAAGCCTAAGCCCGGCCGCCAGATTGGCGGTCGGGCTTAGGGCTTTACCAACAGTACGAACTTGGATTGTCTGCTACTGACGCTAAATGCCCCTTGCCGAGGGTACGTCTACGGCAGGTTGCGTTTTATCGTTTTGGCAAAATCACAAGTTTTGGGGGGGCGGATTTGGCCCCCCCCCCTTGATCGTTTAAAGCGCCGCTTCGCTGCCCAGAACGGTCGTGAACTCGTTCGAGAACGTGCCGCCGTTGCCATGGGCAATCGCAATATTAACATCATCGATCTGACGATTGCCGCCGTCGCCCCGTATCTGGGTAGCCGCCTCGATCAAGCAGAACAGGCCGTACATGCCGGGGTGAACACAGCTTAGCCCACCGCCATTGGTGTTAACCGGCAGCGAGCCGCCCGGCGCGATGTTGCCATCGGCCACAAAGGCCCCGGCCTCACCTTTCTTCACAAAGCCCATGTCTTCGAGGAACAGCAGCGTGTTAATCGTGAAGGCGTCATAAAGCTCGACGACGTCAACGTCTTTGGTAGTGACGCCGGCCATCTCGAACGCACGTTTCGAACTTTCGGTGGCACAGGTGGTGGTCAGCGTGGCGGCCTGACTGATCTCGCGATGGGAAATCGCGTTGCCGCCACCCAGGAAATAGGCGGGCTTTTCCTGATAATCCTTGGCGCGGTCGGCCGAGGCCACGATGATCGCGGCACCGCCATCCGACATCAGGCAACAATCCAGAACCGCCAGTGGATCGGCAACCATGGGCGAGTTCAGATACTCCTCCATCGTCAGGTCATCCTGCATTGTCGCATCGGGGTTCAGCTGGGCCCATTTCCGGGCCGAGATGGCAACATGCCCGAAATGCTCTTTGGGTACGTTGAACTCGTGCATATAGCGTTGCGCGGTGAAGGCATATCCCGGTACCGGCACCATTGGTTCATATGCGCGTTCCCATTGCGGGGTTTCGATCAACCCGTTGAGATCGCGCGCGGATTTCGCGTTCGAGCCGTAGCAGATCAGCACGTTCTTACACAAGCCCGCCTGAATCGCCATGGTCGCTTCGACCAGATAGGACATGAAGGACGAGCCGCCCACCATGTCAGAATTCGCCCATTTCGGTTTGATGCCCAAATACTCGGCGATCGAGAGGGTGGGGAAGAAGTGGTAGAATGTTCCGCCACAGACGCCGTCGATCTCGGAGAGGTCCATCCCTGCATCGGTCAGCGCGTTCTGCGTAGCTTTGGCGATCAGTTCCATTGGTGAGGTATTGGGCGTTTTGCCCAAACCCCAATAGCCTTTGCCAACGATTGCGGATTTGCCGCGAAGTGCATGTGCCATGATTGAATTCCTTATTCCGCGGGCTTGAAGAACACGGCGGCTTCGCCGGATTTTGCGTTGGGTCCGAAGTCGGGGGTCATGACAACGGCCTGTACTTTCATACCGATGGTGATCGCTTCGTTGTCCACGTCCACAATGCGGCTGAACATGCGCGGACCTTCGTCCAGATCAATCAGCACGTTGTTGATGTCACCGCCGTATTTTGCTGGACGTCGGATGATGGTCGAGGCGAAGACAGTGCCGCGGCCCGAGGCTTCGACCCATTCCAGATCGTCTGCTCCGGTCGTAGGGGACAGGGCGCGTGGGTAGAAGTTGTATTCACCGGTGGTTTTTGAGCGCTGGATCAGAAATTTTCCAGCGGCCAGACCGGCACGGAATGCCGCGTCGGCCTGTGGGCTGGCTTCGGGAAGAGTAAAGTCAGTCATGTGTCGTCCTTGATGTTCACGCGGCAAAGATCGCCGCAGAATGCGTGGGTTCTGGATTAAGGATGCGGCGCCGCAGCAAACCGGCTTCGGGCAGTACGCGCGCCCGGACATGGGCCGCAGTGGCGCGCAACAAATCGGGTTCCGGGGCGTTGTCTGCGGCAGCCTCGAGATCCGCCCAGACGCGACCAAAATATACTAGCCCGGTCAGCCGCATATAGTCCGAGACCGACGGACCGATATCTGTATAGCTTTGCATGGCTTGGGTTGCGGATTCCCAGGCGTCGATCGCATCGGCCAGCTCGACCGAGCTGGGGCCCGTTGAGGCCAAATCGCTAAAAGCCTGCGCCGCCGCACCGCCATTTGCGCGGATCGCGCGGCGGGCCACTCCGGTCGCCAGAACGCCGTTAGTGCCTTCGTAAATCGCCATGATGCGGCTGTCGCGCATGATCTGTTCAACGCGGTATTCCTTGCAGAATCCATAGCCGCCGTGGATTTGTACCGCTTTGCTTGAGGCCGCGTTGACTGCGTCGGTCGCAAAGGCCTTGCAGGTCGGAGTAAGGATATCCAGCAACCCCTGATCGGTGCCCAAATCCATATCCACAAAAGTGCGATAGACCATCGCCCGGCACCCCAGCGCATAGGCGTAGATATCTAGCAACATCCGCTGAACGTCACCGTGTTCGGTGATCAGCGCCGTGCCTTCTGATGTCGTGCCTTGGCGCCGACCTGCGGCATGCAAACGCGAACGCTGAAAGGCCACGTCCATTTGGCCCACGGCCTGGAGGGCCACATCCAGACGCTCGGCATTCATCATGGTGAACATGGCGGCCAAACCTTGGCCTTCCTGGCCCAACAATTCGGCCTTTGCGCCGTCGAACGCCATCTGACAGGTGGGCGAGGCATGCATCCCCATCTTTTCTTCGATCCGCACGGTCTGAACCCGGTTACGTGTCCCATCGGGTAACACGGCAGGGCAGGCGAACAGGCTGAGACCCCTGACCCCCGGTGCCGCATCCGGAGTGCGCGCGAGCACCAGATGCAAAACGTTGTCGGTATAGTCGTGGTCACCGCCCGAAATGAAGATTTTTGTTCCGCTGAGCACATAGTCATCACCATCGGGCGTAGCGGTTGTTTTGATCCGACCCAGATCTGACCCCGCATCCGGTTCGGTCAGGCACATCGATGCCATCCATTCACCGGACACCAGCTGCGGCAACAGCCGCGCCTTTTGATCGTCATTGCCCGAGGCATTCAGAGTTCGAATGCAGCCTTGCGCCAGGCTCAGCACCATCTCATAGGAAATACACGCGCCAGCCAGCATGTCCGCCAGAACCGCACCCAGAATGTGTGGCAATTCTTGCCCGCCATATTCTTCAGGTGCGCACAGGCCCGGCCAACCGGCATCGGCATAGCGCTTATAGGCGGCAACCATGCCTGGTGGCATCCGCACACGGCCATTTTCCAGACGTGCGCCTTGTGCCTCGCCAATCATGTCCAAAGGCGCAATTTCGGTGTTGATGAAGCGGCCTAAGGCTGGGATTACAGTCTCGGCCAGATCGTCGCTCCAACCGGGCAGCCGCTCGGGCCGACCGATATGCTTGAGGACGAATGCAATCTCGGCTTCAGAGGCGGTGTAGTCGATCATGTGGCGGCCTTTCCTGGTACGATCACATCCGCGGCTCCATCGTACAAGCCAGTGACCGCGTCAGCCCGAAGCTCTAGCGCAAGGCGTTGATTAATATAGCCTTTGTCGGTGATCTCGTTCTTTTCAACTGACGGGGCGTCGTGTTCGATGCGAACGCGCTTCACGCGTGTGGCGCTGCCGGTTTGGTCGGCATTGTATGCAGCCAAACGTTCGGCAATGAAGGCGCGCACAGTCGGATCATCGGCGTAATCCGCCAATGTGTCGCCCCGTCCGGTCAGGGTTTTGCATTCATCTATGTTCAGGAACAGCAGCGCACCAATTTCGGTCCGGTCATGGCCGGTAATGACCGCATCCGAGGCAATCGGGCTAAGGGCCTGCAGTAACGCAACACGTAAGTTGCCGACGGCGACCCAAGTGCCAGTCATCAGTTTGAAGTTCTCAGAGATGCGGCCATCGAATACGATGCCCTTTGATGGGTCATCAGGATCTTGCAGGCGGCCCGCGTCGCCAGTCAGGAAGTACCCTTCCTCGTCAAACGCCTCGGCGGTTTTTTCGGCGTTGTTCAGATAACCTGTTGTCACATGCGGTCCGCGGACCCGCATTTCCAACTTGCCACCATTGGGCAGAAACTTCAGCTCGGATCCCGGACCCGGCACCCCGATGACTCCTGCCTTTTCGATGGGGAAGTGCACACATGTGGCCATCATCGCCTCAGTCAGGCCCCAGGCGCTTACAAACGGGATTTTCCCGCCCCGTTCCTGCACGCCCAATTGTTCCAGACTTTCCCAAAGATGGTCGGGTAGCCCCGCACCAGAGAAAAAGATCAGATCAAGCCGCTTGAAAAAAGCGTTGCGAAAGACTGCGTCCTCGCGCAGGACCGGCAAAAGCATGTCAAAGCCGCGCGGGACGTTGAAGAACAGAGTGGGTGATACGTCGCGCACGTTGCGAATTGTCTTTTCAATCTCGCCCAGCACGGGTTTGCCATCATCGACATAAAAGCTACCGCCGTTGCGCAGCATCATGTTGAAGTTGAAATTGCCGCCGAATGTATGGTTCCAGGGCAGCCAATCAACCACGACAGGTGGGGCGCTTTCCAGAAACGGCCAAATCTGCACCACGGCTTCTTGAGTGGCCAACATCATGCGCTGCGTAACGATCACACCCTTGGGCAACCCGGTTGAGCCAGAAGTGAACAGGATCTTGGCCGGCGTGTCATGGTCAATCGTGGCACGCGCTTGGGCAACCGGTTCGCCAGCTGTGGCTTCTAGGGCGTGCTCAAAGGTCAGTGCGCCATTGTCCGACAGCTGTTCGATGCCTTCCGAGGCGAGAAACTCAAAAGCATGGGCAAAGCCCTTGGCATCATCGGCATAGGCCATACCGGGATTTGTGGTCCTGACGATATGGCGCAGTTTGGCCAGCGACTCGTCGACCAGAGAGTAAGGAACAGAAACCGGCACCACCGGAATGCCCACATGCATAGCAGCCAGCATCAGCAGACCGTGCCGGACCGAATTGCCTGACAGAATCAAAAGTGGGCGGTCTTGAGCCAGCCCCATGCTCAGAAGAAACGCAGCCAGTGAGCGGGTTTGCGCCAAAGCCTCGGAATAGGTGACGCTGATCCATTCACCGTCTGGCCCACGTTCTGCCAGAAAAAGGCGATCAGGTGCTTCTTCGGCCCAGCGTTCCAAATATTCGGAAACACATTTTACGTCCATATCCAGCAGGTAGGGGCTGCGTAAAACAAAAGCGCCATCGCCCAGATCTTCTCGTAACACCTGTGAAGGGGCGAATTTTTTGAGATGCCCCAAGTCGTGTTCTTTTTGCCGGGCTGAAATGCTCATTTTTCCTCTCCCTGTCATCGGGTCGCACTGGGCGCGACATGATGCATATTTTGAAAATCAGGCTATCCAAAAAAATGTTAGTATGCAAATGTAATATTGATCGTTCACTAAATACCAATTCAACGGGTATGACGCATTAGGAAATCGCGCAAGACCGAAGCCTGATTTCGTTGCGTCATGGCGTTCGGGGCGCACAGGGAGACATGTAATGAAAATCGAAAACGCATCCGCAATCGTGACTGGCGGTGCCTCGGGGTTGGGGTTTGCGACGGCCGAGTATCTTGCATCATGCGGGGCGAAAGTGACCCTGTTCGACTTGCCCGGCGACAAGCTGGACGAGGCCGTAATGCGACTGGGGGCAATTGCCGCGCCTTGCGACGTCACCAATGAAGCCCAGGTTTCTGCGGCGCTGGACACGGCAATTGCGGCCAATGGTTTACCCCGTGTTGTCGTCAATTGCGCCGGCGTCACACATGGCGAACGGATCGTAGGGCGCAACGGCCCGGCGGCGCTGGACGGGTTCGCCAGAACGGTCCAGATCAACCTGATCGGCACCTTTAATGTCATGCGCCTGGCGGCTGAGCGGATCATGCAAAATGAACCGCTTGAGGATAACGAGCGGGGGATTATCATCAACACCGCGTCGGCGGCGGCTTTTGAGGGGCAGATCGGACAAGCGGCCTATTCTGCCTCGAAAGGTGGGGTCGCCAGCTTGACCTTGCCTGCGGCGCGGGAATTTGCGCGCTCGGGCGTTCGGGTCATGGCGATTGCACCGGGTATCTTCTCGACTCCGATGATGGATTTGCTGCCGCAAGAGATTCAGGACAGTCTGGGGGCCAAGGTTCCCTTCCCGTCGCGTCTTGGACGGCCGGCTGAGTTTGCGCGCTTGGCAGGGCACATGATCAAAAACACCATGCTGAACGGTGAATGCGTGCGTCTGGACGGCGCGATCCGTCTGGAACCCAAGTAAGGCTTTGCAATGGAATATACACATATCACCCCAGAGACAGACGGCCCGGTCGGTATCCTGACGCTGGACCGACCTGCCAAGTTCAATGCGATCAATCACGGGCTGCTGTTCGAGATCGAGCACTATTTCGACACCCTTCCCGATGAGATCGGCGCCGTTGTGATCCGCAGTTCCAGTCAGCATTTCTGTGCCGGGCTGGACCTGTTGGAACATTCGATGCGCGACGCCGCAGGGGCGATGCATGAATGTCGCCTGTGGCACCGGATTTTCGACAAGATCGAATACGGCCGGGTTCCGGTTGTGGCCGCAATGAACGGCGGTGTGCTGGGCGGCGGGATGGAACTGGCAATGACCGCGCATATCCGCGTCTCGCAGCAGGACACATTCTATGAGCTGCCCGAAGGACGCCGCGCGATCTTTGTGGGTGGCGGCGCAACGGTACGTGTTGGCCGGATTCTCGGGGCCAGCCGGATGATGGAGATGATGCTGACCGGTCGCCGCTATGGCTCGGACGAAGGGTTGCAACTGGGGCTGGCGCATTATGTTGAGCCGGACGGATCCGTGTTTGACAAAGCGATGGAGCTGGCCTGGCGTGTGACCGAGAATGCGCCACTGTCAAATTACATGATGATGCAGGCGATCACGCGCATCAATGACATGTCGGCCAGTGATGGCTTCTTTACCGAAAGCCTGGCTGCTGCGATTGCCCAATCCTCACCCGAAGCGCGGGCCGGGATGGAGGCGTTTCTGAACAAGACAGGAAAGCGGGACAATCAGTAAGTCCCGAGACACGCGGGATCTGGTGTGAGAGCGTTTCACCAGATCCCGGTGTAGGGCGGGGCAGAGCCCCGGTTGGTCAATCGACAAAGGCGCGTTCGACCACAAAAGTTGCAGGTTTGTTGTTCGCGCCCTCTTCCAGGCCGAACCCTTCCAGCGCGGCCTTGGTATCCTGCAGCATCGCCATCGAGCCGCAGATCATTCCGCGATCTGTTTCTGGTGAGATTAGCGGCAGGTCCAAATCATCGAACACTTTGCCCGATGCCATAAGATCGGTGATCCGACCTTTGAACGGATAGTCCTCACGCGTGAGGGTGCAATAGTGCCGCAAATTCTGTGCCATCTCGCCAACCAGCGGATCGGATTTGAGCGCCGCAACCAGTTCCTTGCCATAGTCCAGCTCGCCTTTTTCCCGACAGGTATGGGTCAGGACTACTTCGTCGAACTTCTCATAGGTTTCAGGGTCGCGGATCAGCGACGCAAAGGGCGCAACGCCGGTTCCGGTCGAAAACATCCAAAGCCGTTTACCCGGCAACAGCGCGTCATTGACCAGCGTGCCTGTGGGCTTTTTGCGCATCAAAACCGTATCACCTTCGCGAATTTTCTGCAGGTGTTCGGTCAACGGGCCGTCGGGGACCTTGATCGAATAGAACTCGATCTCTTCGTCCCAGCTGGGTGATGCGATGGAATAGGCGCGGTACACGGGTTTTTCCGCGTTCGGCAAACCAATCATCACAAACTCACCTGACCGAAACCGGAATGAAGCCGGGCGCGTGATGCGGAATTTGAACAGCCGGTCGGTATAGTGCTTCACTTCGGTAACGGTTTGGGCGAGCACGCCCGCCGGAATGGGGAATTCAGTTTTGGTCGTAGAATCCAGCGACATATGAGTCTCCTATTCTGCCGGGGCATCCGACAAGAGCGCAAGCTTGCCTTCTTTGCCGTTCCAGTCGTCCGCGGCAGGCATCGGGTCTTTCTTTTCGGTGATGACGGGCCAAGCCTCTGCGTATTTGCCGTTTAGTTGGACCCACTTTTCCATCCCATCCTCGGTGTCCGGGCGGATTGCGTCGGCGGGGCATTCCGGTTCACACACGCCGCAGTCGATGCATTCGTCCGGATGGATGACCAGTGTACTTTCCCCTTCGTAGAAACAATCCACTGGGCAAACCTCCACGCAATCGGTGAATTTGCAGTTGATGCAGTTTTCGGTGACGACGTAAGTCATGGAGCGCCTAATCGTTAGTATGCAAATGAGTATTGTGAGAAGTGCATGCCTGTCAATACGTTTCTGTACGAATGAAATCTTCCTGAGTCGGACTCTTGACCCAAATGTGAAAAAAGTTAGTGTACTAACGAAAATACTGCGCTTCGGCAGGGTGGCATGACTGACAAGCGGGTTGTCGAAACATCGGACTTATGCTGTTGGGGAGATGCAGGATTCGATCCCGGACACAAGTTGGCCGATCGTAGCAGAGTTTTGAAAGGTTCAACCCATGAGCACCCCCTTGCACGGACTGAAAGTGATCGAACTGGCCCGCATTCTGGCCGGGCCCTGGATCGGGCAGACATTGGCTGATCTGGGGGCGGATGTGCTCAAAGTCGAAAGCCCCGAGGGGGATGATACGCGAAAATGGGGCCCTCCGTTTATCGAACGCGATGGCGATAAGACAGCCGCTTATTTCCACGCGGCCAATCGGGGCAAGGACAGTATCGCATTGGATTTCCGGGATGCGGGTGATCGGGCCAAGTTGCTGGATCTGATCCGCGATGCGGATGTGCTGATCGAAAACTTCAAGGTCGGCGGGTTGAAGAAATTCGGCCTGGATTATGATAGCGTCAAACAGATCAACCCCGGACTTGTTTACGCATCCGTCACTGGGTTCGGTCAGGATGGGCCCTATGCCCATCGGGCGGGGTACGATTTTCTTATCCAGGGTATGAGCGGGATCATGGACCTGACAGGCGACCCCGAGGGAGAGCCGCAAAAGATCGGCGTCGCCTTTGCAGATATCTTCACAGGCCTCTACGGGGTAATCGGCATTCAGGCTGCACTTGCTGAACGAGAGCGTTCGGGGCAGGGACAACACGTGGATCTGAGCCTGCTGGATTGCATGACGGGCGTTCTGGCCAATCAGGCGATGAATTATCTGGCCTCGGGTGTGTGCCCAACGCGACTGGGTAACGCCCATCCCAATATCGTGCCTTATCAAGTGTTTCCGGTGGCGGATGGGCACATCATCATCGCCTGTGGAAACGACCGGCAATATGCAAGCCTGTGCGAAATACTGGGCCTGTCGGGGTTGATCGACGATACCCGATTCATGTCCAATGCGGACCGTGTGGAAAATCGCGCTGCGTTGACTGAATTGCTGACGAGTTCCTGTCTGAAATGGACCAAGGTCGATCTGTTGGCGGCCCTTGAACAACATGGCGTGCCCGGTGGCCCGATCAATTCAGTGCACGAGGCACTAAGCGACCCGCAGATTCAGCATCGCCAGATGCAGATCAACCCGGAGGGCGTGCCCGGTTTGCGCACTCCGATCCAGTTTTCCCGGTCTGAATTGCAGTTGGACAAGGCGTCGGCCAAACAGCCCGTCAAATCATGAGATTTTTCGCAGAATACGGATAAGGTTGCGCTGTTCAGCGGCCGTCAGCGGCTTGAGTGTTTCGTTGGTGATCTGCTGACCGACATCTTTCATCCGCGCGACCATGGCCTCGCCTTCGGGGGATAGCGAAATCAGTGTGCGTCGCTTGTCGTCCGGATCGGGCTCGACAACCGCAAATCCTTTTTGACGCAAGCGATCAACGACCCCTTTGATCGTCGCAACATCCATTGCCGCCAGCCGCCCCAACCGGTTTTGAGAGCACTTGCCCAAATCGGCAATACGGATCAGCGCGGCAAACTGCGTGGGCGTCAGGCCGTCCAAGGTGTGTGACTGGAAAATCGACGCGTGGCGCTGATTGGCCAGCCGCAAAAGATAGCCGACCTGGTCGTCAAGCGCATAGCTTTCAATCGATTCCGTCATGACGGCTCCCGCCTGATTCAATTGTTTGTACTATAATAAACAAAGCCTAGTCCTTCCCACAAGACTAAGGTATTAGACGGCAAGATAGGTGTTTGAAATTTCTGGGTTTTCGTCGAGGTCAGCAAAGCTGCCTTCAAACCGCATTTCGCCTTTTTCGATGATATAAGCCCTGTCCGACACGATCCGCGCAAAGTGTAGGTTCTGTTCGCTGATCAGCACCGACAGCCCCTCTCGTTTCAGTTCCGCAATCACGCGGGCCATTTGTTCCACAATGACGGGGGCAATCCCTTCTGATGGTTCGTCCAACAGGACCAGCTTGGGATTGCCCATCAATGTACGGGCAATGGTCAGCATCTGTTGTTCCCCACCCGAAAGCTGTTTGCCCAGGTTCTTGCGACGCTCAGCCAGATTTGGGAACAGCTCGAACAAGTGTTCCTGTGTCCATTCGGGTGCATCTGGACGTGGTTCGCGGCGTCCGACTTCGAGGTTTTCTTCGATGGTCAGATCCCCGAAAATCCGACGGTCTTCGGGGACATAACCCATGCCAAGGCGACAGATCGCATGAGGGGTATTCCCCTGAACCTCGCGTTCGGCATAGCGGATGGTGCCATTGATGTGACGCACCAATCCCATGATGGACTTCATGGTGGTCGATTTGCCCGCGCCGTTCCGGCCCATCAGCGCAACCACCTCGTTTTCGCCGACGCTCAGCGAAACACCGTTGAGGATTTGCGCACGGCCGTACCAGGCCCCAAGGTTTTTGACATCAAGCATGGGCGCTCTCCGCTTCAAAGACTGAGCCGCCGCCCAGATATACCTCTTGGACCAATGGGTTGGTGCGGATTTCAGACCCTGTGCCTTCGGCGATCAACTCACCCCGGTTCAGGACCAGAATACGATGGGCGTGGGCAAAAACGACGTCCATGTCATGTTCGGTGAACACCACACTCACGCCGCCTTTGGCCACGATTTCCGCGGTCAACGCCATCAGGGCTAGCCGTTCGGACGGTGCCATGCCCGCCGTCGGTTCGTCCATCAGCAGTAGGGCGGGCTCATGCGCCAGGGCAATCGCCAGTTCCAGCCTTTTTAGATCGCCATAAGCCAATTCCGAACATGCCCGTCCGGCCTGGTCCTGCATCGAGACCAGTTCCAGCAGCGCCATTGCCTCGTCCACATACATCCGCGTTGCGCGTGAAAACAGGTCAAACACCCAGCGGTGATACGAGATCAGCGCCATCTGGACATTTTCCACAACGGTCATCGACAGGAAGGTTGCCGTAATCTGGAACGTTCGACCGACACCCATACGCCATATCTTGCGCGGCGGGTGGCCGATCAGGGCCTGGCCGCGCAAGGATACGGAACCTGTATTCGGTTTTAGGTAGCCATTCAGCATGTTGAAACATGTGGTTTTGCCCGCGCCGTTGGGACCGATCAGGGCAAGGAATTCCCCTTCCTTCAGATCGAAATTCACATCCTTCACGGCCTGCACGCCGCCAAAGGATTTGGACAGGTTACGGACTTCGAGAACGTTGGTCATGCCCGGCCTCCTTTCAAGCCGCGCAGCAGGCGCTGGACACCGCCCGCAATCCCGTCAGGTGCCACTAGGACAACGATTAGAATGATGGCCCCGAAGATAAAGCGCCAGTAGTCTAACCGCGTGACCCAATCTTCGATCAGGACAAAGGCACCGGCCCCAAGGATCGGACCCGCCAGCGCGTGAATGCCACCCAGAAGAACCATGATCAGACCGTCGATGCTCAGCGCGATGCCGAGGCTGTCAGGAAAGACGCTGCCCTTTGAAAATGCAAAGACGACCCCGGCCAAACCGGCAAAGCCACCCGCCAGCACAAAGCCCATCCATTGATGAAACCGGGTATCGATGCCGATCGATTCAGCCCGGGTCTGGCTGTCGCGTATGCCGCGCAGGATATAGCCGAATGGAGAGAAGGCCACACGACGCAAAGCCCATATCCCGCCGATACATAGGACGAAGGCGATGTAGAAATAAACCTTGTCGGAGCTGGCCCATTTGGCAGGCCATACGCCAAGGATGCCATCATCCCCGCCGGTGAATTCCTGCCATTGGAACGTGACACCCCATAGGATCTGGGCTGCGGCCAAGGTCAACATGGCGAGGTAAACGCCCGACAGCCGGACACAGAACCAGCCGAAGAACAGCGCTGCTATGGCCGCGCAAACCGGGCCGAAAAGCATAGCCGAGATCATGCCGAGGCCAAGGAATTTGACCGCCATCGCCGCGCCATAGGCGCCAACGCCGAAATAAGCGGCGTGCCCAAAGCTGACCATGCCGCCAACACCCATCATAAAATGCAGCGATACGGCAAATAACGTCGCGACCATCACATCGACCATCAGGACCGAAGTGAAATCAGCAGTGAACAAGGGGCTAAGCGCCAGCACCAGCAGCGCGGCCATCAGCACCATTGCTGATTTCTGATCCATCAGCGCCAGTGGTTGGTCCGGTTCTTCCGGCGCGCCCTTTTCGCTGCCGGGTTTGCCGAACAAGCCATGGGGCCGGAAGATCAGGACAATCGCCATAATGACGAAGGGTAAAACGATTGAGATTTGCGGGAAGATCAGGATTGCAAAAGCGTTCAGGACCGAGATCAGAACCGCCGCTACAAACGCGCCGGACACGCTGCCCATACCGCCAATGACAACCACGACGAAAGCCTCACCGATGATGGACAGATCCATCTGCAGCGATACCGCCTCGCGCGGGATTTGCAGTGCGCCACCCAATCCAGCCAAGAACGAGCCCAATACGAATGCTGCCGAAAACAACCAGGCTTGGTTGACGCCTAGCGCCCCGACCATCTCGCGGTCTTGGGTCGCGGCACGCACCAGAACACCCCATCGCGTTTTGTGAAACAGCAGCCAGATGGCCAGCAATACGACCGGCCCGATAGCGATCAAGGCGAGGTCATATTCGGGAATTGGTTCACCCATGATGCGAACTGCGCTATCCAATCCCGGCGCGCGCGGGCCCAAAAGGTCCTCTGCGCCCCAGATCGCCAGCGTGCCATCCTGAAAGATCAATACGACGCCAAACGTTGCGACCAGTTGGAACAGCTCGGGGGCGTGGTAAATGCGGCGCAGGATAGTGAGTTCGATGATCAGGCCGATCACTCCGACGATCATAGCGGCCAAAATGACGCTGACCCAAAAGCCAAGGATGCTGCCGCTCCAGAGTGTGACCAGCGTGTAAGCGAGATAGGCGCCGACCATGTAGAACGAGCCATGCGCAAAGTTCACGATCCGCGTGACGCCGAAGATGATCGAAAGCCCGGATGCGATCAGGAAAAGCGAGGAAGCGTTCGCCAATCCAGTCAGTAGCTGTGCAAAATAGAACCCCATCGGGCCACCGTCCCTTGTTCGTGTTCTTTTTGTGGGGCGGGGCAGCTATTGCCCCGCCTAATTCGGCTTATTCCGCCGGACGCAAGGCTGCTGCGTCGTCTTCGCTGGGCAAGTAATCAGCCCCGTCGGCATAGGACCAATCGACCATAGTCGGTTTGCCGTCGACTGTTCCCGTCTTGCCGACATAGGCGCCCATCGTGGACTGATGGTCAGCCGCACGGAAGGTGAAAGGGCCGGTCGGGCTGCTGTCGACGGTCAGGCCCTCCATCGCGGCCAGCAGGGCGTCAGTGTCTGTGGAATCGGCCTTTTCTAGTGCTGCGGCGATGGCGAGGATCGAGTTATATCCAACGATAGAGCCGGTTTTGGGCGCTTCGCCGAACTTCTCGATATAGGCTTCAGCAAAGGCCTGGTGCTCGTCCGTTGCGATGTCGGTCGAGGGGTATCCGGTGACGATCCAACCCTCAGGAGCCTCAGCCCCCAGCGGGTCGAGGTATTCCGGTTCTCCGGTCAGCAATGATGCCACGTCGCGATCCTCGAACAGGAACCGCAGCGAACCTTCGCGAACAAATTTGGCCAGATCGCCGCCGAAGGTCACGTTGTAAATCGCATCCGGTTTCGAGGCCTCAAGTGCGCGTACGGTGGAACCCGCGTCGATCTTGAACAGCGGTGGCCATTGTTCTTCGACAAATTCTACATCGGGGCGCAATTTGGTCAGTTCGGATTTGAAGGCCTTCACCGCATCCTGCCCATAGGCGTAGTTCGGCGCGACAGTCGCCCATTTCACGGCGTCGAGCTTGGCGGCCTGTTCGGCCAGCATCGCGGCCTGCATGTGGGTCGAGGGGCGCAGACGATAGGTGTATTTGTTGCCTTTGGACCAGACAATCGCGTCGGACAGGGGCTCGGACGCGATGAACAGGACTTCTTTCTGCTTGGCAAAATCGGAAACGGCGAGACCGATATTGGACAGGAAGGTGCCAAAGATCAGAACTGCACCATCTTTTGAGACCAGTTCCTCGGCGATCCGAATTGCGGTGGCTGGATCACCGGTATCATCCCGGCTGATCACTTCCAGTTGCTTGCCATCGATCCCGCCTGCGGCATTGATCTGTTCGACCGCCAGTTGCCAACCTTTCTTATAGGGCTCGGTAAAGGCGGGCAGACGGGTATAGCTGTTTACTTCACCCAAAACGATTGTGTCCTGGGCCAGACTGACCCCAGCCGTCAAACCGGTGAAGGGCAGCGCCGCAAGCGCGCCCAGTACCGTGCGTCTGATCAGATTCATTTCAAATTCCTCCCAATGATCATTGTTCACGGCCAGTTATCCCGGCTTCTCAATGTGTTGTCAGCCCTAAAGAGCGCAGCTGCTACATTCAGCGCAGCCCGTCTTTGCCTTCTGCCTCCTCATTCGTCAGTCCGCCTACACGCGGCAGCGGTCGTCCGCTGTCGGTGACCGCAACTGCCACCATAATCTCATTCGCGCGGGGCGCGTCGTTCAACTGCACTTCGATGCCGTCAAAATGGCTGCGCACATAGGCCGCGTCCTTGTGACCAAGCGGTACGTCCAGTACCTGCCCAGGACTGCCCATCTTCTTCGAAGAAGGCACCAAGGCAGCGCCCTTTTCGACCTCTTTGCGCAGTGGCGCGCCCAACTTGGGGTGCAGGATGGCGGCGGCATGTTCCAGCTCGCCATTCTCACCGACCATCGCCGATTTGCCGTAGCTTTCGGCCTGTTCCGGTGTGATGTTAAGGGCCTCGACGCAGCGGCGGCCCAGCAAAGCGCCCAACTCAGCACCAGTTTCCATCAGCGGTGTCAGATCCTCGACATATTGCCCGGCAAAGGGGTTTTCGATCACGGCCATTGCCACCGCCTTGCGTGTGGCGGGCGAGATCGGGCGCCCTGCCTCGATATGGGTTTCTTCAACGTTGACTGCGATTTTGCGGATCTTTGTCATCTTAGGCCGTCCTCTCCTTTGATGTCCCACGCCTCAAGCCCGCCCGAGCGCGAATGCACCCGCGGCCCGGTTGTCATGACCAGCGAGAAAGCCAGCTCGCCTGCGCGCGGGGCGTCATTGCAACCCACCTCCATGCTGTCGAAATGGCTGCGCACATATGAGGCGTTGATATGCGTGATCGGCACATCCAGCCGCGCACCCACGCCACCGACTTTTTTGGATGAGGGCACAATCGCGTTTGCCGTGCCTAGCAACTGGCGCATCGCATAGCCGCCGGGGGCGTGCCACAGTGCGCCGTGTTCCAGCTCGCCGCCTTCACCAACCAAAGAACCTTTGCCATAGCCTTGGACGTTTTCCGGACCGCCCAGCATGTCGATCAGGGCTTGTGCCATTTCCAGACCCAGAGGTTTGAGGTCTTCCATAAAGCCCTGAATTTCGGGTTCGTACCGCCCTGCAAACGGGTTGGCGATAACGGCCATTGCAGCCACCCGCACCAGCGGCGCGTCGGACATCGGTCCGCCTTCGTGATAAATTTCTTCAAGCGAAAACAGCTTTTTTCGCAGTTGAACGTCAGGCATATTGTGGAACCTTTTGAGTGGTTGAGATCACCAGTCGAGACGCGCCCGTCTGGCGGGAGTGGGAGCCAAGAGACAGATGGGCGGCAGAGATCAAACCGCGTCCAAGCAAGGTCTCGGCAGTATTCAGGCCGTGTGACAGGGCATCTTGAATATCTTGGGCAGAGAGTTGGCCGACAGAAACCGGAACGGGCAGGTCGCCCAAATCGCTGTCATCGCGTAGTTGATTGGCCGGAAGGCGCCGGATGGCCGGATGCCCGGGCAGATCAACCGCATTGGCGATCAGCGTCGCTGCCACATCGGCCATTGCTGCGTTGCTGGCCAACACTGTAACGCTGTCGGCGATGCCAAGGCTCAAGCTGCGCCCGCCGCGACCCGACGTGGCAATGCCGCCAATCTTGTCGCTTGCACGGATAGCAATGCGGCCCAGATCGCATCCGTTAAGCCCGCTCATTGCGATGCGATAGTCCTGACCCGAGCCCAGATAAACAGCAATATCTCCGCCATTGTTGACCAACGCGCGATCCAGAGGTGTGGCGTGAAGCATGGCCGCCAGTACTTCGTCCGCGACAGCTCCGGCAACGGCGGCCATGCGTGTAACAAACACGTTGGAATGAGGGCGCGCAGCCTCATCCATGCGGCGCGCTACCCGTCCTTGAGGGCGGGCGCATTCAGCGGTCATGGGCATTTTCAGCAACCCCAGTTCATCCACCAAGCCCTGCAGCAAGGATTGGAACCGGAACTGGGCAGCTTCGAATGCGATATCTTGCGCGCCATCTGCCTCGACGATCAGGTCGATCGGTCCGTGTTGCAGATGCAATCTGCGGCCGCAGGGCAATATGGCAGAGGTGGGGTGCATCCGGCCTTATGCTCCTTTGGCCCAGCGATAATTTTTCGAAGACATCGGGTCGGGTTGGTTTTCGAACTGATCCACCTTGCGGGTTTCGTCCGAGACAACCTCGGAAACCGGCTTGATCTCATCCATGTGTCCGCCCAGCGTGCCATAGTCGCTGACACGCATCGTGAACTCGATGGGGGCGACCAGCGCTGGTGTTGGCACGTACCCGAACGATCCGGTGGGCATGCCCAGAACGTCGACCATCACGGTGATGCCGCCGCCAGGCCAAACGTAAGCCTCGGCCCCGCCGCAGGATACAAAGGTCAGCGAGTCCTTGACCGATTTTGTCAGCCGCACCGGGTTTTCCGTGACACCTGCCCGCAGGCTGCCGCCTGCGCCGCCCATGAACAGAACCGAGCAGACCGAAGGTTCGCAGTTTTCGGCAATCAGCTCAGCAGACGCCTTCAGCGCCGGGGGAATCTCGACGGGCTGAGGTTTCAGCTCGGCATCCAGTTCAAAATAGCCATATTGCTCACCAGTGGTGGATACCATCAACAGGCTCATACCTTTACGCGCGAATTTTGGATTGAAGTCGCCCAGAATTTTTAGCGGATCCTCGATATCCGTACCGCCCCAGCCGGTGCCAGGCTCTGCGACCTGAAAATAGCGACCCGGGGTGGAACGACGACCATTGATCTTGATGCCCGTTGGTTCGACATCCAGCAGTTTGCCTGCCTGATGCTCGGACAGAACGCCGGTAATGTGGTCGTCGACCACCACCACGTCATCCACATGTTCAATCCACTGCTTGGCGAACATTCCGATCGTTGCCGAGCCGCAGCCCACCCGCATCAGTTTCTCTTCGACCCCATTAATGATGGGCGCTTTACCGGCCTGAACCACAATCGTCGTTTCGTGCCCCTCATCGCCGATCACCATTTCAACGGCCTCGCGATTGCACAGCCGCAGTAGGGCGTCGCAAGTGATCCGCCCCTCTTTCTTTGAACCGCCGGTCAGATGCTCGACCCCACCCAGCGACAACATCTTGGACCCGTATTCCGAGGTCATCACATGCCCGACGGGCTCACCGTCCACGCGGACGACATCGCGCTCGTGACCAATATGGCGATCGGTGTCGATCTTCACTTTGACACCGCAATACGAGAAAATCCCCTCGGTCACGACAGTAACCATATCCACGCCTTCCACGTCCTGGCTGACGATAAAGGGCGCAGGTTTGTAGTCGGGGTAGGTCGTGCCCGCACCGACGGCGGTCACAAAGGGCCGCTTGCCTTGCACGATGTCGCCGTCCCAGTCTTCGGGGTCTTTACCGTCTTTCAGGAACGGGACAAGGCGCGTGTCCTCAGTGCTTTCGATGATCGTCAACGCATCCAAACGGACTAGGTCGCCACCATGATTGGCATAGCGGTCGCAGGCCCCGATTTTACCGTCCGCGATGTAGCACATCACCGGGCAGGCATCGCAGCGAATTTTCTCTGGTGTGGCGCGTTCAGTTGCCATCTTTCAGTTCCTTGATTGCTGCGCGCATCTTTGCAGGCGTGGCAGGACCTTGCGTCAGCCGAACGCCGCAGGCGCGATTGATTGCATTGAAAAGGGCCGGGGCCGACGGGATCAGAACGTGCTCTCCCAGTCCCTTGGCACCGTAGGGGCCGTGGGCATCCTCTTCCTCGATGATGAGGGTTTCGATCGGGGGGATGTCTCCAATGGTCGGGATCAGATAGTCGTGCAGGTTCTCGGTAAGGCCGGGCAGGTATTCTTCCATCAGTGCCATGCCAAGACCCTGCGCGATACCGCCCTGCACCTGACCCTCGACCAGCATCGGGTTAATCGCTTTGCCGACGTCATGGGCGGCCACGAATTTGATCGGTTTCACCGTGCCAAGTTTTGTGTCCACCTCGACAACAGCCAGATGCGCAGCATAACCAAACTGAGCATAAGGTATCCCTTGACCGTTTTCGTCCAACGGTTTTGTGGGCGGGTCATAGGTTTCTTCGGAACGCAGAACATACCCTTCGGCGTCCGGTTCCAGCGTGGTCAGGTCGATCGTGTGCTGCTGTCCGTTATCATCCACAGCAATTGCGCCTGCGTTCAGGGTGATCACAGCATCAGGCCCGGCGTTCACGCGGGACAGAATCTGCGCCCGCATCGCTTCGCCCGACAGACGTGAAGCGCTGCCAGAGACATAGGTCTGACGTGAGGCCGAAGTTTTGCCCGCGTCTGGCGTGACATCCGTATCGGCCCCGATGATTTCGATCTGCGCAACCGGGACACCAAGCGCCGTGGCAAAGATCTGCGTGATGACGGTGTTTGCCCCTTGGCCGATATCCATCGCTCCTTGGTGCAGGACCACACTGCCATCTGACCGGATACCCGATTTGATCGTCGACGGGTTGGGCAACGAAGTGTTGCCGCACCCGTACCAGCCTGCCGCCAGCCCAACGCCGCGCATCAAGGTATTGTTTTGTTCGTTGTGTGCCTGAGCTGCTTTGTTTTCTTCAGCCCACGCGGGACGCAGCGCTTCGAGGCAGGCGCGAATGCCAACACTCTGATCGAAGACCTGCCCGCAAACGGTGGGGACCCCATTCTCCAGCGCATTGTTGATGCGGAAATCAAGCGCGTCGATGCCTAGCTTGTCCGCCAACTCGTCGAACAGGCATTCCTGCGCGATGGCTGATTGTGGAACGCCAAAGCCGCGGAATGCGCCCGATGGCGGGCAATGCGTATGGATGCCTTTGGCTTCGGCGCGGTAGTCGGTGATTTTGTACGGCCCCGAGGCATGAACAGGAACCCGGTTGGCCACGGTCGGACCCCAGCTGGCATAGGCGCCTGTGTTGAACAGCCCATCAAAAGTCATCCCACTGATACGACCGTCTTTGGTTGCCCCGATCTTGACCTGCAGGTCGGAAGGGTGGCGTTTGGTGGTGGACTGCATCGACTCGGTTCGGGAATAGGTCAGTCGCACCGGCTTGCCGGTTTTGAGCGCGGCAAGTGCCAGATAAGGCTGCACCGAGATATCGAGTTTTGAACCGAACCCGCCGCCGACCCCGGTCGGGGCAATACGGATCTGATCGCGCGGCATCCCCAGAATGATCTCCAGCGCGTCCAGATCCATCACCGGGGCTTGCGTGCAGGCATGGACTTCGACCCGCCCGTTCACGATCTCGGCGAACCCGGCCTCAGGCTCGATATACCCATGTTCGACAAAGCCCGAGCGGAAATGGCCTTCGACCACAACATCTGCGTTATCCAACGCGGTTTCTGGTGTTCCGCATTTCACGAAACCGGCACACATAACGTTGCCGTCGCGATCTGGGTGTAGCTGCGCGGCTAGGGGTGTCATGGCGTCCGGTGAATCCAGCGCTGCGGGTCTTTCTTCCCACGTTACTGGAAAATCTGCTGGATCGAATGTTGCCAGAATCTCGGGCAGACCAATGATGGCGGCGACAGCCTCGCCACGGAACCGAGCCTCGGTCTCCGCGAATACAGGTTGGTCGGCAAAGTCGGGAATAACGCCAAAGTTGTTGCGCCCGGGAATGTCGGCCGCAGTCAGGACTGCTTCGATCCCAGGGGTCTTATTGGCCCAAGTGTCCAGATCGCCAAGTGTAAACCTGGCACGGTGGTAAGGGGAACGGATGACATAGATTTCCAATGTACCTGCCGGGGCAACATCATCGCCAAAAAGCTCTGTGCCTGTGACCTTGTCGTGCCCATCCACGCGCCAGATGGCTTCGCCCGCGTGTCCCAATGATGCTTCGGGCAAAGCAGGCGCACCAGCGGCAACAACGGCATCGATAATCTTGCGATACCCGGTGCAGCGGCACAAAACGCCGCCTAGGGCATCCTGGACCTGCTCATTGTTTGGCTCAGGAGTCTCGCGCAGCAATGCGACGGCAGCGGTCATCATGCCCGGCGTGCAGAAACCGCACTGCGCCGCACCGTGGTTTTGAAAGCTTTCTGCCAGACGTTTGGCAATCTGGTCATCTTGCGTCAGCCCGGACACCGTTTCCACAGACCGCCCAGCAGCCTGTTGCGCCGGAACCAGGCAGGCACAGACCGGATCACCATCGACCAGAACGGTGCAAGCACCGCAGTCGCCGGCATTGCATCCGATCTTGACGTCGCGTGCTGACAGCCGCTCGCGCAGCATTTCCGACAGGCGCTCACCCACGCGCGGCACCGCGCTGACGGGGTGGCCATTCAGGGTGAATTCGGTCGTGATTTCATCAGCGCGTTTATCCATGATGTTGTCCCGCCTCTGCGATTGCCCGGACACATTGTTCTGCCACCGCGTCCAGTCGGAATGCGGCGTCCCCGCGGACGTCATCAATGGGGCTAAGCGGTGCCAAATGCTCTGATGAAACTTCAACCGTTTCAGGGGATTTCCCGATCAAATCGGCTTCGAGCTGTACCAGCCTTTGTGCCACGGCTGACGCAGCCCCCACGGCGACGCGCGCATAGTTGATCCGGCGGTTTTCATCGAGGCCGATGATGACAGAAGTCATCGTGATCGAGATCACAAGGTATCGTCGCGCGCCGAGTTTTTCGAAATGTCCAACAGTCCCTTTGGGCGGATCGGGCAGGTAGATCGCCGTCACAATCTCATCGCCGGACAGCGCCGTTTTGCGCACGCCAGTGATGAACTTTGACAGCGGAACCTCGCGAAAGCCACGGGCCGAGCCAAGCTCAACGCTAGCCTCCAGCGTCAGCAGCGGTGGCACGCCGTCAGCGGCAGGCGAGGCATTGCACAGGTTCCCTGCAATCGTGCCGCTGTTCTGGATCTGCAGGCTACCGACTTCCCGCGCTGCCATTTGCAGGCCCTTAAATGCTACGGGCAGATTGGCCCGGGCAATGTCTGTCCAGCTTGTTGTGGCTCCGATTCTCCAACGGTCATCCACAAGTTGGATGCCCGAAAGACCATTGATGCGTGTGACGTCCAATATGTCGGTGTGCAGCTCATGACGCTGCCGGGATGGGAAAAAGTCAGTGCCGCCAGCGACAACCGTCAGATCATTGCTGGTCAGCAAGTCAAATGCATCATCGAGCGTGTTGGGAGAAAGATACCGCAAAGTGTCTATCCTGATGAGAAATTTCTCGTTAGTACACAAATGATATTACGCGAACAAAAAAAATGTCAACGATTTGTTTTGGCCAGTTTTGTTTATCATGAGCGCGGGCGGGAAATTGGATCACGGATATTCAGTCGATTGATCATTCCCCTTATTTTCAGGGCTAATTGAGGAGCAGTCACTCTAGGCGAGATGAAATTGGGCGATGTGACGGCGCATTGCCGATTTTGTTTCACGAATGTCCAGAAGTTCCAAATTACGTCAGTAATTCGTTGACACACTAACAAACAGTCATGAATATAGTGATCGATCACTCACCCTCGTGTGGATCTTACAACGGGCTGAAACCTACCGCCTGGTGTCAATAGGGAGGAAGAAATGAACAAGTTCAATTTGATGATGGCGACCGCACTTGCTGCTGGTCTTGTTGCAGGGGCCGCTGCGGCACAGGAAAAAGTACGAATCGCTTTCATTGATCCGCTATCCGGGCCATTTGCGACGACGGGCACACAAGGCCTGGCAATCTATCGCCACAGCGTCAAAGAGCTGGTGAACGAACCTGGCGGGCTGTTGGATGGCAATGCCGAATTTGAGATGGTGCCTTTCGACAATAAGATCAGCGCAAAGGAATCTCTCATCCAGTTGCAGGTTGCCATGGATCAGGGCATTCGCATCATCGCTCAGGGCGCATCATCCGGTGTGGCGAACGCGCTGACCGAAGCCGTTGCCAAGCACAATCGTCGCAATCCTGATGATCCGGTTATCTTCCTCAACCACTCGGCCGTTGACCCGGCGTTGACCAATAACAAATGCCAGTTCTGGCATTTCCGCTTTGACGCCAATGCTGACATCAAAATGGACGCGTTGACCGATGACATTGCAGCCAACCCGGATATCAAAAAAGTCTATGTGATCGGTCAGGACTATTCGTTCGGTAAGGCTGTTGCTGCTGCCGCTCAGCGGTTCCTTCAGGAAAAGCGCCCCGATATTGAGATTGTCGGGAACGAGTTGCACCCAATCGGCAAAGTCAAAGACTTCACGCCCTTCGCGCGCAAGATTGTTGGTTCGGGCGCAGATGCCGTGATCACCGGTAACTGGGGTGGCGATATGGTCGGCCTGGGAAAAGCGGTCATGGGTGCCGGTTTCGACAAGCCGATCTACACCTACTATGGCGCGACCTCAGGCATCACCGCGGCCTTTGGTGAAGAAGGCGACGGTATCGTCAAACTGGTCGGCGCAGGTCAGGTCAATCCGGCCCCAACACCTGAAGCGCAGGAATTCATCGAAGCCTTCTATGTAAGCTTCCCTGATCTGGACTTTGGTCAACCTCAGATGGCGAATGTTGCACCGATGCTGGCAGCCGCGATCAACGAAGTTGGCAACGCCACGGATATCAAGGCGATCGCCTATGCGCTGGAAGGTATGGAATACGACAGTATTGTCACTGGCAAGACCGTGATGCGTGAAAGCGATCACCAGACGATCCAGACTGTGACCGTGCAGGGCCAGACGCCCGAGGTCGCTTTTGAATACGACAAGTCTGGCCGCGGTATGGTTGCAGAAACTGTTGTCGAACTGGCGTCCAATGACTCGTCCACCACATGCGAGATGAAGCGCCCATAACCCTCTAACCACTCTGGTGGTCCGTCTGAAATTCGGGCGGGCCACCAGTCTGCCACTCAATAATATGCAGGGAGACACGTAATGGCGCTGTTCCTCGTGAACGTGTTGGATGGATTTGTAACTGGTTTGTTGCTTTTCATGCTATGCAGCGGTTTGACACTGATCTTTTCCATGATGGGCGTTCTGAACTTTGCTCATGCCAGTTTTTACATGCTGGGTGCTTATTTCGCCTATCAGATCAGCCTCGTCACCGGGTTCTGGGTCGGCTTGCTTGTCGCGCCATTGATTGTCGGTTTGATCGGAGCTCTGATCGAGCGATACGGGTTAAGGCGAGTTCACAAATACGGGCATGTGCCAGAACTGATCTTTACCTTTGGTCTTGCGCTGCTGATTGAAGAAACGATTCAATTCTTCTGGGGCAAAAGTCAGCTTCCATTCTCGGAACCTGCCGCGCTGGATTTTGCAGCTTTTGCTATCGCTGGAAATGCTTTTCCTGCCTACAAGGTTTTTATGATCGCCGTTGCGATGGGGATCTTCCTGACGCTGCTATACATTCTGACCAAAACCCGTATTGGCATGACCATTCAGGCCGCGCTCAGCTATCCCGAAACCGTGCAGAATCTGGGTCACAACGTACCGCTGGTCTTTATGTGCGTGTTTGGCGTGGGAACCGCGATGGCCGGGCTGGCCGGTGTCATTGCTGGTCCGGTTCTGGGGGTTTTCCCTGGCATGGCCTTGCAGCTGGGTTCGATCGTTTTTGTGACCATTGTGATCGGCGGTCTGGGTTCGCTTTGGGGCGCCCTGGTTGCATCCCTGATTATCGGCTGGCTTCAGACCTTTGCCACCGCCTATGACGTCACGGCCGAACAAGTGCTGACCGCGATCGGCTTTACCAAGCCAGAGATGATCTGGGATCATCCGCTGCAGGACCTTTGGACACTGACGCTGCCTCAGCTTGGTCCGATCTTGCCGTACCTGTTGATGATCATCGTCCTTGTTCTGCGCCCGCAGGGTCTTATGGGGAACCGTGAATCATGAGTATCGCTAGTAAGACGCCCTTAACTGCGGGGACTACCCGGCTGATATCGCTATCGAACGTGATGCCCTGGGCTTTTGCCGCTTTGTTCTTGTTGTGCCTGCCGTTTGTGTTCCAGTCCAGTTCGGCGCTGACGATCATGAACCAGATGGCAATCACCATCGTCTTCGCGCTGAGCTACAACATGTTGCTGGGACAGGGCGGCATGCTGTCCTTTGGTCATGCGGTCTATATGGGTCTTGGCGGGTTCTTCGCCATGCACGTGATGAACATGGTCGAGGACGGGCTGTGGTTGCCTTTGCCGTTTCTTCCGATAGTCGGAGGCTTGTTCGGCATGATCTTCGCCTTCCTGATCGGTAGTTTTTCGACCCGCCGGGCGGGCACTGTATTCGCTATGATCTCGCTTGGTGTCGGAGAGCTGATCGCCGCCTGTTCCGTCATCATCGTCGTGTTCTTTGGCGGCGAAGAAGGCATCTCGGGCGACCGGACCATGGGTCCGCCAGTGTTCGGGTATGAATTCCTTACACAGCAAGAGGTTTATTACCTTACGGTCGTGTGGCTGTTGGTGGCAGCGCTGCTGATGTATCTGTTCTCGCGCACGCCGATCGGGCGGATTGCCAACGCTGTGCGCGACAACGAAGAACGCGCCGAGTTTCTGGGGTATTCCCAGCGCAACGTTCGCTGGATTTCCTTCTGTGCTTCGGGCTTTTTTGCCGGTGTTGCCGGGTCGTTGTTCGCGATCAACTTTGAGATTCTGACCGAGGAAAACCTGAACCTTGCGACGTCCGGCTCGATCCTGCTGATCACCTTCATTGGTGGTGCTGGCTTCTTTGTCGGGCCGATTATCGGGGCGGTCGTGTTCACCTTGCTGCAAACGGTTCTTGGCCTGCATACCGAATTATGGGCGTTGTATCTGGGCATTTTGTTCGTGGCCTGTGTGATGTTCTTCCCGTCTGGTTTTGCCGGGTTGATCGCGATGCATCGACGCCCGCTCGCCTTGGGTAAACTGAAATTGCTGATCAAGCCGTATCTCAAAGTGGCAATCCCTACGATCACGAGTGTCTTGTCCCTGGCCGCCATTTTGGAAATCCTTTTCCACAAGCGCCACGGATACGGTGGCGATCACGAGATGCATCTCTATGGCATTGCCTTTGATAGTGGCGGCTATCAGGCCGTAGCGTTTGCAACAATCATCGCCGCAATCTCCCTCTTCCTAGTGTCGCGCGTTTTGCCGGAAACCCGTGAAGCCTGGGACAATGCGAACCATGCGGAGGATCGGGCATGAGCGCTCCTGCTATTGAGCTAAAAAACCTCGAGAAGAGCTTTGGTCTGGCCAAGATTATCCAAGGCGTGAACCTGCAGATCGCCAAGGGTGAACGCCACGCGGTCATCGGGCCGAACGGGGCCGGGAAATCGACCCTGTTCAACCTGATCACCGGGCGGTTCGCGCCGACCTCGGGCGGAGTGTTTCTGCACGGCGAAGATGTCACCGGATTGAAGCCCTTCGAGATCAACCGCCGCGGCCTCAGCCGATCTTTCCAGATCACCAACATATTTCCCAACATGACCGTGTTCGAAAACATTCGGTGTGGGTTGTTGTGGACAATGGGGTATCGGTATTCTTTTTGGCACATGATTGGCCGCCAGCTGGACGTTACCGAAAAGGCTGACGGTATTCTGACGCAGATCAATCTGAGTTCGCGCCGGAATGAACTGGCTGGCACGCTGGCATATGCCGAGCAGCGCGCGCTTGAGATCGGGATCACGATCGCAGGCGGGGCGGATATCATACTGCTGGACGAACCCTGCGCCGGGATGAGCCATTCGGAAACCGACCTGATCGTCGACCTGATCCGCAACGTGACCGAGGACAAGACGCTTTTGATTGTCGAGCACGACATGGGCGTGATTTTTGATTTGGCGGACAAGATCTCGGTCCTTGTTTATGGCGAAGTGATCGAATCCGACACGCCGGATGTTGTACGCGCATCGGCGAAAGTGAAAGAAGCCTATCTGGGCGCAAGTTTGGAAGAGGAGGCTGTGTAATGCTTCAGGTCACCGACTTGCACGCCTATTACGGCAAGAGCCACATTCTTCAGGGTGTTAACCTTAAGGTGGGCGAGGGCGAAATCGTATCGCTGTTGGGGCGGAACGGGGTTGGGCGGTCTACCACCTGCAAGGCCATCATGGGCGAGGTCGCCCCGCACGGGTCGATCCAGTTCCGCGGCCAGGAGATCGCTGGCCGCAAGAGCTTTGAGATTGCCAAGGCCGGGATTGGTTATGTGCCTGAAAATCGGGATATCTTTCCCGGTCTCACAACTCGCCAGAACCTGATGCTGGGGCTGAAACCCGGCCAAAAGGACGGCGATGGCCGCTGGCGTATCGAGGACATGTTCGAGATGTTTCCGAACCTGCGCAATCGTGCGGATGTGGATGCCTCGGTCATGTCGGGCGGCGAAAAGCAAATGCTGACCATCTGCCGCGCTTTGATGGGCAACCCCGATTTCATCATGATCGACGAGCCGACCGAAGGTCTGGCCCCGAAGATTGTTGAGCAAGTGGGGGATCTGCTGCTGCAGATTGCCGAGCGTGGCGTCTCGATCCTGTTGGTCGAGCAAAAGCTGACCATCGCTTTGCGTGTGACCAACCGGGTTTACGTCATGGGTCACGGGCACATGGTTTACGAAGGCACCCCGCAGGCATTGCGCGAAAATGACGAAATCCGGAAGGAATGGCTGGAGGTCTGAGGTATCGCCGCAGGCATCTTGCTTATAACAAGCCGCGCTGCCGGCATTACCGCAAAACGACTGACGGGAACTCCGCAAATGCAGAGCTCCCTTCTTTTTTGGTGCACCAGATTATTTTTTCAGGAACGGCGCCATTGTCTTAAAGAACTTCTCGCCATAGGGCGGGCGAAGAGCCTTGAAGACGCCATCCATATTGATCTGCTTGAAAATAGCTTTTGCGTGGCTGAACCGTTGGAAGCCATGCAGGCCGTGATAAGCGCCCATGCCACTGTTTCCGACACCGCCAAAGGGCAGGGTGTTCTGGGTCGAATGCATGATGGTCTCGTTGATGCACGCTCCGCCGGAAATGGTGCCTTCCATCACCTGCTCCTGCTCGCCCGCGTCTTTAGCAAATACGTAAGCCGCTAGAGGGCGCGGACGGGTGTTGGCAAAGCTAATGGCCTGATCCAACGAGTCGTAAGGCAGGATGGGAAGGATCGGCCCAAATATTTCGTCCTGCATGACGTCCAGCGCCGGATCGGCGTCGACGATCAGTGTCGGGGGCAGAATTTTCTCATTCGTGGCTGAGAGATCTTCGTTGGCGGGATTGACCTGAACGACTCGCGCCCCTGCCGAGCGTGCCTGCTCCACAAGGCCCTTGAGCCGGTCGAATTGGCGGTCGGTCACGATATGGGTGACATCCGGGTTGCCGGACAGGGTCGGGAAGGCCTCGGCAAGTTTTGCCGCAAGCTGGGTGGCGAATTCTTCCATCTTTGCGCGTGGGACCAAGACATAGTCCGGTGCCAGGCAAACCTGACCCGCATTGAATCCTTTGCCCGCTGCAATCCGGGCGACCGCAAGGTTCATGTCTGCGCTGGGGGCGATGATGGCGGGGTTCTTGCCACCAAGCTCCAGTGTTGTCGGCACCATATGTTCAGCTGCTGCGCGAAGGACGTGCGGGCCAATGCTGCTGGCGCCGGTAAACAGCAGGTGGTCAAAAGGAAGGGCAGTGAACGCCTGTGCGACGTCGACGCCTCCGGTCACAACCACGGCTTCGTGCGGGGCGAAGTTTGCTTCTATCAGCGACTTCAAAAGGTCGGATGTGCGGGGTGTGAACTCTGACGGTTTCAGCATGACCGAGTTGCCTGCCGCAAAGGCTTCGGCCATTGGGCCGATGGCCAGATAGATCGGAAAGTTCCAGGGGCTGACAATAGCAATGACACCCAGGGGTTGATAATGGATGCGACCGCGCGCGCCCAGCAATCCCAGGGGAAACTCGATTTTTGCCTTCTCAGGGCGCATCCAGCGATCAAGGTTGTCCCGCGCGAATTTTAACTGTTTTACCGTGCCAACGATGTCTGCCGCGATCGTTTCATGTTGTGACCGATTGCCAAAATCGGCTGAGATCGCGTCAATCATGGCATCGCGATTATCCAGTACCAGGTCGATTAACCGCGTGATGCGATCCGTACGTTCAGCCGCGTTTGGCGCGCCATTTTCGGCCTGATGGGCTTTTTGTGTCTCCAAAAGCGTCGCGAGGCTCTCGGCGGGGTTGGGTCTATGCTGGTCCAATACGCGTCTCCTGCGGTTGGTTTTGCGGTGCGCAACCGCCTTCCCGTTGGTCTGTGTGCCCGTTCTGTCCCATTGGTCACAAGGGTCGGGTTTCGTTTTTTTGTCGCCGGGCTGCGAAGTCTGCGTTGACATTTATCCGGTGATGTGGAAGGTAAGTGATCGTTCACTAATTAGCAAGAGCGCAGTATGACCCTGACCACAGAAGACAGGTTCAAGACCGGCATGCAGTTGCTGGCGGCCTCAACGACCATCATCACTTCAGAATTCGAAGATTCGCGCGCTGGAATGGCGGCGACGGCGGTATGTTCGCTAACTGCCGATCCGCCAGCTTTGTTGGTTTGCATCAACCGAACAGCGCGAACATATGGCGTCGTCATGGACAGCCGAAAGTTTGCCGTAAACCTCATACCTGATGACATGACCGAGGTTGTCGGTGCCTTTTCGTCGAAAATGGACAAGGAACAACAGTTCCAGGCAGCCGGGACATGGATCAAAGGAGATCTGGGTCTGCCTGTTTTGAAAGAGTCCGTCGTGTCCTTTGAATGCGTGGTCGACAACTGGGCAAACACGAAGACACATGCGGTGTTCTTCGGTATGGTGAAAGAAGTTCACCTGAACCCGGAAAAGTCGGCGCTTATTTATGGGCGCAAGGGATTTCACAAACTCACACCGCTGGAAGGCTGATGTAGGGTCAAAGTGAATTTTCACCTGACCTCGCACGCCCCACACCACCAAAAACGACAATCACGTAACTTAAGAATTGCCGTGATGCCCGGGAGGAGACACCAATGCCGACGCTTGGACAGCTGATCGACCGAAACGCAGACCGCTTTGGGGATCAAGATGCTTATGTGGAACTGGACCGCCGTTGCAGTTGGCGCGAGTTAGGCCAGCGAACAGATGCGCTGGCGCATGCGTTGCGGCCGCTGGATGTCCGCAAGGGTGACAGGGTCGGGGTGATCCTGCCTGACTGCATCGAGGTTGCGGAAACCATAGGCGCTTGCGCCAAGGCCGGTGCGATTCGAGTGGGTCTGAACTATCGCCTTGCCCCGCGCGAGATTGGCGCGCTGATTGACGACGCAGGCTTGGATGTTCTGATCGTGCAGGACACGAAAGTTGCAATCGCCCAAGAGGCACTGACCTTCAGCAAACGCCAGCCGGTGCTGGTGGGAGTTGGTGCGCAGCATACGCTGGAGCGGGATTATGAAACCCTGATCGCATCAGCATCTGATCGCGGAGCCTTCATCCATACCCCGTATGAGCAATTGATGATCTGCTACACCACCGGTTCAACCGGTTTGCCGAAAGGTGCGATCTATCCTCACGCGTTGATGATCGAGTCGATGGGTGTAATCGCTCTGACGGAAGGTGCGGGTCCGGATGATGTCTGGCTGCACGCGATGCCGGCATCGGGCGTTCCGATCATTCACCTGCTGCGTAACATGTTCCACGGCACCAAATGCGCTATTGTCGGCGAATGGAATGCCGAAACGGCGCTTAAGCTTATTGACCGCGAGCAGGCGACGATCTGCGTTCTGGTGCCAACGATGCTGAATGACCTGCTGTCTTCCGGGCTGATCACGCGATACAATTGCTCGTCGATCCGGCAGTTGGGGTATGGGTCTGCGCCAATTCCACCTGCGACGGTGCGGGATGCGCTCAAGGCTTTCGGGTGCAAATTCCTGCAGATGTTTGGCACGACCGAGCTGATGGGCATGGGTATGATGCTGACCGCAACCGATCACGAACGCGCCTTGAAAGACGGGCACAACTGTCTGGAAAGCGCGGGTCGACCACTTTACTACGTGGACGTCCGTGTTGTGGATGAGCAGGGCGATGATCTTCCCAGCGGTGAGGCGGGTGAGCTGCTGATACACTCGCCCTATGTGATACCTGGCTATTGGAACCAAGCGGTGGAGTATTCGGAAACTGTCCGCGATGGTTGGTTGCATACCGGGGATATCGCAGTGATCGATGCAGAGGGTTACGTGCATCTCAAGGACCGGGCAAAGTTCCGTATCAAGTCCGGCGGCTATAACGTGTTCCCGATCGAGGTCGAAAACTGTCTGGCTGAACATGATGCAATCGACGAAGTCAGTGTGTTCGGCTTGCCCGATCCAAAATGGGGGGATCGGATTCATGCCGTTGTCACCCTGAACTCGGATACCGCTGTTAGCGGCGCGGCACTGCGTGAGTACTGCCGGGGTAAGATTGCCAACTTCAAGATCCCGAAAGATATCGAGATTTGGGATGCATTGCCCAAAGGCCCGACAGGTAAAATTCAAAAACGCGAGATCATCGAGATTTGCAGTCGCGACGACCAAAGCGGTGCGGCATAAGCACCGTTCCTGACCGAATGCTCTTGGTCAGGAAATGAAAGTTCGAAAAACAGTGTGAGGCTTGATCGTTGAAATGCGGTCAAGCCTCGTCGTTTCAATGGCCCACCTCAAATGAAGCAGGCCATCCGGTTGAGAAAGTGACCCAGTGAAATCTCTGTCGCTTGCCGCGTGTACCTACGCTTCCATGTGGCGCAGAACCGATCTCTGAAAGTAGGTCAGCGGAGATTCAGCCCCCGGACCAGAGGCCATTTTGCCGACCGTGTATTTGGGCGACATCATCGCACGCTGCATTTTCTCGACGACATATACATCCTCGGTCTGGAAGTCCTGCGTTTCCAGCGGATGCACTTTCCAGTGCGAGCTTTTGATCATGCCGGATACTTTGTCATAGCCGGGGATATCCTTGACGGAACCGCGGCTCGACATCCATGATTTTGCGGCCCAGACATAAGCATGCAACCGTGTCACACCGGCGCTTACAGGTTCCATCACGGATATCGAGTAGGACCACGGGCTTGCCACGATCAGGGTTGTCGGGAACAACATGTAGACGCCGCCATAGCCTTCTTTCTCAGCATGCGGGATTTTCTTCGCGTTCCATTTGTCCATTCGCGTTGACACGAAATTCGGAACACGCGAACGCACGGTTTCGTTTTCAGTCGAGTACCAAACCTGATTGTCGCCATAAGGGTCCCAGATGTTCTTGTCCTGAGTTGGGCCGCCCAGTGTGTTCTTGTGCAGATAGGCCAGGTGGTATCCGTCGATGGCGTTCTCGAAGAACACTTTCCAGTTGCACTGCATTTCATAGGTTACAAGTTCACCGTAAGATATCAGTTCAGGGCTGGTGATGTCGTGCGGCCAGACGACATCTTCCAATCCGCTGAGCCATTCTGACAAGTCCTGATCGGGTTCGGGATTGACAAAGACAATGCCCTTGAAGACCGCGACCGAAGCCCTGTGCAGGCCGTTTTCTTTTTTGTTAATGTCAGGGAAACAGGCTTGCTGGTCGGGGATACCACGCAACGCGCCATCCAGGCCAAAAGTCCACGAGTGATAGGGGCACACGATCGTCTTGCCCGCATTGCCGCAGCCGTGGTCCAACAGTTCGGTTCCGCGATGTCGGCAAATGTTGTGGAACGCACGCAGTTCGCCGTCGTTTCCGCGGATTACGACCAGGGTAAAGTGCCCTGCCTTGGTCGTCATGTAATCGCCCGCATTGGCAACTTTTGACTCGACGCCAGCAAACACCCAGCTGCGCGAAAACAGCTTCTTGTTTTCCTGCGCCAGCCATTCATCTGATGTGTAGGCTTCGGGTGGCAATTCCTGGGTAGCGACCTCTGGCATTTGGTTTGGCTGTTGCATGAAGGATCTCACAAATGGCTGCTAAGTTTTCATTATTGTCAACGTTGACAGGTAACCTTGAGCGCGGCATAAGTCAATGCAAAGTGATCGTTCACTAATTTTGACGATTTGGAAGAAATTGGCCGCAAAAACTGCGGATAATCACGATTTCAAGGGCTCTTGTCCTGAGCCTGATGAAGAGACTGGAAACGCTATGCCGCGCCCGAGCTTAAAACCGCAACGGTCAGAAGAAATCCTTGATGCCTATATGACCTGCGTGGCCCGGTACGGGCTTGATGGCGCCACTCAAGAGCGTGTCGCGGCCGAGGCGGGTGTGAAGCGACCTTTGTTACGGCACTACCTTGGCAATCGTGACCAGATGATTGGTGCGCTAAATCAGCATGTCGCAGACGCGTTCAACAATCTGACATTGGAGTTGGATTGTCATCTTACACAGATCGAAACAGGCGATCAGTTCTTGGAAATCCTATTTGCCGAAGATGAAGAGATCGATCCGCGGCTTGCTGCTGCGTGGCAGGGGTTATCGGCATCAGTCGGGGATCATCCCGGACTTGCGGAGGCGTTGCTGGAAGTCCTGGCACGTTTTGTGGCGGTTCTTGAGAAGTTCCTTGCTCGCGTGTCGCCCGACGCCACACCAGAACGGGTGAAGGCCGTGGCGCAGGGCATTTCAACGATCTTCCTGTCCCTCGATTCACTGGCCGCACTTGATGCGCCGTCAAATTGGCGCACCGAATTGAGGCGGGCGGCTTCATTGCTGACGGAAACTTTGTGATTGCCAAGTCGGGTCGCATCCGACGACGTCAGCGCGGCAGGCCCTCTTCGGTTTGGGCCTGCGTGGACAGCCAGTGACGAAAGCTGCGCAGCGACGGGTCGTCCGACTTGGTTTTCGGCCAAACAAGATAGTAGGCGCCCATCATCTCAACCGCGTCCGGGAAGGCTGCGATCAGTTTGCCTGTCGCGAGGTCCTGTTCGATCAAATAATTGGGCAATAACGCAACGCCAAGACCGTGAACCGCCGCCTGATTGATCGTTGTGTATTGATCGTAAATCGTTCCGGGCAATGCGTCGGGATGGCTTGTCCCCATATGACTGAACCATTCTTGCCAGGCGTGGGGCCGGGTCTGGATGTGCAGCAATGGTAGTTTCAGCAGATCTCGCGGTGATGGCGGCGCGCCTTTGGGCAGCAGGGATGGCGCGCAAACCGGCAATACACTTTCCACACGCAGCAACAGCCGATCCGTGCCGGGCCAATCGGGTTCTCCAAAATGCAGCGCCGCGTCGAAGGGTTCAGCGGTGAAACTGAACGGACGCAGGCGGGTCGACATGTTGATGGTTATTTCCGGGTGCATTCGGGCAAATTCGGGTAATCTGGGCACTAGCCACCGCATTCCGAACGTCGGCAAAATCGCAAGGTTCAAGGTGCCACCAATAGGAGCCATGTGCAGCTTTAGCGAGGCCTGAGCGATCTGGTTCAGGCCTTGCCGAACCTCGGCAACATATTCCTGCGCAACTGGCGTCAGCAGCAGGCGTTTGCGATCCCGACGGATCAGATCGACACCTAGCTGGGCTTCCAATGTTTGCAATTGCCGGCTGACGGCACTTTGGGTCAGGACAAGCTCATCAGCGACCGCAGAAGCCGAGCCTAAGCGATCCAGCGCTTCAAGGGCGCGGAGTGATGAAATTGAGGGGAAGAGGCGGCGTGGCGTTACCATCTATGCGATCTGCTCATGAATTGCCCCGTTATCTTGCAGTTATTTGCGCTTTGTTCAAACATCTTGTTGATTGTCTGCTTCAGTAATTGGCCGGGCCTTAAGTCCTCGTCACTGCCACTGCTGCGCATCATAGATCCACCCTTCCTTATGCTGTCCGGCCCAATAACCGGTCGCAAACAGTTCGGTCATGTATTCGGGGTCGAAGGGTTCCTGCGGCTTTCTTTGAAGTTCCTTGGGGATATAGGTGATATTGGCTTGAAACCCGTCCCGGTTCGCGAGGGTCAGGATGCTTTCGATATTGCCAAGGCTTTGCGAACGGATCAGCATCTCGAACGCGCGGTTAGCCACTGCGGTTGCATTTCCGGGCAAGGGATCGAAACTCGGTTCCAGCGTTTTGTTGTGGATTAACCAAATGCGGTTTTTTTGGTTGCTCAGCCCAGCGTCCCGCAATAGCTGACGCATCTGCAAGTCGTATGGGTAGGCAAAAATCTCGCGGGTCAGACCGCCATCCACATGCAGTTCTTCGCGTTGAACTTCGCCATTGGTCACCTTGATTGTAACTGGTTGGAATACGACAGGTATCGAGACCGAGGCCAAAATTACATCCCGGATCAGCTCCCGTGCGCCCGGTGTGTCGGTTTGGGCCATAGCTCCGATGTTCCACAGCACCGGACGTTCCGCGTCGATGTTGGTGGTGCCGATCAAAAGCTGGCGGCCCAATCTGTGCTGCTCCGCGATCTCGCGGATCAGATCGTCGGTCAGTTCTTGCTTGATTGCCGCTTTCAGTGGCGTTGCTTTGGTCAGAAAACCGCGCCCAAAGACGGTACCCGAAACGTCTAATCGCACGACATCCCGGGTCGCGGTTTCGGTGTAGAACCGCTTCAGGCGGCTGTCATAATCCGGGCCGAGGAATGCGAAGGGCGCAATTAGCGCGCCGGTGGAGATTCCGGTGACCACACCAAAGGAAGGGCGGGTGCCCTTGTCGGTCCAACCATTTAGAACGCCGGCTCCAAAAGCGCCGTGCTGGCCGCCGCCTGACAGCGCAAGAATGTTCAGACCTTGCCCCCTTGGAACCTGTGCTAGCGTCTTGCGCATTTCCGCATTGAGAGTTGCCAGAGGGTCGCGGCTATCATCCTCGAAATACTGGCTGTCCGGGGTTATTCCAACCGGCAGAAAGGTCTCGTAATTCTCGGGCGTCGGCGTAAGTGCTGTCCGATCATAGCTGCCGGCACATGCGGTTAGCATCAGCGCGAGGGCGAAATTGACACAAATCTTGAATGAGGGCATCGGTGAATTGTCTGTTTTGAAAGTGGTGCCGTTCTGTATATTGCCAAGCATATTTTGTTGAGTGCCAAATCTCTGCAGGCGCCTTAATCCAATTGTATCGTTAGGTAATATGCGAGATGACACCGATCGAAACAGCGGACATCGCAAAAAATTGCTTACATGTTTCGGCTGATTTCATTCTTTAAATTGTCATCATTGACAGTCGTTTGCTGTTTGCCTATCTCGTTTCAAAGCACCGTAAGATCGGGCATGTGTTAACCACTGTTGCTGAGGTCAAAACGTTTAGCTTGCCAACCGTGAAGACGACGGCCCTAGGAGGGGACAGCATGCCGCAAATGTACCATGAGTTACCTGCAGAGGCGTATACATCGCAGGAGTGGTTCGACCGAGAACAGCGAGAGATATTCTCAAAAACATGGCGTTTTGCTGGTTTTATGGAAGATTTGCCCGAGCCAGGCCATTATCTTTCGGTTCAGGCGGGATTGAACAACTTGTTCATCGTCATGGGGAGGGATCGCAGGCTGCGGGCCTTCCACAATATCTGCAGACATCGGGGCACCCAATTGATCCGCGCTGTGGGAAAGACCCAAAAAGCGCTGACCTGCCCCTATCACGACTGGACCTATGATCTTGAGGGCAACCTGATCTCGGTCCCGGATGAGCATCGCGAATATAAGTCCGTCGACAAATCCTGCCTTGGCCTGAAACCTGCTTCGGTCGATATCTGGAAGGGTATGTTGTTTGTGCATCCCGACCCGAACGCAGGGTCGATCATGAAATGGTTTGGCGACGTGGACGATAAGGTTGGACCACACGTGCCAGAAGAGCTGGTGGAACACGAGGACACCTCGAACACCTATGAAATCAAAGCCAATTGGAAGATCGTTGTCGAGAATTACATCGACGTCTACCATCTGAGCCACCTTCATTCGAACACCCTACAAATGTATGACCACGCCAATGCGCAATATGGTTGGTACGGGCCGCACTACATCTTTTGGGAACCGCCGGTCGAAGAGTTCGCCAAAGATCAGAACAAAAAGCTTCAGATGCCTCGGGTCGTTCCTGAAGATCAGAATGGTGCATGGGTGCCGATGCTGTTTCCAGGGGTTGGAATTGGCGCGTCTGAGGACGTGTGGAACGTCTTTATCATTACCCCGCTTGCTCCGGACAGGACGCGGATTCTGAACCGGACGCGTGTTGCCAATGCCTCGGGCTGGGAGTTTTCGAAACAGGCCACCCGGTCGGCGTCTTTCTGGAACAATTTTGGTATCAAAGGCAAATATGACGGTGATGATGCGTATGATGAAAACGATCCGATGGCCTCGGGCGATTTCACGCAAGAGGACATCTATGCCTGTGAACAGCAACAGAAATCCCTGACATCGCCCTATTTTGAGGTCGGTCCAGCCGCCGTTGGGGAAAGCCCCGTGGTTCAACACCAAAGGGTCGTTCGCGATTGGTTGCAAGAAGAATGATCAACTCCGACGACCGGTTGTCGATTGCGACCTTGCTGCGGGTCTTCCGCACAAAGATCGCAACGACCTGGGGTCTGACCTTGGTTGCAACGGGGTTGTTTATCTTCCTTCCCCTGTTGATCGGCTATTCGATCGACGGCCTGTCGAATGGGGACTACACGTCGTTCATCCATTTCGGTGTTGCGATGGCAGCGCTGCTGGTTGTGTCGACGTTGCGGCGTGTTTACGACACGCGGGCCTATGGTACGATCCGCGTCGAATTGGGCAAGGCGCAGGCCGAACGGGATGCGGGGCGCGAAGTCTCGGTGCTGAATGCGCGTGTTCTGATGGCCCGCGAGTTGGTTGATTTTCTGGAAAATGAGGCCCCTGAATCGATGGGTGCAGTTGTGCAGGTTCTGGTCTCGGTCGGTATTCTGATGTCCTTTCACGGGGCACTTGCCACCGCCGCAGGGACCGCTGCTGTGATTATCCTGATCATCTTTACCCTGTTTTCGCGTCGCTTCTTCCGCCTGAATGGGCTGTTGAACCACCAGTCAGAAAGACAGGTGACTGCGTTGCAAAGCATGGATCTGAAAAAGATCGGCCAACACTTGTTTCGATTGCGCACGCATGAGGTTCGGTTGTCGGATTCCGAGGCACTTGTCTACGCTGCGATTTTTGCTGTCTTGCTCAGTATGCTGGCCTTCAATCTGTGGTTTGCGGCGACGCAAAGCGGGGCGACGGAAGGGCAGATATTCTCGGTTGTCACCTATTCGTTCGAGTTTGTGCAATCGGTCGTGGTTTTGCCGATGGTCCTGCAAAGCCTCGCGCGCTTGTCCGAGATTACCGAGCGGATCAACGCGCCAGCATCAAAACAGGGTGCCAATGCCTAAACCGTTCAATTCAAACACCCGGCCCATTTCGGGTATCATCACACATCCCGCCCATTCGCTTGGCACGAATTTCGGAGGCTTAAATGACCAGAGATTTTCACCCGCTTGAGGTGCTTGAAACGCGCAACGAGATCGGCGGGCAGGCCAAATCCGTCATGTTCGACGTGCCGCCACATCTGGCCCAAGACTTTGCCTGGCGTGCCGGTCAGCACCTGACCCTTCGCTTTTGGATTAAAGGTGAAGAGGTGCGCAGAAGTTATTCGATCTCGTCTTCGCCCGTCTCAGGGGATCCGCTGCGTATCACCGTCAAACGGGTGAAAAAGGGACTCGTCAGCAACCATATCAACGATACGGTTCAAAAGGGTGATGTGATCGACGTCATGCCGCCATTTGGCTGTTTTTGTCTGGATACAGACCCGGAGGAACGGCGCACACACTACTTCTTTGGGGCTGGCAGTGGCATCACCCCGTTGCATTCCATGCTTCAGTCCGTGCTTTTGGCCGAACCTTGGTCGGTTGCACATCTGGCTTATGGTAATGCGAACGCAGACAGTATCCTGTTCAAAGATGAGTTTGCCGCATACCAGCAGGCTTTTTCTGAACGCCTGACGGTGCATCACCTTTTGTCCAAACCCTCAATGTGGTCCAGTTTCGCTTATTGGCGCCGGGGTGTCATCGACAAGGATGCGATCGAGGCGCTGACCACAGAAAATCCGCCTTATGCCCAGAATGCCCAGTACTACATCTGTGGTCCCGGCGGGATGAACAAAGCGGTTCGAGACGCGCTTATGTCTTTGGATGTGCCTGCCAATCGGATTCACATGGAAAGCTACGGCGGCGTTCAAGAGACCGATGACAGTATCAAGGGCGTTGATGCTGTTGTGGACATAACGCTGAACGGTCAGCGACAATCGGTTAAGATGGCATCCGGTCAGACGATCTTACAAGCTGCTCAACAGGCGGGGTTGGAGCCGCCATATTCCTGCCAGTCTGGGGTCTGCGGCGCGTGCCGGTGTCAGGTGAAAAAGGGCGCAGTTCATATGCGGGCGCGAACCGCTTTGGATGATAATGAGATCGCGAAAGGTGCGGTCCTGTCTTGCCAGGCGGTTGCCACGACGGACAAGCTTGCGGTTAGTTATGATTAACCCGGCCGTTGGCCTGGCCGTCGCCGTCAGGTTTTTTCTTCCAATGTTTCAGCCAGTTTCAGCGCGGCGAAGTAGGACGAATAACCCCATGTTTTTGGCGGTTTAAGCGGAACGAAAGCATCCGTGGTGATAAAAAGGTTTATGATTCCGTGTGCGACGATCTCGCAGGCTTGTTTGTCGGCTTTTGGGTGTGAGGCAAGAACAATATCTATCGCGACCTTGTAAAAAGCCTCCATCGATTCCAGCAACGGTTTGCGAAGCTCCGGGTAGATCTCAATCGAGTTGACGAGTGCCTGGTAACAAATGTTTATCCGGGGATCCATCTCACCGTCAGAGTTGAACAGGGCCTCGATCAGATTGCGGACATCGGGATGTTCGTCCAGCGCAACGCGCAATGTTTCGGTCTGTTTGCTGAACGTTTCGACGACATGCTCACCTAGCGCCAGAACCATGGCTTTGCGGTTGCCAAGGTGATGGCGGATCAGTGGGCGCTTCAGCCCGGCTTGTGCCGCGATATGTTCAAGTGTGGCCCCTTCGACGCCGTAGCGAACGACGCACGACATAAAGGCATCGAGGACTTCTTTTTTACGTTGATCTTGTACCGAGGGGCGACCCATGCGATTACCCTTACACAGAAACGGAATTTTAGAGATATCTTAGTTGAAATTGACTGTCAATACTGACAGTCAATTTAAGTTTAGAGTGTCTACCACTCTTCAGCGCTTTCTACATTAGTGCCCATCGTTCCAGACGATAATCAAACGCAAGCAGTGTTCAAGCTTCCCGGTGGGGCGACCTGTTTGGGGCGGTGGGTCTAGGCGAAAAGCCCAAGCCTTTCTCCGCCCGCCGCATCCGCAAATCTGTTGAGATTTGGGAACAGAGTGTTCAATGCCGAAGGTTGCACACCAAACCAAAGAGACAGGTCAGCATAAAGTTGATCGGTCGAGGTCGTTGGAATCAAAACGCCGTCGCCTACATCAAGCGCGTTGTCGCTGGCTAGGCCAAGTTCGGGGTAGTCCCCCAGAATCTGCCCACCTTTGACAGAATTTCCCATAACGAGGGTATTGCCCCCCCAACCATGATCCGTACCGTTGCCATTCGACGTCAGCGTCCGGCCGAAATCTGATCCCGTGAACGTCACAACACGATCCGCCAAGCCCATATCGTCAAGCGTTGCCTGAAACGCTCCCAACGCTTCGGACAAAACGCGCAGCATACGGGCATGGTTCGCCAACAGTTCATCATGATGGTCCCAGCCGATATAGCGCACAAAAAACGTTTGCTGCTCGTGACCCAGCCGGTCCGAGGCAGCAATCGTTTTGGCGACCATGCGCAATTGCTGTGCAAGGTCCGAAGACGGGAAGGACCGGGGTATCTTGATCCCGCGGGTCGCTGATTTGAACGTCTCGTGTTTGGACTGCGCGTCGCGGGTCAGGTTCAGATATGTCGCGCGGAAGGGATCGCCGTTTTGATCGGCGTTCATCATTCGGTTGAAACTGTCCAAAAGCAGATCGTTGAGTGGGCTCTTCTCTTCTTTCACATACAGACCGACGCTGCCTTTGTCTGTGATTGAATATGGCAAGTCGATCTTGCCGTTTTGCGCAATGTTGTTTCCGGCCAATGAGATGTTCATTCCGATCTCGTGCGCCGACTTTGAGGGCTGCAGGTCGTCGGCAAAGAACCCGAACCATCCGACATTCACACGCAGATCCGGGCGCGAGGTTTGCCAATGTTTGAACTGGTCTGCGTGGCTCAACAGTCCTAGGGGGAGTGCGGCCGAGCCGTCATAGAACTGCTCTTTCCGGACCTGTTCGACCAAGGGCCCAACATTGGCGACAAAAGAGAGGCGCCTTTGATCGAACAGCTCGGCCATTTCGGGCATCGACGGGTGCAGGCCAAAGCTGCGGCCCAGCCGATCTTTGGGCGTATCCAAGTCCAGCAGCTCACCTCGCGAAAGGGCAAGATTCGCCCGCGTTTCCGAGTATTGGCCATGCGCGATTTTGTCCTTTGGTACCAGCATGTTGAAGCTGTCATTGCCGCCATCCAGCATAACAAAAACAAGCGCCCTGCGGGCGGGCTTGATCATTCCCGTCCCAGCTTGCGCCAAGCCGGGCAGGGCGGCACCCATCAATGCGCCAGTTGCGGCAACACCGGTCGAGGCCAAAAACTGCCGGCGCGTAAAGGATTTGGTCAGCATGGGCTCAGGTCTCCTGCACGGTGAATTCTGGGGAAACGGCAATCATGAAGGCGATGGTCTGCACCACCCATTCGGGATTGTCCGCATACTGCACATAGGCTTGCTTGATCCGTTTGCGCACTACGGCATCAGTCCGACCGGTCAATAGGACCGAAATCCGATCTATCAGCTCATCATGACGGCCTCGGTTCTTTGCTATTTTGATCTCTTCGCTCAGATCGAAGCTCAGCGCGTTCTTGGAATTGGCCCATAGCGTATCGGGGTCAAACTCCATCACCATCATCTGCTCGGGACCCGCGCCGATCTGGGTCGAAACCAGCGGGAGATAGCCGCCAAAGAACCAGTAGTAGATGTTGTTGACATAAGCGACCGAGGTTGCGGCCGTGTGCAGCTCAAACTCGGGAGCGCGAAGGCCCATCTTCTGCAATGCGCCATGAGGGGTGAAATCGGGTTTGTAGAAATTGAACACAGTGGGCGCGGACAGTGGATGCATCTGCAGCGCCTCTTGAATGTCATCACCCAGCAGCCACAGCTTGCCGGTCTGGTTATGCGCTCCAAACGCAATCAGAACCTGCGTGACGCGATGCAGGGGCGATTTCAGCTTTTGGGACTGTACTATTTTTGTCGGGGATTTGTATGCCGACGGCAGACGTTTAGCGGCAACCTCATTGGTCAATGGGTAGGTCAGGATTGTGCGAACTGCGCTTTTCAGATCTCCGTTTGGGCCAAATGCCTGCGACACCGCTTCGACATAGGCGGGCGAGGGATTGGAGGTGACCAGCCGGTTGATCAGATGGGTTGCGATGAACGGCGCGGTCGAAGGGTGGGCAACCAGTTGGTCGATGGTCGAACGGATTTCTTTTGGGCCGGACTGATCGCCGGGCAAGGTCAGACGACCGTTCAGCAGGGATTTTGCGCCACGGTCGTGAAAGGCTTCTTCCACGATCATCGGTTTGGTCGCGTCAATGAAGGGCACTGTCTTATAGGCCTTTTCGACCCCATCATCGAACTGAACTGGATAACCATTATAGCTGTCTTCCCAGAACGATGTGTTCCACTCGTATTCATAGGCCGCGGGCAGCAAGCCGGTGAAGACCCGAGCCAGTTCCTTGATGTCGCGATTGTCATAGGTCGGGATCGGATCCCCACTGGCATCCAGTTTTTCCGTGCCATCGGGGTTCAGTTCGAACAAGCCAATGGAAAACAGCTGCATGATCTCACGCGCATAGTTTTCATCCGGATGGATGTTCTTGGCCTCGTTCGCCTTTTGATTGGTCATATGCGACAGGTAGATACCCATCATCGGGTGCATCGACACATCGTACAGAAGGTCTGAATAACTGCCGAACGCGTGCTTATAGAGCAGGTCATAGTAATTCGCCATCCCGATGGCATCCAGCTCCAGCGAAGATGCGTCCGAAATAACCAGAATCTCGGACAGCGCCTGCGCAACACGCTGACGCAACAGGTCGTCGCGCTGCGTCAGCGTGTGGTTCCACCAGGCCATGTGGAAATACCATTTATAGGGTAGGGCGGGGTTGTTGCCGTCGCCGTTGATCGCCCATTCGCCATGCGCGCGTTTTAGGCGCTTTCGGAAGCTCTTCCAAATCTTGCGAGTGGACTTTTCGAACGGCCCTTTGTTACCGATCGAGGCGTTTAGCTGATCATCCAACCAGCGTTCCGGGCCGGTCTTGCTGACCTGATGCAGTAATCTCTGATCGGCCCCAAGCGTGGCCTGCATCAAGAATTGACTGGTGTCTTCCAAGGATGACTTCATGGTGGATGGCGGTCCTTTAGATCTTACGACAGTAACTGGGATTGGCATAAGATGTCATTTGAGACAAAATAAAACTTAGCCCCGCCGTTTCAACTCGAAGAATTCGATATCCGCAAAAAAAATGCCCCGTTTCCGGGGCAGTTGGGGTCAAATTTGAAAGGTAGCTTTAGTTTGCGTAATTCATTTTCAAACCAAGCGATGAGGTATTGCCATCGTATTCAATCGCTGCGTCTTCGAACGCCGGCAACGATCTGACGCCTGCGCCCTTGGAATATGCCCAACCTTCTTGCGGGATCGGCCCTTTCATCTCGAACTGGCCGTTGTCGTTCTGGTCATGATGTATCATGATCGCAAGCTGTCCGGGTTTCTGGTTCTCGAGCGTTCCGGAAACTGTGCTACCTGAGGCGGGGATCTTCGCGTAGCCTACGATTTTCGCCATCTGGCTTTGGTCGAACGCGGTCTTATCGTCAAAGGCCAGGATGTGAAGGACGCCTCCGCGTCTAGAATCGACACCAGAGATATCGATCTGTATATCCCCGGCCGCCGCCTGAGATGCTGCAAGAGCCATAAGGCCAGCGATGAATGCAGTTTTGGTCATTGAGTTTCTCCTGAACAGTTAACCGATGTAAATTCCAAACAGACGCCATGCGAGATCCTGCACGACGTAAAGCAGCCCGAAGGTGAACCACATGATCGTGATGGCGTAGAAAAGCGGCGGGTTTTCTCGGCTGTCGATTGTTTCAATCAAAAAGGCCTGGCCGGTCATGAAGGATGAGGCGGCCCACCACATGAACAGCAACCCCCAGATCGCGTAGACCTGAAACCATGTGGCCAACAGCAAACATAAGAAGATGATCCAAGAAAGGGGGTGGGATTTGAGGTATTGCATTGAACTTCTCTATCTATTTTCGGGGTTTGTGCCCGCATCAAAGTGGGCACGACGATGGGTTACCTATGCCTCAAAAAACTGCGTGGCTTTGAAGAGGCTGTGTAATATTCTGGCTTGCCGCCATTGCTGATCAGTTGAAGTTCCGTCCACGCGGGCGACCTGCCAGCTGTTTAGTCATGGATTGCCTGAAGCTGGTCGAACTGCGCCTTGTCCAACCGGTAGAACATCAGGGCAACAATCGAGGCCATGTATATGACGAGGCTAAGGCAGGCATAGTTCCATCCCAGTGCACGGGTGACCTCGGGGGTCAGGTTCGATTGATCTGGCGATTCCGGAAAGCCAACATATGCCAGAAACATTCCTGAGATCGCTAACCCGCCAGCCGTCCCTGCCTTAAGCACGAATGTGATGACCGATGTGATGATCCCTTCGTTCTGGAAGCCGTTCTGGCTGATACCCAATTCAACGACGTCTGCGGTCATCGACGTCAACAGGGACGTGGTCCAGACAATCAGGATGATTTGCAGAATGCCGTGAACAAACAGCAGCCAGATCAAAAGCTCGGTGCCATTTGCAGGGAAGAACCCGATTTCACGCAGCACGTAAGGGGCAACACCCACAATTGCCGAGAGGATCGACAGGTAGATCGCGCTCGACTTTTTGTCGCCGGATCCTGCGATGGGTTTCAGGGTTACGCCCGCAATCAAAGCGCCGATCAGGTTGGCCATCAGGATCAGAGCTATTTGGTCATTGTTCAGCTCCCAGAAGAACGAGGTCAGGTAGGTCCACAAAGCTGCTCCGATCCCGGCGCCCACAGCGAAAATGGCCGAGCTTACAAATATGGCAAGTAATGCGGGCAGCTTGAACGCCGCGAAAAACTGTCTGAAGAACCCTGAGATGCTGTAAGTCGCCACATGCGAAATATCCAGCATTCTATTCTGCCATTTGCGCGTGCCCAAGGCGGTGACAGTGATAGCCAGCGCTATGAGGATTGCGCCGACAAGGCCTGCTTCCTGATAGCCGGCCTGGTTGAGGATGCCGTAAGGCATCGTGTCAGTCGGAACCAACCAGATCACATACATCGCGATGACCATGATCTGACCAGCAATCCAAGTGACCGAGACCTTGAGGCCAGACAACATGGTTCGTCCGCCATAGTCCTTGGTCAACTCTGGCACCATCGCGTTGTGTGGTACATCAAACAACGTCATCGCCGTCCGCAGAAGGATCGTTGTGATCAGCAGGAACCAGAACAGCTGGGTCTCTGAGGTCAGTGCTGCAGGTGGGTTCCAAATTAACCAGAAAAGGAGCGCGACAGGTATGATCGCCGCGTAGATGAACGGGTGGCGCTTGCCGGCACGAGAACGCGTGTTATCCGACAAGTAACCGACAACAGGATCGGACACAGCGTCGAACATCAGAGCAATGAAAAGCGCAAACCCCACCGTCTCGGCCGGAAGGCCGATGACCAGATTGTAGTAGATAAGCAGGAAAAAGCTCAGCCCGTTCGACAAGATGCCGTTGGCTATGCCGCCCGCCCCGTAAAACAGTTGCATGCTGACCGGTGGGCTTTCAGTACTGGTGTTCATTTTCTCCTCCGGATCTTCTTGCAGCAAAACGGTGAGTGATCGATCACTCAAAGCAGATCACAAGGATCGTTTTTTGTCAAAGGTGTTAGAAAAGGTGCCTAACGACCGCGTTTGAGAAGCAAATGACCGCCGATTCAACAGGCAACAAGCAGGGGCCATTCGCGTAGTGGAGTGCAAGTCCCGACCGCGTTCGCAGTCGGGTGCTTGATCAGAAGTTATGCGACAGGCTCACACGTACAGCGGTGCCGGAAACATCCCGGATCTGCAGGCCCGCGTCAGGTTCGTTCACTTCGCCAAGCGTACCATATGTGACATCAACCAGAATTCGGGTCTGACCAATCGAGTGAACGGCACCCAGCGTGATACCTTTGCCGCCGCCTTCGTAGTCAAAGCCAACAAAACCGCCTTCAGGTTCCGAGCGGGACAGAATGCCGTAGAAGTACCATTTCGGGTTCAGCAAATAGCCGACGCCAATTTGGTAGTCGACCGAGTTTTCCGCAAATTCCGCAAGCGGACCGCCAAGAACCGGAGATTCTACGGCGACATCATCCCAGTTCCTCCAGCGGATCGATCCAAAGGCACCCCAAGGGCCCTTGATCGCACTTTGCACGTTCAGCGCGACTGTCTGAGGGGTGCTCAATTGCGTCGTCACGTCAGATGGCGAAAGGGGTTGCAGCTGTTCGACACCATCCAGATCGTGATCGATTTCCGAGTAGTATGTCAGGTCGGCGCGAAACGCGATCTCCGGGATCTCATACGCGGCACCCACAAGGAAACCGGGGTTGAAGTCACCCTCGGAATCCAGCGAGTAGCTGAGAGAGGGATTGATCAGCGCACCGCTGAAATCGTTAATCTTTTCGAACCGAACCCCGGCAAAGGCACTGAAGTTTTCATTGAACTTGTACCGCGCCATCAAGGCGACTTCAGTGCCGCGATACCGGACGTTGGTGCCAGCTGACGGAGCGCCGGTACCGGTTGGGTACAGTAGCTTATAGTTGACCGAGTTGAAGCCGTGGATTGCGACTGCCCATTTGTCGCCTACATCCTGTTTGTAAGCCAGGGACAGGCCGCTAATGCTGGGGGTGACGTTACCTGTTGGCTGTCCAAACTCAGTGCCTTCGGTTTTTGAATCGGCCCATCCTCCGGTGATTTCGACATAACGGCCCTGCTCAAAAAGGAACCGGTTTACCGATGGAAACCCCTCGATTCCGCCGGCAAATGCTGGGCTTGAAATCAAGCCCGCGCCCAATGCCAATGTTGCAATTTTATTCATTCTTCCCTCCCTTTCCTCGGCTTTGTGTCTTTGATTGTGCCGAGGGAACCTGATGTGACCGTGGCGCTAGGGCGCGGCGGCATGTTGAAAGCGCCGTGGTTTGCGCATGGTCGTGCAACCATCGAATGACGTGTCTTCAAATGATTGCGCTTCCGGCCTGTGAAACTGTTTGTGGTGCAGCAGGGAGGCGCGCAGCGTGAGGCCGTCGCAATTAGGTGCGATGGCGGAACGTTGTTTTCCGTTGAATGCAATGCCTCGACCCTGATGTGGGCCGCTTTGCAGCAGGCAATACCAATTGGTTCGGCAAACAAGCCGATTGCGCGATTTTTCATAGTCCCTGTCGTTTATTGCAGCCCAGTCTTAGGCCGGGTTTTGATCTGATTATTGCGGTGCGAGTATCCCCGGGCTGACACCTCCTCGTTGTTTAGATGTTTTGATTGGCACGCTCCTCTTGGGTCTGCGCCGCGTTACGGAACAACTGTTCTGCGCGAACCCTACCAACGACCCGAACGTATTCTGGATAGGTCACGGATTTGCTCCTGTTGCTTGCCTGTTGGTTATTTGTTTGTCGATTATGACAGTTATTTGTTGCACATAGCTGACAACTTTTCAATACGTTTGTATTGTACGTCAGAATTGTAATAGTATTTCGCGCCAAACGTTGTATTTTCAGGGCTTTGATCCAGTTCCCACAAACACCAGGGTTCCGCTCACACTTTTGCGGGATTTGCGCTAGGAAAGGCAGATGACGCGAAATTTGACAGAGAATCGGGCCAAGCAGCGCGACAGGAACCGAGAACAGAAGCGACGCGATCTTGCCGAGAACGCGATTGCGACAATTGCGCGTGCTGGATATGCCAATACCACTTTGCGGGATATCGCGGCCTCTACCGGCGTATCGCTGGGCAAAATACAGTATTATTTTCCCGAAAAAGAGGGATTGTTGTTGTATTGCGTAGATCTGTCGGTCGACCGGTTCACGTCACAGCTGAACGAAATTCTTGATGCAGAACTCAGCCCGCGCGAGGCGCGCAGCGCCTATATCGATCTGTTTGCCCATTCGATCATCAACTATGCGCATCTGCACAGGCTTTGGTATGATATCCGCAATCAGGCTATGTTCGATGGTTTGCTCAGGCCGCGAGTAGCTGACGTCGAGGCCCGGTATATCGCAATTTGTGACGAGCTTGGAAAGAAGTTTGCGATCAATGATGTGCGTGGTGTGGACATCTATGTGATGCTGGACGGCGCCTACCGGTATTACATTCAGCAAAGCATTGCCGGGATGCCACTCACCGCCGAGGACATCGCGCGGCACTTAAAACGCATTATAGGCTACCTGACGGGTGAAAAGTAAGTTGCGGACCAATATTCCGCCATCTCGCAATTCGCTTGCCGAGGTGTGTATTTCGTTCTGTTTCCGCTCGGGTTACAGACAAGGTTTCCCGCCGATTATCTGGGGCTGACGGAGCTCTTGCATGCAATATAATGTCATTAGTGAAAATAAAACTAACGAAGCCGCATTGGCTTTGAAAAATGCTGCATCAACCGTGTTTTCAGTGCTTACCGCTACTTCAGTTTGGCCCGATGACGTGGCCTAGGTATTAGGCTTTCTTTCTGCGTCAAGTTGATAGAGCGCGAATGATCAGGCGCTCCTGTTTCAACGGGCTGACTTAGTTGTTTTCAGGATCGCTATCGGATCTAGGGTCCTTATACCGGTTCAGGTCCAGCACGCCTGCCTGAATAGGGTCGCTTGCCAGAAACATATTCATCACCTGATCGCTGGTTGCCCAAAACCCCGGGCTTGTCCTGCGCAGCCCATAAGTGGTTACGAAATCGAGCCATTCGGTCTGCGACCGCACTGATTTGAGGTCGGTAACAAAAGACGCCAGCTGGGCTTCCTGAACTCGAAAGTAGAAGTTCGTATAGCTTCCGATCACCCCCGGCAGGATGGTCAGCACGTCGGCTCGCGGATTCCTGCGATCTTTTTCTTCAAACAAGAACGCCACATTGTAATGGGCCTTATCGTGGAGCAGCGAATAGAGAGACGTGGAACCATCTTCGTTGTCCACCAAAAGCAGGGAAACATCTGACAGATACCTGACCCAATCGCCTGTATGATCCGCGAGTGCCCGCAAGTTATCCACAACTTCTGAACTCCCATTCGAACAGTCGTCGCTTTTGCATCTGTTGATCGTGTCCTCGACAGCCCAAAGACCGTTGCCGCGAATTAGAAGTTCCAGGAGGAACTCTTGCTTAGGCGTGTCCGTTTTAAAATCTATGCCAGTCGGAAAACTGTCATCGACACGACGCCGGTGCCAAAAGGTGTGTAGCTCGGCCAGTGCCCCCTGGTACCAGGTTTTGTGTATCCTTTGCCTGTCACCGCGCGGCATGAAGTTCAGGAAATTATCCTCACTCTCCATCCGCAGTTCGTCCATGTATAACCGGGTTGAAAGCTGGTGTTCGAGGCGACCGAAAACATCAAAACCGGCGACCAAGTCGTAATAGATACGTTCGAACACCGGATAATCGATAACCCATGCGGTTTCGGGGATGCCGCCGTGGAACCCGGTCATAGCAGAGGCATTGTCGAAATGCCGAAACACGGTAATCAGCGCCTGGGGATTGGTGCCCTCGCCATCCCAGATTGCGTCATATCCAAACCCGTTTTTGTGCGCCGCGCTATTGCGATATCGGGCATCCCTAAACTCAAGGTATTTGATCTGGTTTTCGTGCGACATTCCGTGAAGGTCCCCCAAGAACCCTATATCTGCAGTACTCACCGGCAATTCCAGAAAGGCCGCCCCGTCCGCCAAAAAGCTGGGGTCTGTGACGGACAGATCGGCATCCGGATCAAGGAAACTGACCCAGAACCGATCTTCAATCACGTCAACAGCGGTTTCGCCGTGACAGACCGGTCCGCGGATGAAGCTGCGTACATAAAACAATGCGTCGTCCAAAAGAAACTGATAACGGCTGCGGGCCGGTATGTTGGCAAAGGTGCTGAAGGGGTTGCCGCCTTCGTCTTCTCCGTACGCAGGCAAGTCGGTGACGGACCAGGCCGGATCAAGGAATAGCTGCTGGTATCGCGCCAGACGATCCATACCAAAACTATAGACCAGATGATCTTTGTGCACGATCGTTTCGTCGAATGCCTGCAGGCGATAGTAGAACGGCCTTGGGCCGGGACTATCGAAGGGACGGCGTGTCGCGATGATCTCAATCTTTGATCCTGGTGGGCTGGCGGACCGCACCAGCTGAAAAAACTGTCTTGGATTGTCGGATGGAAAATGGAGACGCGCCAGAAACAGATGTTCGTATACATATCTGCTCATCAATTGATGGCGCAGGTCGGGCACGTTCAGAAAGGCCTCCCAATTTGTGATCTGATCCTGAATGTCCTGAGGGATTTGTGGTGTGGCCGATGGCAAGGGCGCACCATTTTTAAGCCATGACATGAGGGTTTGGTATTCTTGCTCACTCAGTGGGGCTGTGGCGTAGGGCATTCCCGCCCTTGGGTTTGCCGTGCTGAAGGCGTCGAATTCCTGCGTTGTAGGGCAGGTCAAGGGGCGATCAATCGACAAACCAAGTTGGGTTGGGACAGGTGCGTTAGCCGTCAAACGGGCTTGCCTGCCGAGGTTAAGAGAGAGCTCTAACACCGACCCGCCCGTGCCGGTCACCTCGGATGACGGAAGAACGGGAAAAAAACCAAGATCCCACCACCCGGGAATTGTGTGCGCGTCGATGCCAAGCCGTGTTGGTTGCGCATCTTTTAGTCGTTCGGAGTGGTAGACCGCCTCTTTACTGGCGCCACGCAAAAGGCCGGCAGGGGATGTCAGCTTGAGTTGGCAGGGTGCGTCGTAGCAGCTGTGGCACACCACGCAGCGGTGGTTCAGGATATCCTGCACGTTAGCCCAGTCCGCATTTTCCAGCTTGTCGTCAATGGTCGCGCCGGGTGCTTCTGCGTTTGACTGGGCCAAACCCTGATCAGCAAGCAAAAATGCAATCGAAGCCGCTAAAACACGGGTGAAAAAACACCAATCTTGTAATGTTCGCAGCATAGATGCCCCCGTCTGAATGGTTTGTTTTCATTGACCATCACGCCAAGCCCAAAGGCTTTAACAGGGTTATACTACTGAATTGATATCGTTTGTCGCGTTTCCTGAACTTTTACGTTGAGGCATCGTTGGGCGTGTTTGCCGCAATTTCACATGCGGCAAAGTAAATTTATTAGGAGCTTAGTTCGCCAATAATGTCAGACCGTTGCACCCTTGATGCGTATGGCCGATCCCACGCTACCAGCGCAAAGGCCAATGCCAATTGCGACCAACAGCTCAAATGTATCGACCGTGGCAAATGAACCATGAGCGAATACGAAGGTTGCCAACACCCCGACAATGCCCCCCATCAATGCGCCCAGCCAAACGCGGCGAGTCATCATTCCCAGGGCCAGCCCAAGGATACCCGGCAGACTGATGACGTTGGCCCCGATTGTTCCCAGAATTTCCAGCATGTCGTGTCCCTTTTCAGTCTGCCCGAGTACTCAGGAATGACTTGATGTCATCGCCGTCAGCTGCGGCCTGTTGTTGCAACGAACCCTGCGCTTTGCTGGCCAGAGTTTCGGTCACTTCCTGATACCGCTCCTGATAGCCGGGTGGCAGGCTATGGGCGATGCCCTGGTGGCAATCGATACAGGTCATGCTTTCATCAATGGCGCGTTGGTGCTCAGAGGCAGCGCGCGTTTCCTGCAACGTGAAATCCATATAGTCGAAGTTGTGGCAATTCCGGCATTCGCGACTGTCGGAGGCCTTCATCTTCTTCCAGACGGCGGTCGCCATGCTCAGACGATGCTCTTCGTATTTCTCGGGCGTACTGATCGTGCCTGCCAGCTCGTGATAGACGTCCTTGACCGCCATGATCTTGGCTTTGATCTTGTGGTTCCATTCATGCGGCACATGGCAATCGGAACAGATGGCCCGCACACCGGAGTGGTTGTTGTAGTGGATCGTCTCACGATACTCGCCCAGATTAGTCTCCATCGTATGGCATGAGGTACAGAACTCCTCGGTATTCGTCAGCTCAAGCGTCCAGTGGAAGCCGCCCCAGAACAGGATCCCAGCCAGAAAACCCGCAAGGATCAGAAAGCCCGAGCTAAAGGCAACCGCCGGGGTCCAGATCCAGTTCCAGATGCGGCCAATCCACCCGCGTTTTTCAGGAGAGTCTGCCATGTTGGTGCTCCTTTCATTCTTGCGTTGGATTAATTGCCCGAGGACGGTTGAAAGACGTTGTCAACCAATGGCGGCGCGTCTGCTTGCGGTACGTGGCATTGGTTGCAGAAATAACGTGTGCCTGCGATGTGATCCAACTCGTTGCCGTCGCGATCCAGATAGTGTGTCATCGACAATGTCGGGGCGTTGCGTTCGCCGGCTTTGGTCCAGTCGTGGCAGGACAAGCACTGATTTGTGCGCGTGTCGATCTGGTATTGCTCGACCGAGTGCGGGATCAGCGGCGGTTGTTGGCGATAGTTGCGCTGCATGCGCCCTTCGACGTTCTTGTGGATCTGTTCCAGAGGGATCAGTTCATCCACATCGGCACCCCGCAGGGATTCTACCTGAGCTGATTGCGCAAGGGCGAATCCGCCCAAGAGTAAAACGGGGATAAGGGCTATAAGGCCTGTTCGGGTTGGCTTGTTCATCTTGGCACTCCCTCAGATAGGTCTGGCTGCGCGCGGATCGGGCGCGGGAACTGGATCAGTAGGTGCGGCGACCTTGTCGTCGAACCGGTGAGTAAATTTGAAGACGTCGACGGCGCACACGTCGATGCAACGACCGCAGGTGGTGCAGTCAGGGGAAAGGATCAGTGGTGTGGAACCCGACTTACCCTTCAGCGCAGGAGATATGACCTGATTTTCTGGGCAAACGGCATAGCAATCCATGCAATCATCGCAGGCTGCGCGATTTGAGGCGCTGACCCGCAGCAAACCTTTGGCACCAATCAGGCCGTAAAATGCGCCAACCGGACAGATGTGACCGCACCAGCCGTGGCGCGAAACGAACAGGTCGAACACGAAGATGGCAATGATCATGGCCCACACGAACCCCGCGCCAAAAATCAGCCCGCGATGCAGCATGGTGATCGGGTTGACCAGCTCCCATGCGATCATGCCTGTAGCGCCCGAGACGATTAGGACGGTAGCCAATATCCAAAGGCGGGTGCTGCGCTTGGGCTGCCAGCCTTTCGGCAGGTCCAAACGTCTGTGCAACCAGTTGGCTGCGTCGGTGACTGGGTTGATCGGACAAACCCATGAACAATAGACGCGCCCACCAATCAGAGCGTAAGCGGCGAGAACGATCACTCCGCCGATCAGGGCCGTCAATTCCGGCCAATGCCCGGCGATCGCGCTTTGCAGTAAGATAAATGGGTCGGTCAGCGGTAGCACGCCCAGCGTCAAAGAACCCGCGAGCGTGCCTTGCACGATCCAGATGCCGAACCACGGTCCCAGAAGAAACACAGCCAGAAAGAGCAACTGGCTTGCGCGGCGCAGCAGCAGGTATTTGTGGGCGCGCACCCAACCTTTTTCTTCGATGGCCTCCATTCCGGCCGGCATATGTGTGCGTGCACTCATTGTCCGACCCCCGGCAAATCGTATGCTGGTGCGAACCCGCCCGGTGCGGCAAGGTTGTCGGTGCCCGGTCCGGGCAGTCGGTCCGGCAGATCGATGAGGCCTTCAACAAGGGGACCGCCTTTGGCCTCTTTCTCTTCCCAGCCTTTGCGGTAGTGATCGGCACTGCTGCCGCGGGCCAAGCGCGCAGGCAGGACCTTGATCGCAGCCTCGGGCAGAACACAGCTTTTCTCGCACATGCCGCAGCCTGTGCAGTGGTCCGCATGAACTGTCGGGATGAACAGTGCGTGGTGGCCTGAACGTTCGTTATGGGCCGTTTCCAGCGTGATTGCCTCATCAATCACGGGGCAGACGCGATAGCAGACATCGCAGCGCAGGCCAAGGAAGTTCAGGCAGTTCTCCTGATCGACAAGGACGGCAACGCCCATCTTGGCATCATCAATATTGTCGAGGGCTGGATCCAATGCACCGGTGGGGCAGGCGGCCACGCAAGGGATGTCGTCACACATTTCACAAGGCACATCCCGCGCTGTGAAATAGGGAGTCCCGGTAGCAACCGCATCCACGCCCAATTCTGCCAGTTTCAATGTGTCGTAAGGGCAATCCCGCACGCAAAGCCCGCAGCGAATGCATGCAGACAGAAACGCCTCTTCTGGTAGCGAGCCGGGGGGGCGCAACGCTTCGGCCGGTAACGCGCGGGCATCGCGGGCGAGCCAGGCCAACATTGACCCGGCGACCACGCAGCCACCCGACGCACGCGCCGCATCCTGCAGGAAGCGACGCCGTTGCGGCGAAAGAGGTTTACCTTCAAAGGGCATGGGGACGGTCTTTGCCTCGCTTGTCCGTTACGCGCGCTCGACCTTACAGGCGCATTTTTTGTAGTCGGTCTCTTTCGACAGCGGGCAGGTTGCGTCCAGCGTCAGCTTGTTGGTCAGCTGATGCTCGTCGAACCATGGCATAAAGACCAATCCGCGTGGCACCTTATTGCGGCCGCGCGTTTCAACCCGGCTGGTTACTTCGCCCCTGCGGGTGGAGAGTACGATCTCTTGCCCACGGCGCAGACCGCGATCCTTGGCGTCCTCCGGGTGCATGTAGACAACGGCTGACGGAAACGCGCGATGCAGTTCGGGCACGCGGCGGGTCATCGAACCCGAATGCCAGTGTTCCAGCACACGACCGGTGGATAGCCACAGATCGAATTCCTCATCCGGTACCTCGGCGGCGGGCTCATAGGGGGCAAAGATGATTTTGGCCTTGCCGTCCTCGTAGCCGTAGAACTTAACGTCTGCGCCTTCCGGCACATACGGATCATACCCTTCGCGGAAGCGATAGAGTGTTTCCTTGCCGTCAACGACAGGCCAGCGCATGCCACGGGCCTCGTGATACATCTCGAACGGAGCGAGATCGTGCGCGTGGCCGCGTCCGAAATCGGCATATTCTTCGAACAGACCTTTCTGAACGTAGAATCCGAAATGCTCGGCGTCGTCGTTGTGGAACCCTTCCGCCGTTTCCGACAGCGGGAACTGGTCGACCTTGCCGTTGGCATAAAGCACGTCATACATGGTCTTGCCGCGATGCTCGGGCATCTTGGCCAGCAGCTCTTCGCCCCAGACCTCTTCGATGGTAAAACGTTTCGCGAATTCCATCAGCTGCCACAGGTCCGACTTGGCCTCACCCGGTGCCTGCACCTGCTGACGCCAGAATTGCGTACGGCGTTCGGCGTTGCCATAGGCGCCTTCTTTCTCAACCCACATCGCCGTGGGAAGGATCAAATCGGCCGAAACTGCGGTGACAGTTGGGTAAGGATCCGAGACTGTGATGAAGTTTTCCGGGTTACGGTAACCAGGATAGCCTTCTTCGTTGATGTTGGGCGCGGCTTGCATGTTGTTGTTGCACTGGACCCAATAGGCATTCAGTTCGCCGTCCTTCAGTTTGCGGTGCTGCAACACGGCGTGGAAGCCGGGCTTGGGCGGGATAGTGCCCTCGGGGATGTTCCATGCGGTTTCACAGATTTCACGGTGCTTATCATTCGTAACAACCATGTCCGCCGGCAGACGGTGGGCAAAGGTCCCCACTTCACGCGCCGTGCCACAGGCCGACGGTTGACCCGTCAGCGAGAAGGGAGAGTTGCCGGGTTCGGAAATCTTGCCCACCAGCAAGTGCACGTTATACATCAGCGAATTCACCCAGGACCCGCGGGTGTGCTGGTTGAAGCCCATGGTCCACAAGCTCATCACTTTACGATTCGGGTCGGCATATTGCTGGGCCAATTTCTCCAGCTTGTCTGCGGGAACACCCGAAAGTTCAGAAGTGTATTCCAACGTGTAGGGTGCGACGGCTTCGGCGTATTCTTCGAAGCTGATCGGTTCCATTTTGCCCGAGTTCGGATTTTCGGCTTCTTGCTGCAGCGCGTTGCTGTCGCGCAAGCCATAGCCGATATCGGTGGCGGTTTTGGTGATGTTAACGTGTTTCTTCACGAAGTCTTCGTTTACCGCGCCATTTTGAATGATGTAGTTGGCGATGTAGTTCAGGATCGCCAAATCGGTTTGCGGTTCAAAAACAATGCCGTTGTCCGCCAGTTCGAACGAGCGGTGTTCGAAAGTGGACAGCACATGCACCTCACATCCCGGCTTGGTCAGGCGCGTGTCTGTCAGGCGCGACCACAGGATCGGGTGCATCTCAGCCATGTTCGAGCCCCACAGCACGAAGGTGTCCGCGTGCTCAAAGTCGTCATAACACCCCATCGGCTCATCAATGCCGAAGGTGCGCATAAAGCCCACAACGGCTGATGCCATGCAGTGCCGCGCATTGGGGTCGATGTTGTTTGACCGGAACCCGGCTTTCATAAGTTTGGAGGCCGCATAGCCTTCCCAAACCGTCCATTGACCGGAACCAAACATACCGACACTGGTCGGGCCTTTCTTGGCCAGCGCCTCTTTCCATTTTGCGGCCATGACATCGAACGCTTCGTCCCAGCTGACCGGCTCGAACTCACCGTTTTTGTCGTATTCGCCGTTGGTCTTGCGCAGCAAAGGCGTGGTCAGTCGATCCTTGCCGTACATAATCTTGGACAGGAAATAGCCTTTGATACAGTTCAGCCCCCGGTTCACAGGTGCGTCGGGGTCGCCTTGCGTCGCAACGACACGACCTTCTTTGGTGCCAACCAGAACAGAGCAGCCTGTACCACAGAACCGGCAAGCCGCCTTGTCCCACCGGATGTCTGGCGCTCCGGCCTGGGCATTGGCTTGACCGGCCGCCAGCGGAATACCAGCGGCTGACGCCGTTGCTGCGGCCGCAGAGGCCTTGAGAAAAGTCCGACGGGATTCAGAATGTGTCATTGCGTGGGCCTCCGGCTGGTGGTTGGGCTTGGGGCATCGGGCTGCGGATGGGCGTCCGCGAGATCCTCGAAATGGTGATAAGTCAGGGTTAAAGAGATGACGCCTGGGATCTGGTGCAGATCCATGATGGTTTCGGATGCAAGACGGGTTGGAGTGTCTTCGACGACGACAACAAATCGGCCATCTTCCGTTTCAGCGTGAATTTCGACACCCGGCGTGCCCTTCATCACGCGCGCTGCTGCGCTCGTGTGATCAGGTGCGACATGGGCGAGACAACCGCAGATGTTCATTGAGTAGTTTCCATTTGTGGTTGAGGTTGGCGTTTCAGCGCAATGGCATCTGCGGGACATAAACTTGGGCAAATCCCGCAGCCGTTGCATGTATCAAGGTCAAGCACCGGCTCTGCGCGGCCGCCGGTCATCAGTTTGAAACGGATCGCGCTTTGTTCGCAATTGTCCTGACAGATGCGGCAACTGACGCCGTTCATAGATAGGCAGGTGTCAGTTTTAAGCGCTGCGCGCCATGGCCAGTCTGGCAAACGGTCAATCATTAACGCTTCGGTTGGGCAAATCCGGGCGCAGTCGCTGCAGAAGGTGCAGGGAGTGTCAGTGGGCTGGAACCGGGGGTATCCATCTGTCCCGATGACGATTGCATCTTCGGGGCAAGTATCTGCGCAATCACCACATTTGCTGCATGTTTCAACAAAGCACAGCTCAACCGAGCCCGGAGGTCTGGCGATATTGCCGTCCTCTGGTCTAATCCTGGCGCTTAGAAACGCGCGTCGGCTGGTCATTTGTTGCATTGCATGCGACCTGGCTACACTCGATTCCTGTAATCGAGTGTATCGCATACCGTGATCTGTGGGGGCCTTTTTTGATTTAGGTCATTTGGCCTGTTAAATATTAGTCATTTAGGAAACTTTAATTTTTTTGCCGAAGCGACCCTTTGAGATCATCTGCGAGGGCGCGCGGTTCGGATTAGTAGAAGAAAAACAAAAACCGATCCCAGCGATGTCGTGACAATCCCAACAGGCAGCTCTTGCGGGGCAAGCAACAGACGGCTCAGGATATCCGAGCCTGTAAGCAAAGCTGCTCCGACAATGGCGGCGGTAGGCACGAGCTGGCTGTGCAAAGGCCCCGCGATACCGCGTGCGATGTGGGGAACCATCAAGCCGACAAAACCGATCACACCCGCGACGGACACAAATACAGCGGTTGCAAGAGCTGCGACGAAGAACATTCGGAACCGTAAGCCTTGAACGGGCACACCCAGGGTGGCGGCCGTCAAATCACCAGTCAGCAGTGCATCAAGCCAGCGGCTACGGTACATTGCATAGGCGAGGATCAATGCTAAACCTGCGCAGACCAGCGGGAATGTCTCCCACCGGGCAAGACCCAAACCCCCAAGCATCCAGAAGATAACAGAATGCGCCGCACGGCTGTCGCCCGCGAAAATCAGATAATTTGTAATAGCGGAAAACAAAAACGAAACCGCAAGCCCCGCGAGGATCAGTTTTTCGGGCGCGCTTGTGCGCAGCCCATGAACCAAAGCCAGTACAATGCCTGATGCGACAAGCCCTCCGAAAAACGCGGCCAGTGGCAGGGTCCAAAAGCCCAGCACATCTCCGGTTACGGTAATGACAAAGACAGCCCCCGCTGCAGCGCCAGAGGACAGGCCGAACAGAAACGGGTCCGCCAGATCGTTGCGTGTGGTGGTTTGCAGGACAACGCCGACGATGCCCAGCCCGGCACCGATCACGGCGGCAAACAGTGCGCGTGGTAAGCGCAAGTCAAACACGATGCGGTGGAGCGGAGACATTTCTCCTTCCACCATTCCCGTGCCCAACAAGACACCGGCCAGTGCGTCAGAGGCCGGAATGGATGTGGTCCCGTAGACCGTCGAGGTCAGCAAAAGGGCGGCCAATACAGCCGCCCCCAGCAAGAGTGTAAGGCCAAGTCGGCCCATATCAGTTCAGGCCCGGGTGCATGGCTTTGGCCATTTTCGAAATTGCTTCGATATTTGCCGGTCCGGGTGTCAGTTCCTCGTAGCGCAGACCAATCCAGCGTTCGTTCTTGACCGCGTCCGTCTGTGACATCACGGGATGGTCCTGCAGGAACTTGAACGTATCCGCGGCGCCATTTCCGGTCTGATAATCAAGTAAAACCAAGAATTCCGGGTTCGAAGCGGCGACAGCCTCCCACGAAGAACGACCCCAGCTGGTGTCCATGTCATGGGTGACGTTCTCGCCGCCAGCGGCAGCAATCATCGCGTCGGGAATGGCAAACTTACCAGCCGTAAACGGGGCATCGGCGGGGCCGTCCAGCAAGAAAACGCGGGGTTTCGGCAGGTCGGCTGTCTGTGTCTCAATCGCGGACAGTTCCTCTTTCCAGCCGGAAACCAGCTCTTCCGCCTTGTCTTCAACGTGCATGACTTTGCCCAAGCGAAGGACGTCAGTGAACAGTAGGTCCATACTGGCTTCGGGGCGATCCTTATCCAGGTGTACGCAGCTTTCGGTCAGGATCATCGTTTTGATGCCAAACGGCGCAAGCGTGTCCGGGGTCACGTCACCGCCCGGCTTCATGCCATAGTACCAGCCCGCAAAGAAAAGGTCGGGTTCGACAGCGACCAGATTTTCAACCGTCGGATACTTAGGCGCAAGTTCCGGGATGTCGCCGCGCAGGGTGTCAAACTCGGGGCTGGTTTTGTACCAGCCGGTGATGCCCGTCAGGCCCACGATCTTGTCCTGCAAACCCAGCGCAAAGGCCATGTCGGTCATGTTCATGTCGTGCACGACCAGCCGCTCGGGCTGAGTTTCAAACACCATCGGCTCGCCGCAATTGTCGACGGTGATCTCGTGCGCTGTTGCGGCACTTGCAATGCCGCTGATCAGTGCTGCGCACCAGAGAGTTTTGTTCATGTTGTTTTTCCTAGTTTGAGGTAGTGGTTCTTCGGATATCCAGTGCCGGGATCATGCGGCCTTCGTGCTGAAAGCTAAGAAAATCGACACCAAACGTTTCACGGACCCTTTCGGGTGTCAGCACTTCGTGCACCGGGCCGAAACCGGTCAGGCGCGTGGATTTCATCAACGCGACATGGGTCGCGAATTCCGGGATCATGACCAGATCATGGACGATCATGACCACCGTAATGCCCAGCTCGGCGACCAGCGACAGCATGCGTCCCTTGGCGTCCGGATCCAGATGGTTCGTCGGCTCATCCAAAAACAGCAACGACGGGTTCTGCGCCAGCGCCCTTGCGATATGAGCACGCTGGCGTTCCCCGCCGGATAACACGGCCATCCGCTTGTCGGCGAGGGCGACGAGTCCGGTCAGTTTCAGGATTCGGTCCAATTCCAAGGCGTGTTCAGCGGCAGACCGATCGGCAAGGATCGGGATTTGCCCAAGGGCCACATAATCGCGCAGAAACAAACGCCCGTCCGGCGATTCCTGCTGACTGACTACGGCGATCATTCGGGCGCGGTCCATCGCCGAAAGCTGCCGAAGACTGCGCCCCTTTACCAAAACGTCCCCCAGCACAATCTCTTCACCGCCGCACAAAAGATTCAGCAACGTTGTCTTGCCCGCACCGTTTGGGCCCGCAATTGCCAGAGTTGCCCCTTCATTCAGTTCGAAATTGACGTTTTGCAGCAGTACGTCGCCGTTCAGGGCGTAAAATTCCAGCCCGCGCGCCTCAAGGAAAGCTCCGCAGGTCATGCGCTTGTCTCCACTTTTAGCCGCGGCAGGCGCGCCAGAGTCTTTTCAAGAAGGGCAGGCGGGCGCTGCGTTGCGTTGGTCCACCCATCCGCGATGCGATGGTATTGATGTGCAAATTCGGCCAAAGCATCCACGTCCTCAGCCGATTGGATGTCACCGAAAAGGTACTGCGCTTTGTCTAATGCCTGAAACCCGACGGTTGTGGGACGACCGCAACCGGCCATACAGGAAACGCTTTGGATGTCAAAACTGGATGGAAGCTTGTTTGCAAGCGCAGCGCGCAATGAATCCGCCCGGTCAGAACCCTCGCAGGTCTCGCAAATCAGAAGGAAATGATCAGGACTGATCGACATGGCCCACTCCGCCTGTTGCCAAGCGCGGACAGAAGGTACCAATCATGCCATCACGTCTTAGACGTGTCATAAAGCCTCCTTCCAGGACGCCCCGCCCCGGGTTGGTTGAACATCGGATGGTAGGTCTCCTGACTTGCGGGTCGTGGCTTGGCCATCCTTCCCGACCCATTTGGGGTCAGTGGGTATTTGGCGTCGCTCACCGCTTACAGTTGCGGGGGCAGTCACGGACTTGGCGCTTGTTGGCTACCTCACCGTATTCCCTTTTCATCCCTTGGCGAACCACAGGGAACCATCGCGGTGATGCTTGCCCGAGTTCCGATTTTGGGTCAAGCGATAATACTCAGCGCCCCACGCACAGAGGTCATTTGTCATTTGCCAACGATCTGACTACGCTGCGTCGCAGAAATGTAGGGGCAAAGGTGGATATGTTCTGGTTCCGGGGGGCCGCACATCCAATGTTTGAAACGACGAACACGCATTCAAAAACAAAGCCGGACGAGATGAAAATTCAAGAAAACAGAACCTATTCTCAATTGAAAGTAGGCGACAAGGCGCAGGTCACCCGATTGTGCACCGTGGACGACTTGTACGCGTTTGCCTCGGCTTCGGGTGACCACAACCCGCTGAATCTGGCGGCCTATGACGGAGATGGAGATGGACACCCCGAGGCTGTCGCGCCCGCCTTGTGGCCCGCGGGTCTGGTGGCTGCAGTCATTGGAAACATCTTACCGGGGGCCGGTACGCAAACACGTCGGGCGGACCTGAGTTTTCATGCTCCGGTTATGGCGGGCGAAGAACTGACCGCCTTTGTGGCTGTTACCGAAAAGCGTGAAGACGGCGACCTGACCTGTTCCGCCGAGGTGCGCCGGGTCGGGGATAACGCATTGATCCTGAGCGGTACCGTACAGGTCACGCCACCGTCGCGGCATTTGACCTTCGACTCGGTCGAGGTGCCGGGACTGATCGTTCAGCGTCACCGGCATTTCGACGCTTTGTTGGAAAGGGTACGTCCTTTGGACCCGATGCCCACAGCGATCGTCGCCCCGGAAGAGCCGAATTCGCTAGGCGGGGCATTACTCGCGTTGGAAAACGGCATCATTACTCCGATTTTGGTTGGCGATCCGGACAAAATCACCGCCGCTGCCGCCCAGCTTGGGGCCGATTTGTCCGGAGCTGAAATCATTGAAGCGCGAGACCACGAAGTGGCTGCCCAACGCGCGGTCGGGCTTGTCGTTGAAGGTAAGGCCCGGATGCTGATGAAGGGTCATTTGCACACGGATGTCTTGTTACGCGCCGTTCTTCGCCGCGAAAACGGCCTGAGGACCGGGCGACGCTTGTCGCATGTGTTCGTTATGGATGTGCCGGGCATGTCCCGGCCCATCATGGTTACTGATGCGGCGGTGAATATCGCTCCGGATCTCGAAACCAAGGCCGACATTGTTCAGAATGCCATCCATCTTGCGCATTCTATTGGCATCGAGATGCCCAAGGTTGGTGTCTTATCAGCGGTTGAAACCATCAACCCGCATTTACCGTCGTCTGTCGATGCCGCGCTGTTGTCGAAAATGGCCGAGCGTGGGCAGATCACCGGCGGGCTGGTCGATGGTCCTTTGGCCATGGACAACGCGGTTGATCTGAACGCGGCGCGGACAAAAGGCATCACCTCACCAGTCGCGGGGGTCGCAGACATTCTGGTTGTTCCGAATATCGAAGCCGGCAACATGGTAGCCAAACAGCTGACATATATCTCTCATGCCGAGGCTGCCGGCGTTGTGATAGGTGCTGCGGCACCGATTATCCTGACATCTCGGGCAGATGATGATGCTTCGCGGCTGGCGTCTTGTGCTGTCGCGGCGCTGCATGCAATTGCTAATGAAAGCAAAATCCATGGCTGAACATGTTTTGGCGCTGAATGCCGGGTCGTCCTCGTTGAAATTCGCGCTTTACGAACTGGTCGAGGACCGACGTCCCAGTATGCGCTGGCGCGGTCAGATCGAGCGGTTGGGGGATGCACCGCGCTTGTTGGCCCAATCAGCAGGGGGGCGGTCTGTCGACCGTCAGTTGTCTGGAGCCAAAACACATGACGAGGCCATCAGCGCGTTTCTTGAACTTACCCGCGAATACCTGCCGGACATTCACGTCCGGGCCGTGGGCCACCGCGTCGTTCACGGCGGGCCAGTCTATTCGGAACCTGTCGTGGTGGACGAGCACGTCTTTGATACGCTAAGCGGTTTCATTCCCTTCGCGCCTTTGCACCAACCCTACAGCCTTGCGGGTATCAAGGCGGCCGCGGCAGCCTTTCCGGGTACCACCCAGATTGCGTGCTTCGATACCGCGTTTCACAGGACACACCCTTGGGTGAATGATACCTTCGCATTGCCTCAAAGATTCTACGAAAAGGGCGTTCGCAGATACGGGTTTCACGGGCTGAGCTATGACTACGTCTCGCAAAAGCTGAAAGAAATTGCGCCGGGTTTGTACGACGGTCGCGTCGTCATTGCGCATTTGGGAAATGGCGCGTCGATGTGTGCGGTGTCGGGTGGCCGGGCCGTGGCCTCGACCATGGGATTTTCGGCGCTCGACGGTCTGCCCATGGGCACCCGCAGCGGGCAATTGGACCCGGGGGTCGTGCTTTACATGATGCAGCAAGAAGGGATGGAGGCAGACGAAATCGCTGAGCTTCTCTATCGAAAGTCCGGCTTGCTTGGCCTGTCCGGCATGTCCTCGGACATGCGCACCCTGTTGGCTGCTGACACTCCGGACGCGCGCAAGGCGATTGAGTATTATGTCTTCCGCATCCGCCGTGAACTGGGCGCCTTGTCTGCCGCACTGGAAGGCATCGACGCTTTGGTCTTTACCGGAGGCATCGGTGAAAATGCCGCCCGTATCCGTCAGATGGTTTGCGAAGGGATGCGCTGGATCGGGATTGATATGGACCCGAACCGAAATGCCGACAACGCTACGGTTCTGTCCACTGATTTCAGCCGGGTGCGTATTCTGGCTATTTCCACAAACGAAGAGATGGTGATCGCGCGTGCAGCGGCGAGAATGGCATGATCGCTTCTAATCCGGTTTGTTTTTTCCACGTCGCGCGTATCTGAGCAGAACGCCTAGAACCGTGCTGATAATATCGGGTGACAGCATCCCGATCGGATCGCGCTTTAGGCCGACGATTGTGTTGCGCGCTTCGGCGAAGTTGTCCCGGACTTCGTCCTCGATGTCGTGCAGCGCCATATCCCGCAATTCGACGGCAGCCGAAGTGTCACTTTCGGCGGTCATGGAACTTGCGACCAGTGCGAGGATCACGGCCAGAACAAGGTTCACCCCGGCCACTATGATCGCGGCCAGAGACTTTGACATGGTCTCGGACAGCCAAAAGAACCCGGCGACGTTCAGCATGATTACGGCAAGCCCAACGGCTAACCCGGCAGCAGCGTAAAAGCCTGTGCGTTTCGCCGCGACGGACAGTTGCCTTTGAGCAATAAGACGCTCGGCTCGCAGGATGATCGAAATGTTGCGTGAAATGCGGTTCATGTTCGGGCTCCTACCGGGAACGGCCTAGAAGATAGCCAAGTGTGAAAATCCCAAGGGCGAATAGGATCGGCCTTTTATGTGGAAACTCCTCAAGCTCTGTCATGACTTCTTCTAATTGCGTTGACCACTCATCCAGGCTTTCGACAATTCCGTCCGTCATCGATTTGTGTGGATCAGCTTGTTTGCCGTTGTTCGAATCTGAGATGCTTTCTCGTGCGCTGGATTGTTCGGCCAGTTGACGCCGCAACTCTGCGACTTCGGCTTCTAGCTGTGCTTTGGTTACCATCACTTGGGTCCTTCGATGGTCGCGCAAAAATCAGGCTCGCGACTTTTTCCTTTGTCGAGGGCCATGTTAATTCGATTTTTTGAATTCGGGAAAGGGTGTTATCCCGATGCAGCGATCAGCACCCGGCCCGGATGTGATCAAGCCGGCGCACGCGCTATCCGTTTATCAATAGTCTGATACCAGCAAGAAATCGGGCTTTGTGTTTTCTTCAATCGTTGCAAAGCGCGGAATGGGATCCTCGAATACATTATCGGTCCGGTCATCGTTGACAGTTGACACTTCGCCAATCAGGCAGTCGCCCTGTTCCGCCCAGAATGCATGCCAGATACCCGGCATCAGGGTTACGCTCTGACCGGGTTTCAGCCGCAGCAACTCACCAGGTTTGATGGTGACAGGGCAGTTGTCGCTGGGAACAACCACCGGGTTATCCCGGTCTATACCGCCGTCCGGGTCCGAGGCATAAATCTCCATGACCAGATCGCCGCCGCCCCGGTTGATGATGTCTTCGGCCTTAATGATATGGCGATGCATCGGGGAGAGTTGCTTGTCCCGAGAAACCAAAAGCTTCTCTGCATAAAGCATCCCGCGACCTTTGTTCAGATCCTGCACATCGCCATTGCGCAGGGTAAATAGGAACAGGCCGAGCTCATCAAAACGGCCTTGACCATAGTCGGTGATGTCCCACCCGAGACCGCGGTCACGGATGCCTTGTGCCTGTGCGCTGCGCATTTGTTCCGGCGACCAGTTGGCAAAGGGGGGCAGGACGGCCCCGAACGAGCGAATGAAGGCCTCGGCTTCGGTTTTGATGTTGTTGATATCTGATCTTTTCATCTCGGTCCCTCAGGGGGTCAAAGTTCATGCGCCCAGGGCGGGTTTGCGCCAGCGCGGGAAACGGTGATGGCGGCGACGTCTGCACCTTTGGCTAACGCCGCGCGCAAGTTGTCCTGGCCTAACGTCCGCAGATTGGACTTGGTCAATCGACCTGTTCGGTCCAATTCAGCAAGGACACCGGCGTTGAACGTGTCACCGGCACCCACCGTATCGACCACCTCGACCGCTTTGACAGGCACCGAAGTTTCGGACCCGTCCACCAGATATCCCGACGCCCCATCACTGCCGCGTGTTACGATAACTACGGAAGGTCCTGCTTGCAGGAGTAGTGGGACTTTCTCGGCCAGTGTTTCAGGCCCTGGAACTATCCAGTCCAGATCTTCGTCCGAGACTTTCACGATATCAGATTGAGCGATCATACGGTTCAATCGTGTACGATACCGTGATTGATCCTTGATAAATCCGGGTCGGATGTTTGGGTCCAACATGACTGCCCGGTCTGATCCGTGGCGCTCCAGCAGGGCCGCGTAGGCGTCCGCACAGGGTTCACAAGCAAGACTGATCCCACCAAAATACAAGGCGGATACAGCAGGCAGCTGTTTTGGCATGTCCTCAGGCATCAACATGCGCCCAGCCGAGTTTTCGTCGACAAAGCTGTAGGTGGCATGGCCGTCCACTAGCTGCACAAAGGCCAGTGTCGTGGGGCGATCCGATCGGATCAAATGGCTTGCTTCCACATGGCTGGCTTGCAGCGCGTCTGCCAGTTGCTGTCCGAACATATCTGTCGATAAGCCTGTCAACAGACCTGCCGGCGCGCCCAGCCGACCCAAAGCAATGGCTGTGTTGAAGACGGCACCACCGGAATGGGGTACGAAACCGCGCGACCCAGAAACGGTTGGCTCGGCGATCATGTCGATCAGGGCTTCACCGCAGCACAAAATCATGCCGTGGTCCTTTCTGTAATCAGGTCAGGCGGCCAGTTTACCGCGCGAGCGCACTTTTACAGAAATTGTTAGCGCCAACAATGCCAAATTCATCTTGCTCGGACACATACAGGTTCATTGAACGCCGCAAGTCACTGAAACGCCCACCGGCGTTAAAGGCATCCCGGAACGCATCCTTGAACAGCCACCGGTTTTTCTCGGCGACGCCACCCACAAGGAAAACACCTCCTGTCGGCATGTAGGCGACAGCCAGATCGCCCATAATAGCCCCAAGGTGGGTTTTGAACATATGCGCAGTATTGACCGCAATCGGGTCGGATTCCGCCAGCGCGTCCTGCAGTATATCCTTGGCGCTGCGCCTTGGAGCATCGGACTGTCCAGCGGCCATGCTGGCGGCTTGGTACAGAATGGGAAGGCCGGTTCCGCTAAGGAACATTTCCGCTTCGAGCACTAGGCTGTCATCAAAGAAGCATTCGGGCGCAATATGGCGCGCCGCTTTGAAGACTTCGACCTCATCCTCGTGGCGTGGGGACAGTCCGACATGGCCTCCTTCGCCCGACGCGGTATGGTATCGCCCCTGGGAATACAGCAATGCGCCTACGCCTAGGCCAGTGCCGGGGCCCACAACCAGCCGGGTTCCGACCGGCGGTGTCTCAGCCCCTTGCAGGACCTCGACATGGTCACCGGTGATTTCGGCGACCGACCAGGCGGCCGCGGTGAAGTCATTGATAACAAAGGTGTGTTGCGCGCCTGTTGCCTTGCCGATGTCGCTTTCGGACAAATCAAGATGCGCATTTGTCAGGCGGATTGTCCCGTCTTTGACCGGACCTGCTCCGGCCGCGACGACGGCGCGTGGGTCGGTGCCAATCTCGTCGCGCAGGCTGTGGAAAGCATCCAGAAGCTCTGGCAGCGACCCGGTTGGGTATTTGCGAAGGTCCGTCAGTTGCCCATTCGAGATGACACCCAGTCGCGTGTTTGTGCCACCGATGTCCGCGACAAGATTCCAGTGCTCGTGCATTGTTCCGGCAGGCTGAGCCATCGGCAGAGAAACAGGCCCACCGGACAAGGCCGATTTCAGCGCGTTGTACGAGGCTTTTGGCGTCCGCTCGAGCGTATTGAAATCTACATCAACCAACCCGAACCGCTTTTCATAGCCAAAGGACCACTCGTAGTTATCCAACAAGGACCAGATGAAATAGCCCCTGACTGGAACGCCGTCGTCCAGCGCGTTTTGAACGGCACCAAGGTGTTTGTTGAGGTAGTCAATGCGGTCGTCATCTTGCTGGCGTTCCGGGCTCGCCATGCCGTTTTCGGTGACATAAATCGGCAAGTCGCCGGTATAATCGCGCACCGTACGGGTCAGAAAGCGCGTCAGGGCATCGGGTTCAATCTCCCACCCCATCTGTGTTTTGGGAAGCGGGCCGGGTACTTCTTCCAGGCTTGGCCATGCGGTATCGGCAGGCGCGATCAGTTTGCGGGTATAGTAGTTCAGACCGCACCAATCGACGGGTGCACCAATGGTGTCAAAGTCGTCTTGCCAGCCGGATGGAAGATGAGGTTCCAACCCCTCCAGAACATTTTGCGGATAGGCTTTTTCGAACACACCACCTAGGAAAAACCGGTTGTAGATCCCGTCATAAAGCTCAGCCGCCTTGCGCGCGGCGGGGCTGGCATCAGCGGGCTCGGCCCATTCCAGATTGAACACAGCGCCCAGGTTCGACATCCCGAGGCCCCGCATCGCCTCGGTCGCGCGACCATGAGCCAGCAGAACATGGTGCATCGCGCGAGCCGTGGCGCGGATGTCGCGCATTCCAGGCGCGTGATGTCCTTCAAAATGGCTCAGCCAACTGACACACCATGGCTCATTGATTGGGGCGACGCTGTACATACGGTCGCCGATGCGGCCCATGATGACCTCGGTGAAATCGGCAAACCAGCTTGCGATATCCCGGTTGCGCCAGCCGCCCAGATCAGCAAGCGGAGAAGGCAATTCCCAATGATAAAGGGTCGCACAGGGCCGAATGCCGCGTTCCAACAAGGCGTCGGCAAGCCGGTCGTAATAATCCAGACCTGCCTGATTTACCGGGCCACGCCCTTCAGGCAAAACGCGCGCCCAGCTTGTCGAGAACCGGTAGCAATCAAAACCCGCGTCCCGCACCAGATCGAAATCCTGTGGAAAACGGTTCAGGTGGTCACAGGCCAGATCTCCATTCTCGTTTCGCACCACGTTTCCGGGTGAAGCGGCAAAGCTATCCCAATGGGTTTTCCCCGCGCCACCCTGTGCGTGGCCTTCTATTTGATAAGCCGAGGTTGCGACACCAAAGAGAAAATCTTTGGGGAAGTCTGAGCGTGTATATTTCATTTTTCAGAACCTGTTTGGGGCGGGGCCGGTTGAGCCGCCAACTACCAGTTCGGCCTCCAGCAATCTAGTTTTCACCGGGTCTTCCGGAGATTTGATACGTTCGATCAGCATTTCAGCCGCCATTTCTCCGGCCCTACGTACAGACGATCGTGTAGCGGTGAAAATCGGTACGTCCTGACCGTTCTTGAGGTAAGATAAGTCGTCGTCATGGGCGATGACCGAGACATCCATACCCATCTTCAACCCCGCTTCGTTGAGTGCACGGCGCACACCAATCGCGGAAATCATGGAGGCTGTCAGGATGGCCGTAGGCGGGTCATCCAGGCGAAGCATATCGCGGGTTTCATGGTGACCATAAACCTCGGTCATCTCGGCGCTGCGCATCAATTCCGGGTCGGGGGACAGACCTGCCTCATGCAAGGCTTCTAGATATCCGTCGCGGCGACGTTGAGCGAAATCCATATCCTCAAGCCCGTTGATCAGGGCAATGCGACGATGCCCAAGGTCGATCAGAAACCGGGTGGCGCGCAGGAACGAACTTTTGTTGTTCACGTCGATCCAGTCATAGGGCACGTCTACCCCGGTCGATCTGCCATGAACGATAAAGGGCACGCCCATTCTGGTCAGGACCTCGATCCGATGCTCGTTGACTTTGGGGCCTTGCAAAACAATACCATCGACCGCGCCACGCTGGAAAAGACTGCGATAAGCTTCCTCGATCGAGGTGTCATCTGCATTGGTGAACATCATGTCATATCCATGATCCGAATACTTGCGTGCAGCACCGGCGACAAAATCACCAAAAATCGGGTTTACCATTTCATGCTGGGATGAGGAGGGAATCACGTGCCCAATCACCATCGAGCGCCCTGTTGCCAATCCCTTGGCCCGGCTGTTCGGCCGATACCCGTGCTTGGCAGCGGCGGCTTGGACGCGCAGGCGCGTATCCTCGTTCACCTCGGGGTAACCATTCAGCGCGCGACTGACAGTGGTTTGAGATAAACCAAGGATTTCTGAGAGCTGCTTTAGATTCATCTTCGCCTCAAAGCGCCTTCAAATTTGATCATTTGCAGATTTGCAGGCGCTTCCCGCCCGACTGCCATATCTTTCTGACACAGCCCTGAATATTAATAATATGGGCATCAGTAAACAGATTATTGACAAAAATTGAATGTTAGCGGATAAAGTGCGTCATCCAAAGCGCTTTGAAAATGAGTCTCAAAGGCGCGAGCAAAGTTGGGAGGAAACTTCATGAAACACTCGCTTTATGCAGGCGCGGCCACGTTCGCCCTGATGGCGGGCGCGGCGTATGCCGACAAGGTCACCGTGTTCGGTCCGTGGCTGGGGCCTGATCAGGAAAATGTCGAAAAGGTTTTGGACGGCTTTGCCGCAGCGACCGGGCATGAGTACAGCTATGTCGGCTCGGACAGCTTTGAGCAGCAGATCAGAATTGATGCCGAAGCCGGATCGGCGCCCAACGTAGCAGTGTTTCCCCAACCCGGTCTGGCATCAGATATGGCCAAGGCGGGATTCCTGACACCCCTGAGTGAAGGAACTGCGGATTGGATTCGCGACAACTATGCGGCCGGTCAGTCGTGGGTGGATCTGGGAACCTATCAGGGCCCGGACGGGCAAGACCATCTGTATGGGTTTTTCTACAAGGTCGACGTGAAATCGCTGGTTTGGTTTGTGCCGGAGAACTTTGAAGACGCCGGCTATGAAATCCCGACCACAATGGAAGAGCTGAAGGCGCTGACTGATCAGATCGTTGCGGATGGCGAAACGCCATGGTGCATCGGGCTGGGGTCCGGCGGAGCGACCGGTTGGCCAGCGACTGACTGGGTTGAAGACATGATGCTGCGCACGTTGCCGCCCGAAGATTATGACGCCTGGGTCGCCAACGAATTGAAATTTAACGACCCTAAGGTTGTCGCCGCTATTGAAGAATTCGGAGCGTTTGCGCGCAACGATGATTACGTGGCCGGCGGAGCCGGTGCGGTTGCAACGACTGACTTCCGTGACAGCCCGAAGGGCATGTTCAGCTCGCCTCCGCAGTGTTACATGCACCGTCAGGCCTCGTTCATTCCCGCCTTCTTCCCCGAAGGTACGGTTGTGGGCGAGGATGCTGACTTCTTCTACTTCCCGGCCTATGAAGGCAAAGACCTCGGCAGCCCGGTCCTTGGGGCCGGCACAGTTTGGGCCATTACCAATGACAGCCCAGGCGCGCATGCGCTGATGAAATACCTGGAAACGCCCGAGGCGCACGAAGCCTGGATGGCTCTGACCGGGTTCCTGACGCCGCACAAAGGCGTCGATACCTCGGTCTTCTCAGACCCAACGCTGAAGAAGATGAACGACATTCTTCTGGGGGCCACCACCTTCCGGTTTGACGGCTCCGACCTGATGCCGGGCGGCGTGGGTGCAGGCACCTTCTGGACTGGAATGGTCGACTATACGGGCGGAACACCTGCCCAGGACGTCGCCGACGAAATCCAGTCCTCGTGGGACGCGCTGGACTAAAGCGTCTGAGATTGGGCAACCCGCTCTGTCGGGTTGCCCGAACCCATCGTCGCAAGGGAGAGCGGCATGCATCCGGCATTTCAAGGCCTGCTGACCATCGCCATCGGCGTGTCAGGTTGCGTGGGCTATTTCTATCTATCCAATCAGTTTCTGGACAGAGTTCTTTTCCCGCCTCGGGGGCCGAATGCTGGCCGCAATATCAACCGCGCGAACATGATCCGGCCTTGGTTGTTTCTGTTCCCAGCGCTGGCTGCTTTGGGCTTGTATCTGGCCTATCCGGTTGTCGAAACCCTGCGCCTGTCACTGACTGATCGTGTCCCGGGCGGCGGCTACAAATGGGTTGGGCTGGACAACTATATCCAGATGGCCAAAGAGCCCAAGTTTTGGGAAGCGATGCGCAACAACATGTTCTGGCTGATCATTGTGCCTGCAATGTCGACGGCCTTTGGCCTGTTGGTGGCACAGCTGACTGACCGCATTCGTTGGGGCAATCTCGCCAAGTCGCTGATCTTTATGCCAATGGCGATCTCGTTCGTGGGCGCATCGGTTATCTGGAAGCTGGTCTATGACACTCGTCCGGCTGAACAAGATCAGATTGGCATGCTCAATGCGCTCTATATTTTCTTTGGCGGGACCGAGCCGCAGACGTGGCTGACGATACCGTTCTGGAACAGCTTTTTGCTGATGGTTGTCCTCATCTGGATCCAAACCGGTTTTGCCATGGTTATCCTATCGGCCGCCCTGCGCGGAATCCCCGAGGAAACGATTGAGGCCGCAATTCTGGATGGGGCTAATCCGTTTCAGATATTTTTCCGGATCAAAGTGCCGCAGATCAAAACCACTATCCTTGTCGTCTGGACCACGATTACGATCACCGTCCTCAAGGTCTTTGACATCGTTTTTGCAATGACCAATGGCCAGTGGGAAACGCAGGTCTTGGCCAACTACATGTATGACAAGCTGTTCCGCGCCAACGACTGGGGCGTCGGGTCGGCTTCGGCCATGGTGATCATGCTCTTAGTGGCTCCAATCCTTGTCTGGAATGTGCGCAACGCGCGGAAAGAGATGGAGTAGGGTCATGAGCGATATTGCAGGAACCAAACCCGCCCTTCGCTGGGTCGTCCATGCCTCGGTCCTCTTTTTGGTGGTGCTGTGGGTTGTGCCAACTCTGGGTCTTTTGATCTCGTCTTTTCGGACAGCGGATCAAATCGCAACCAGCGGCTGGTGGCGGTCGCTGTTTCCGTCCGAGCAGAACCTGACACTGCGCAGCGCTGCCCCGGATACCCAGGTACTCGAAAACGGGCTGTACGTGATCGAAGGCAATCTGTTTGACGAAGGGACGAAGGCGACAATCTCAAAATGGGGGATCAGCTCTCGCGCGATTGATGCCTTTGCCCCCGGCGAAACAGCTGAGCTGCGAAAGGGCGGCACAATCACCGTAGATGCCGCAGGGAATTACCGCATGGAGAACCCGGACGAGTTCACCGGCAGCCGCGGATCGCGTGTTTTTGTAACTGCAGAATTGCCGCCTGAGTTTACTTTAGACAATTATCACAAGGTTCTTCTGGCAGAAGACAGCACCGACAGTATGGGACGCGCATTTTTCAACACGTTGACCGTGACGATACCGGCAACGATCATTCCGATTCTCGTGGCGGCTTTTGCAGCCTACGCGCTGGCTTGGATGGATTTCCCCGGGCGCGCTTTGATTATTGCGGCTGTCGTTGGCCTGTTGGTTGTCCCGCTGCAACTGGCCCTGATCCCGTTGCTGAAATTCCACCTAAATATCGGGATTGGCAAAGGATATCTGGGGGTTTGGATGGCACACACCGGGTTCGGGTTGCCGCTGGCGATTTATCTTTTGCGTAACTACATGGCGGGTCTGCCCCGCGATCTGATCGAAAACGCGCGGGTCGATGGCGCGACCGAGTTTCAGATCTTTATCAAGTTGATCTTGCCGCTCAGCTTTCCAGCGTTGGCGTCTTTTGCGATCTTCCAGTTTCTCTGGACGTGGAATGACTTGCTGGTCGCCAAGGTGTTCCTGATCGACGCATCCGGACAGACCACTGTCATGACCAACCGCATCGTTGAGCTTTTAGGCACGCGCGGTGGGAATTGGGAAATCCTTGCCACAGCGGCCTTTGTTTCGATCATCGTCCCGCTGATTGTTTTCTTCGCAATGCAAAAATATCTGGTCCGCGGTCTGTTGGCCGGGTCCGTCAAGTAGAGGCGTCTGATGAACGTGCAGAACACCGTAGAACTACATAAAGCAACCAAAGCGTCCGCCGATTGGTGGCGGGGCGGAGTGATATACCAGATCTATCCGCGCAGCTTTCAAGACAGCAACGGCGATGGTATCGGAGACCTCAGGGGTATCACCCAAAGGCTTGGTTACATCGCTTCGCTTGGCGTCGATGCCATCTGGATCTCGCCATTCTTCAAATCGCCGATGAAGGACTTTGGATACGATGTCAGCGACTACCGTGATGTTGATCCGATGTTTGGCAGCATGGAGGACTTTAAGTATCTCCTGGATCAGGCGCATTCAGTTGGGCTGAAGGTGATGATCGACCTCGTGTTGTCGCACACGTCGGATCAGCACCTATGGTTCAAGGAGAGCCGATCCAATCGCGAAAATGCCAAGTCCGATTGGTATGTTTGGGCTGATCCCAAGCCCGACGGCACGCCGCCAAACAACTGGCTGTCGATTTTTGGTGGGTCCGCATGGCAGTGGGATTCCCGACGCCTGCAATATTATCTGCACAACTTTCTGACGTCGCAGCCGGATCTGAACTTCCATTGCCCGGACGTGCAGGATGCATTGCTGGATGTTGCACGGTTCTGGCTGGACTTGGGCGTTGATGGTTTCCGTCTGGACACGATCAACTTCTATTTCCACGACAAACAACTGCGCGACAACCCTGGCCTGCCGATGGATCAGCGAAATGCCTCGATCGCGCCGATGGTGAACCCCTATAACCATCAGGATCACCTTCATTCCAAAAGCCAGCCGGAAAACATCGCCTTCCTCGAGCGGTTGCGTGCACTAACGGACGAATACGAAGGCCGCGCTTGTTTGGGCGAGGTTGGCGACGCGCAGCGCGGTCTTGAGATCATGGGCGAGTACACCAGCGGCGATAAACGCATGCATATGTGTTATGCTTTTGAGTTTCTCGAAAAACGCGCTTTGACCGCCGCGTACGCCAAGCAGGTGTTTGATCAGTTGGAAGAAAAGGCTGGCGATGCATGGCCTTGCTGGGCATTTTCGAACCATGATGTCCAGCGCCACGCGACACGGTGGGCGCTGGACGATGCGGCCATCCGTCAGCACGCGGTGCTGATGATGTGCCTGCGCGGATCGTCTTGCCTGTATCAGGGCGAAGAACTTGGTCTGCCCGAGGCGGACGTACCGTTTGAACATCTGCAGGACCCTTACGGCATAGAATTCTGGCCGGAGTTCAAGGGCCGTGATGGTTGTCGTACCCCGATGGTATGGGCAGCGCAGGACGAACAGTCGGGTTTCAGTACTGGTGCCCCCTGGCTGCCCGTCAGCCAAACGCAGGCCGAGCGTGCAGTAGACAGGTTAGAGCAAGACCCAAACTCCATGCTGCAACATTATCGCCGTGCCATTGCGCTACGCCACGCGCATTCCGCATTGATGTCAGGCCAACAGCGCGAGATGGCGCAGTCTGGACCGATCCTTGCCTTCCTGCGTGAGGACAATGTCCAACAGATATTCTGCGCATTCAATCTTGGATCTGACAGCGCGGAAATCACACTGCCCGACGGTAACTGGCAGGCAATCGGGCAAGAGTTGGGCGGCGTCGAAGGGGCGGGGACAATCACCCTCGACGCGGCTCAATTCTGTTTGATGATGCGCGAAAAGGAGTAAGCCATGTCGGAACTCAATCTCACGGATGTGGCAAAGACCTATGGCAACGTCGATGTGCTCAAAAACATCAACTTGGACATCGAACGCGGTGAACTGATCGTTTTTGTCGGGCCCTCTGGCTGTGGAAAATCTACGTTGCTGCGCATGATTGCGGGATTAGAAAAGATTTCGGGCGGAACGCTTGAGATCGAAGGTCAGGTGATGAACGATGTACCGCCCGCGCAAAGGGGCATTGCGATGGTTTTCCAAAGCTATGCCCTGTATCCGCACATGACGGTGCGCGAGAATATGGCTTTTGCATTGAAGATCGCCAAAATGCCATCGGACGAGGTCGACGCAGCAGTTGACCGCGCAGCTCGTATCCTACAGTTGGAACCGTTTCTGGACCGACTTCCTAAGGCCCTTTCCGGTGGTCAGCGGCAACGGGTTGCAATCGGCCGGGCGATCGTGCGCGACCCAAAAGTTTATCTGTTTGATGAGCCTCTTTCCAATCTTGATGCGGCGCTGCGCGTCGCGACCCGCATCGAAATCGCACGCCTGAAAGAGGCGATGCCGGATAGCACGATGGTCTACGTCACCCACGATCAGGTCGAGGCGATGACATTGGCCACCCGGATTGTCGTCCTGGCCAACAAGGGGATCGCGCAGGTCGGCACCCCTCTCGAACTGTATGAAACGCCTGACAATGAGTTTGTCGCGCAATTTATTGGCTCACCTGCAATGAACCTTTTGCCGGGTGTCATCACGCAGACTGGTGAGCGCACCGTCGTAAAACTGGATGGTGGTGGGACCGCGGTGACCAGCATCCCAACCGATGCAGCTGACGAGGGTAAACAGGTAAATATCGGAGTGCGTCCCGAAGACTTTCACCCCGTTGAAAGCAATCCGATTATGGAAGGGATTGTGGACTTTACCGAAGCCCTTGGCGAGGTCACGCTGTTGTATTTTGCCGCCAAAGACGGGGAGGATCCCACAATCGCAAAACTGCCGGGGGTCCAAAAAAACATGCGGGGCCAAACCGTTGCCGTTTCGGCAGATCCGGGCAAGGTTCACTTGTTTCACCAGGGCCTGTCTATGAGGAAATGACCGCGAGCGGCGCATGATGATCGAAAAGTGCGGCACAGTGCGCGAATGCCACTTACTGCACAGATTGGAACGTTGTCTGTGCCCCGCAGTGGTAAGTCCCGAGGTCTGTGTGCATTACCAAATGCATGCAGTTTTTGACTGTTTTTGACGAGAGTTCTTTCGGTCTGGCATGACAGAACCCGCTTTTCCCCAATTGGATTGCGGCCCAAAATCTGGTCCCGGACCGGACGGGCAACTGTGTTAATTTCTTAAGAAACGTTGCAGAAATAGGCTGCTTCGGTCTCAATATGTGACTGCGGACCCAGGGGTTAACTAGCCATATTTGCTAGATTAAATCGCAATCTGGACATACGAAATTGCCAATCCGTCACTTTTGGCCTGACAATGCCCCCGCAAAGTTCTAGCGTGGCAACCATAATAACAAAACAACACAGTCCAATAACGGGAGAACTAAAATATGGCTGAACGGAAAACCGTTTCCAGACGCTCGGTCCTGAAAGGCGCGGGCGCAGCAGCACTGGCAGCACCGCTTTACAGCAAAAGCGCGCTGGCATCTTCGGGTGAAATCAACATTTTGATGTGGTCGGACTATCTGCCGCCCGCATTCCTGCAAGAGTTTGAAACTCTGACCGGAATCAAGGTGAACTATACCGGTATCGGGTCGAACGAAGAAATCATCAACAAGATGAAGGCCACCAAAGGCCAAGGCTTTGACATCGTATCGCCGACGAACAACCGCTCGCTGCAGTGGGGGCCGCTGGAACTGTTGCAGCCCTTCGACATGAACAAGGTTCCGATTGATCTGGTGAACCCTGCGATGGCGCAGATCGGCACCGACGCTTGGAACTTTGGTGACAGCGGAGTGCACTGGCTGCCGCATATCTGGGGTACAGAAGGTATTGCCTACCGCACCGACCTGTGGCTGCCCGAAGGAGATGCCCCGTCCTATGGGGACGTCTGGTCCGAAGCAAACGCAGGCAAGACCATGGGCCGCGCGCATTCGATGATGCTGGGTGCGGGTCTGTATATGGAAGCCTCTGGTGAGATGGAGCCTGGCTCTGTCTGGGCCGCGTACGGCGACGAAGACACCATGCGCAAGGTCTGGGGTCAGATCACCGACTGGTGCGTCGAGCGGAAGAACCGGATCAAGCTGATCTGGAACGACGCAGACACCCAGAAAAACGGCCTGTTGAACGAAGGCGTTATTGTCGGCCAGACTTGGGATGGTCCGCCGCTGGCGCTGAAATCAGCTGGTGAGCCGGTGCACTATCAGGCTCCGGTCGAAGGTGCGATGGCATGGGTCGACGGTATGTCGATGCCGACCGGGGCGCAGAACATCGACCAGGTTTATGCCTTCATCGATTTCGCCTATCAGGCCAAGCCTGCTGGTGTCGCCATCGACAGCCACGGCTACAACTCGCCAGTTCTGGGCGCCGACCAATATGCGGGCGACACTTACAAGAAGAACTTCGCCGAGGCCTATCCGGGCGACTCTCTGGCAAACCTGAACCCATGGCCTGCTGAGGCTCCGTGGTATGCCGAAACTCGGACCGAGTTCGTCAACAAGTTCAAAAGCGCCTGATTGCTTTGACAAGGTGCCCTCCGCCACTGTGCGGAGGGCTATCAACCCGCGCGCCACAACGGCGTGACGGACGCTATTTCGGTGCGGTCACGGACCGTACCTGACGGAGATACCAAAAATGAGTGCAGGGGTCGGTGTAGATCTTGAGAACCTGTGGATCCGTTTCGGTGATTTTGTCGCCGTGAGGGATGCAAACGTGAACATCAACGGGGGCGATTTCTTTTCGTTTCTCGGGCCCTCGGGGTGCGGCAAAACAACGATCCTTCGGGCAGTTTCGGGTTTTCTGGAACCAAGCGAAGGCAAAGTTCTGATCGGCGGCAAGGATATGCGGGGCATTGGCCCGAACAAACGCCCGACCGCCCTTATTTTTCAGAACCTCGCTTTGTTCCCGCTGATGAAAGTGTGGGAAAATATCACCTTCTCATTGGAGATCAGCGGCGCAAGCGCAAAAGAACGCCGAAAGCGTGCCGATGAGCTGCTGGACATGATCGCACTGCCCGACCAGGGTGACAAGTTGCCAAGCGAGTTGTCCGGTGGTCAGCGCCAACGGGTTGCCATCGCCCGCGCGCTATGTGCAGAACCGGATGTACTTTTGCTGGATGAACCGTTGTCCGCGCTGGACCTCAAACTGCGCCAGCATATGCGTACCGAGCTGCGAGAGATTCAAAAGCGCGTCGGCATCACCTTCATCTATATCACCCACGACCAGGGCGAAGCCCTGACCATGTCAGACAATATCGCGGTCATGCGGGCTGGCGTGATCGATCAAATCGCCGATGGCAAGACCATCTATAATGATCCCAACACTGCATTCGCGGCCTCTTTCGTAGGTGAAAACAACGTATTTCGCGGCAAAATTAAACAGATTATGGGGAACGAAGCGCTGATTTCGACGAACCGGTCTGGTGAATTGGTTGCACGCATCTCGACCGCCAACCAAGGCAAGCTTGCAGTGGGTGATGACGCCATGATGTTCATTCGCCCCGAAGCTTTTGCGATCGCCGCCGATGGTGTGTCAGGCGATCACTTTGTCACCGCGCGGGTGAACCACGAAGAATTCGAAGGTAACGTCTTCAACATCTTCACCGAAGGTGACGGCGGTAAAGAGATCAAGGTGTCCTTGCCAAACCTCGGCCAATCCTTCGATGACCACACAGGCCAAAACATCACGTTGGAATATGAGACCCGCAATGCGGTTCTGGTTCCGGCGGGTGAATTGGCCGCAGAATAAGGGGGCCGACTATGCCAGGCTTCCTGAAAGAATTCTTTAACCGAAACGGCATCGGCATGGGCGCCGCAATATTGGGTCTTGTCCTGTTCTGGACCATTGGCCTGATCATTCTGCCCCAGCTGTCGATGCTGGATTTTTCCTTCCGTCCGAACCTGCCACCGCCCGAGATTGGCGGGCCTAAGGACGTTTATACGCTGGAGAACTACAAGTACCTGATCTATGGCCCCGAAGGTGGTAGTCAGTCCTATAATGCAGTCGACCTGAGGGTCTTTTTTCGCACACTGCTGGCCGCAGTCTGTGTGACGGTCTTCAACCTGATCCTCTGCTATCCGATTGCCTATTATCTGGGCCAGTCCAAGGGCAACCACATTCGCATCTTCGCGATCATGCTGATCATCCCATACTGGATCAACGAGATTTTACGTGCCTTTGCCCTGCGGATCATCTTTGGTGAGACCGGTGTTTTGAATACCCTGTTCGTGGGGCTGGGCATCTGGGATACGCCGTTTGACTTTATTCGCAACGACATCGCGCTCTATGCCGGTCTGGGTTACGCTTACATCCTGCTGATGATCTTCCCGATGTACAACGTGATCGAAAGTCTGGATAAAAACCAGATCGAGGCCGCGCGCGATCTTGGTGCGCCATGGTGGCGGATTCACTGGCGTGTGGTCATTCCTTACGCCAAACCGGGCATCAGCTCGGGCTGTACCATGGTGTTCATGCTAAGCGCCGGTGCGCTGGCCGCGCCGCAAATCCTGGGCGGACCGTCCAGTCTGTGGTTCACGCAGCTGATTTACCAGCAATTCAATGACAACAATGACTGGCCGCAAGGTGCGGCTTACGCCATCGTTCTTCTGGTGACCTGTATCCTGTTCGTGCTGGCGATGATGCGCCTGTTCAAGGTGAACATGGGGGATATCGGGAAATGAATAATTCCTTCCTTCGTGTAAGCATCTGGGTCTATCTGGTCATCTTCTTCCTGTACCTGCTGGGCCCACTGGTAATCATGTCGGTCACGGCCTTCAATTCGTCGGCCTTCCCGCGCATGACGCCGTGGGAGTGTCTGACCTTCCAGTGGTTCGGCGAGCTGTTTCAGGATCAGCGTATCCTGAACGGCATCAAGAACTCGCTGATCATTGGTGCCGGAACGGTTATTCTGTCGGTGGCGATGGGTCTGGCCGGTGCGCTGATGCTGACCCAGATCTGGCCTAAGTTGCGGGCGACCTACTATACGATCATAATCGCTCCGATCCTGATCCCGGGTGTTGTTCTTGGCATCTCGACTTTGGTGTTCTGGGATCGGATCAACCGGATGCTGGGACTGGGTGCAGATAGCTTCCTGTCTAACGGTATCTTCCTGACGGTAATCGGCCAATCCACCTTTATTGCAAGCTATTGCATGTTGGTTCTGGTGGCGCGCCTGCAGCGTTACGATGTGGCATTGACCGAAGCGGCGTTGGACCTTGGTGCAACGCATGCTCAGGCTTTCCGCAAGATCCTGTTGCCCTTCATGCGTCCCGCGATCGCGTCGGCTGCTGTGCTGGCGTTCCTCGCTTCGTTCGAGAACTACAACACGACCACTTTCACCTTTGGTGAATACCCGACGCTTACGATCGAACTGGCCCAAAAGGTGCGCTACGGCATTACACCCGCCATTTCGGCTCTGGCCTTCATCATCGTGGCGTTGACAGTGTTCTTTGCCTTGTTGAACGAAGCCAAGCTGAAGCGTCAGGAACTGGTGGCCGCAGCCCGCAAGAGCGCCACAGTTGAGGAGCTGGCCGGCAAGATTAAGCTGCCCAGCTTCTTTGCTGGCAACATGGCGGCTGTCCTGCTGGTTGTGTTTGCGGTTGCGACGATCACTGTCGTTGGCACCGCAACGGCCTACAACCCCGGCCAATGCATCGCCAATGTGAAAGAGCAGAAACGCCTGGAAGCGGAACAACGCATTCAAGAGCTGCGCAAGCAGCGCGAAGAACAGCGTAAGAAACGTGAGGCCGAAGAAGCCGAACAAGGTGGTGCGCAGCAATCCACACCGAAACCATCCAACAACAGTGGTTTTGGCAATGTCTTCGCGCCTAATACTCTTGGTGGGGACGCCGAGGAGGAGAGTTCAGATACTGAAACTCCGCCTTCAAACAACGGTGGCTTCGGGGGCGTGTTCGATCCCAACAGCCTGCAGACTGACCAGTAGGTTTCGAAGTTAAATCCTAAACGTGCGTCCGGAGAGGTTATTCCTCTTCGGGCGCATCTTTCTGCGTGACAGCAACGTCACAGGCGTCAACGACGTCACCGTTCCATGCGACCGGTTGCGCATTGTAGTTTATTAGGAAAACATGCGTGGCCGTCTCGCGACGGCGCAACCCTTTGGGCATCGGATATAGGGTCACCTCGGTTTTGCGCGCGGCCATTTCAACGACCCGGTCCCACAATGTGTCATCCGGGAAACCTGCCAGATACCAAAGACGATTTTCACCCAAAAGCGCAGGGGTGCCATCTGCAAATGTCAGCAAATTGGGGGCAGCCCCCGAAACCCTGTCGATCCAATGTTGCACCGCTCCGCCGCCTTCAACGCCACGGCGGATGTTAGGCGGCAGTGTCTCGACCAAATTGACGTCGCATTTCAGACCGTTCAGACCGGGTCGTGCCCGGGGAATCTGGAAATCATGTGTGATCGCCCCGCTGCGTGGACCCATGATGAGCAGATCACAGGCCTCCACCAATTGACGTTCCAAATTGTCGCTCACGGTGGCTATCCCCGGAGCAAGGATGAACTTGTAGCCAACACGCGGAATGTTGGTTGAGGACACGAAGTCCACAGACAAGCCCGCCCGCCGCAAGGCGCGATACGCCGAGAAAACCAGACGGAAATAGTCAAATCCAGCGCCCTGAGGCTGTGTCGACCAAGCCCAATCCGAGGCGTAGTCGAACAGGATGGCCACCTGGGCCTGTGTCTGCACAACGTTGCCTATTTCTGACAACGCGTCCGAAGTCTGCTTTGCCTCGGTCAGGGCCGGGGCAGGGTGGTTGTTGGGTGTCAGCAGCCCCGCATGCATTTGCTCTTGCGCAAACGGCGCCTGCCGCCAGCGGAAATAGCTGACAACCTCGGCGCCGTGCGCCACTGCCTCAAGCGACCAAAGCTTAACCATTCCGGGTAGTGGCGCCGGATTGTATGGCGCCCAATTCACCGGGCCGGGTTGCTGCTCCATCACCCACCAACGCCCACGGCCGACCGCGCGATACAGGTCATGGTGAAATGCCTGCATGTCCGGGTCGCCCTGCTGAAGAAAGGCGGTTTTGTGCGCTTCATCCGCCTCGAGCCGGTCAGAGAGGAAGCCGATTGGATAGCTGTCCCATGTGGCGATGTCCAAATCTTCGCCAACCTTGAAATGGTCGAAATCCAGCACTCGGCCCATGTAGTTGTGCAACAAAGGCGCATCGGTCAATGCGCGCAGTACATCTGCCTGGGCTTTGTTGTACGCAACGACTTGATCCGAACTGAAACGCCGGAACGCCAGAACGTGTGCCGGGTTGGGTTCGGTCACTGTCATATTGGGCAGATCAATCTGGTCGAAATCACGATACTCCATCGCCCAGAATATGTTGCCCCATGCCTCGTTTAGTGCGTCAATGTTGCCGTATTGATCCTTTAGCCAATGCCGAAAGGCATGCAGAGCGGCGAGGCCGTAGCTGACGGTCGTATCGTGACAGCCATATTCATTGTCGATTTGCCATGCCGCAATATGCGGGTTTCGTCCATAGCGCTCGCCCATGATCCGGGCAATGCGGACGGATTCCTGGACATAACCCGGGTGGCTAAAACAATAATGCCTGCGTGAGCCGAATTTTCGTGTATTCCCCAGAACATCCACTGCCAGCATGTCTGGGTGTTTCTCAAGCATCCACCGCGGAGGCGTCGCAGTGGGCGTCCCCAGCACAACCTTGAGCCCAGCCGCCCCAAGCGTTTCGATTGCACGGTCCAGCCAATCCAACTGCAGATCGCCAGGAACCGGCTCCATTCGGCTCCAGGCAAACTCACCGATCCGGACCCAGCTTATGCCAGTTTCAACCATTCGAGCCGCGTCTTCGGCCCACATGGCCTCGGGCCAATGTTCCGGGTAATAGCAAACACCAAGTTCTGGTTTCATAGAAGGACTCTGTGTTCTGCCTGGCCTGTGCCCGCGTCCAATGCGCCAAAGGTCATGCCATTGGTTGGTTGTGTTTCAACAGTGTCTGCGTCCAACCCCTGACGGGCAGTGGTGCAAAACAGCGTTGTCAGATCGTCGCCGCCAAAGGCGGGACAAGATGTATGTGCGGCCTGAAACGAAACGGCATGCCGAAACCGCCCGTTCGGGTCATAGCAAGCGACACGGTTTGCCCCCCATTGGGCGATCCAGATATTGCCTTCTGCGTCGACCACAGCGCCATCGGGAAAAAGGTCATCAGCGCGCAAATCGAGAAACACCGTGCTATTGCCTTCGGGCCACCCCGTCTCAGGCTCCAGCGAGCAGCGCCTAACCTGTTGTGTGACTGTATCTGTGTAATAGACGCAGGACCTGTCTGAGGAAAAACAGATCGCGTTCGAGATTGTGACCTCGGGCACAAGCAGGCGTAGTTCGCCCTGCCAGTACCGATAGATCGCGCCCGCCTCTTGTTCGGCGTTTTTACCCATCGTCCCAATCCAGAACCCGCCCCACGGGTCTGCGCGCCCGTCATTGGAGCGGGTGACCGGGTTGTTCGCCTCAAGCGAGACGATCAGGTCTTTTTGACCACTGTTCAAACCAAACCGCCACAGACCGGTTTCCGAGGCCATCACTATTGTATCCCGGTCAACCCAACCTGCTGCTGAGACATGTTCCGAAAACTGCCAGCTGTGTTGCTCAACCCCGGTCTGCGTCATCAATCTTTTGTTGATGATGTCGAACCAGAACAGTTGCTTGCGTTCAGGATGCCACAGGGGTCCTTCGCCAAGCTCACAAGGGCGATCATCAAAAACAAAGCTCATCCAGCCGCCTCGTCATAGGCAGCGACGATCCGCTCGGCCTGACCGGCAATTTCCGCGACGGACATCCCCGGTTTGAACAGGGCCGATCCGATGCCAAACCCGTCTGCTCCAGCCTTGATCCATTCGGCGAAGTTCTCAGGTCCAGCGCCACCAACGGCATAGACCAAAGTACCCGATGGCAATACAGGTCGCAGTGCGGCCAAACCACTTGGTCCGGCGGTGACACCCGGGAACAATTTCAATCCCGTCGCGCCAGCCTTAAGCGCAGCAAACGCCTCGGTCGGGGTATAGACGCCCGGCCAGCTTTGCATGTTAAGCGCGACAGAACGCACAATGACCTCGGCGTCATAATTCGGGGAAACGATCAGCTTTCCGCCAACTTGCGAAACGGCCTCTACCTGCTCGGGGGTCAGAACCGTACCAGCGCCGATCAATGCTTGATCGCCGAATGAGCTGGCCAACGATTCAATGCTGTTCAGCGGGTCAGGCGAATTCAACGGCACCTCGATCTTGTCGATACCAGATTCGATCAGAGCATGGCCTACATTGACGGCTTCTGCCGGTTGCAAGCCACGCAAAATGGCGATGATGGGGCGGCTCATGCGGTTTGCCTCGTTAGTTTGCGGGCCTGTGCCAGACCTGCCAATGTGCATTGAGTTGCGTTAGCTGTGTCCACGAAAGCGCCCTGCAGTTGCAGCGCACGTGCGTAGATTTGGGATATCCCTTCAGCGCCGATGATTGCCAGCTGCTGCCCCAACCAGTAGGGGCGTGTTGCGCCCAACTCGGCCCCGATCAAAAGCCCGGATAACTTGGCTCGGGCTGTCCCCTTGTCCTGATTGTGCAACAAATCCGCCGCTCGCAGTCCGAACAGGCGCGCAGCCAATTGTTCGGGTTTGGACAACGCGTCTGCCGTAGCTTCTGCGAAGGCGTCGGCGTCCCAGCCGTCACCGACCGAATGCTTGAGCACTGATTGCTCGGAGAGCAGTTCAAACATCTCACCTGTCATGAACGTTCGAAAGCTCACGACTTCTCCTGCGCTGATCTGAACCCATTTTGAATGCGTCCCGGGCAGGCAGATAACCCCGTCCCAGTTCGGGCGGGTTGCCAGAAAGCCAGATATTTGAGTTTCCTCACCGCGCATAACGTCTGGCGGTGCGTTCTGTTTGAGACCAGGCACCACAAATGCGCGTATCCGCGCATCGGTTCCCGGTACTCGTATAGGTGCATCCGGCAGCGGCGCTGACGGGACGGCCGAGTAGGGTGCTTCGACCCAACCTTGCCGCGCACCGACCATACCGCAAGCCACAACGTCGACAGGTTCAGGACCTAGCCAGTCGGCGATCAGGTCAAGCAAGGCAGATTGAAACGCATCTCTGCTCAGCCGGGCCATTCCCCGATCAGACTGGGATTGCGCCAGTACGGTGTCGCCCTGCAAGGCCCAGGCCCGCAGTTGGGATGTTCCCCAGTCGACAGCTATCCACTCTGCATTCATGGCCTTACCCCGTTACTACAACGCCGCCATCGACGGCCATGCACTGTCCGGTCATCGCGCGGCTGGCATCCGAGGCCAGGAACAATGTCGGTGCGATCATGTCTTCGGGCGTCAGGTGTTCTTTCAGGCACTGGCGCTCCAAATGCGCTGCCAGGTCATCCGGCGTGGCCCACATGTCAAGTTGCTTTTGCGTCAAAACCCATCCGGGAGCCAGCGCATTGATACGAATTTTTTGCGGCCCCAATTCGCGTGCCAAAGATCGCGTCATCCCGGTGATCCCGGCATTCGACGTCGTATAGATTGGGTACCCCGCATTCCCCATCATGTAGCTGATCGAGCTGAAGTTGACGATTGAACCCCCTTTGCCAGTCATTTGGCGCGCAGCCTCCTGACAGGCGAAGTAGTAGGCCTTGAGGTTCACCTCAATCATCCAGTCCCAGAACTCGGCGGTGGTTTCCTCAAGCGAGTGACGCTTGTCGTTAGCGGCGTTGTTGACCAACACATCCAAAGGTCCATGTGCCTCGGCAGCCTTTTGCATTGTGGCGTGCAGCAGTTCGGTATCCGTCATGTCGCCCTGCATGAACAGCGGCGCGCGACCATGTTTGTCTCGCATTTCCTCAACGAATGCGCTGGCGTCCGAGCGGCCGATAAAGGCAACGTTTGCGCCCTGGGCCAAAAAACCGTCTGTCAGTGCGGCCCCTACACCAGAGCCGCCGCCGGTAATATAGACCGAGGCGCCGTTTAGATCGTGAAAAGTGGCTGGATGGTCCATCAGTGGCTCTCTCTGGTCACAAGGCGGGTGTCTTTGCCGACGAGGAAGTCTAGGTCCGCGCCCTGATCGGCTTGCAGCACGTGGTCGACATAGAGTTTCGCATAACCGCGCGTGTAGTGCGGATCATCCGGTTGCCACGCGGCGCGGCGGGTTTCCAGCTCCTCAGCGGCGACAAGCAACTCCAATTCCCCGTTGCTGGCAGAAACCCGGATACGGTCCCCGGTTTTGACGAGTGCCAGCGTACCGCCTGCCTGTGCCTCGGGGCTGACATGCAGGATGACGGTGCCATAGGCGGTGCCGGACATGCGGGCGTCGGATATGCGGATCATGTCGCGGACGCCTTCCTTCACCAGTTTGGCCGGGATCGGCATGTTGCCGACCTCGGGCATGCCGGGATAGCCCTTTGGGCCGCAACCCTTCAGGACCAGAATGGTTTCAGACGTTACTGGCAGATCATCCCGGTCAATATTTGCTTTCAAGTCTTCGATGCTCTGAAAAACGTAGGCCTCGGCTTCTGTTTCCAGTAGCGCATCCGTCGCGGCCGAGGGTTTCACAATGGCCCCGTTGGGCGCGAGGTTACCGCGCAGCACGCGCAGACCAGCGGCGGGTTTCACCGGATCGTCGAAGGGGCGGATAACGTCGGGGCTAAAGCATTCTGCCCCTTCAAAATGCGCCGAGATATCTTTGTTCAGAACGGTATTTGCGGGGCGCAGGAAGGGTTTCAACTCGTTCAGAACCACCGGCACACCGCCCGCGTAGCAGAAATCCTCCATCAGGTATTTCCCTGAGGGCATGCAGTTCACCAGTAGTGGGATTTCCGACCCGATTTCAAAATCTTTCAGCGTCAGGTCTACGCCCACGCGGCCCGCCAGCGCGAGTAAATGCACTACTGCATTGGTCGAGCCGCCAACGGCCGCATTGGCCAGAATGGCATTTTCGAACGCTTCCTTGGTCAGGATGTCCGACGGCTTAAGATCTTCGTCCACCATCTCGACAATCCGTTTACCCGTCAGGTGTGCCAGCGCCATACGGCGGGCATCAACTGCCGGCAGGGCGGCGTTGGTGGGCAGGGACATACCCATCGCTTCCACCAAAGACGCCATGGTTGAGGCCGTACCCATGGTCATGCAAACACCTGCGCTGCGTGACATACCGGATTCGGCGTTCATGAAATCCTTCAAGGTCATCTCGCCGGCACGAACGGCCTCGGAAAATTTCCAGACATCTGTTCCGGATCCAATGTCCTTGCCTCGGTATTTTCCGTTCAGCATCGGGCCAGAGCTGACTACGATCGAGGGCAGATCGACTGACGCCGCACCCATCAGCTGCCCCGGCGTGGTCTTGTCACACCCACCCAGCAACACCACGCCGTCGATGCCATAGGCGCGAATAGATTCCTCGACATCCATCGCCAGCAGGTTGCGGAACAGCATGGCAGTTGGCTTCATCTGGGTTTCACCCAGTGACATCACCGGGAATTCGACCGGAAATCCTCCGGCCTCCCAAACGCCACGTTTGACGCCTTCAGCCAAATCACGCAGGCCCGAGTTGCAGGGCGTGAGTTCTGACCAGGTGTTGCAGATACCGATGATCGGGCGACCATCGAACGCGTGATCAGGAAAGCCTTGGTTCTTCATCCAAGATCTGTGGATAAAGCCATCCTTGTCCAGCTTGCCATACCAATGCTGAGAGCGGCGTTTTTTTGTCATTGTTTTTCAGCCTTCTAAAATTGGGATCAGGCCGCCTTGGCGGGTTTGCACCAATCTGGCAACCAATCGGCATGTTCCACCAACAGGTCACTAACCAAGCTGCGGATCTGACGCAGGTCCAGTTCAGCGGCCGTATGCGGGTCCATCATAGCGGCGTGGTAAATGTATTCTGGGTTCTGCTCAACCAATGCCCGCACAGTCAGTTCCTGCACGTTGATCTGGCTGCGCATCAGCGCGATCAGCTGGGGCGGAATATCTGTTACGACCGAAGGTTGGACACCGTTAGTGTCGACAAGGCAAGGTGTTTCGACAGCCGCGCCAAGGGGGAGTTGAGGGATCTGTCCAGTATTGGGCAGATTCCCATACGCCACGTAGGGCGTATCAGTCACGATCGCATTCATCAGGTCAGCGGCGAACTCATGGCTTCGGATCACTTCAATATCACGCCCGTCAGTCAGGGTCTTTGCCTGTTCTTTCCAACTGGCGATCTGTTCCTCGCAACGGGTTGGGTATTCATCCAGAGGGATGCTGAACTGCTCAATTAGGTCCTGGCGGCCATCTTTGATGAACCATGGAACGTATTCCGCCAAGTGTTCTGAACTTTCCGTGCAGAAATAGCCCAGATGTTCCATCACCTCATACCGCACCTTGTTGGGGCAACGTGGCATCAAAAGCGGTGGTTTGGGAATTTGCCCGCCGGCATACCCTTGCCGCAATGCCGGGTAGAGGTCGCGCCCGTCATGCTCTAGCCTCAGGAAAAAGGCCACGTGGTTCACGCCTGCCACCTTGTAGCGGAACTCGTCCTTGGGCAGGTCCAGATCGTGAGCAAGTTCTTCAACGGTGTTTTGGACAGAGTGACACAGGCCGACATGTTTCAGCGCCGGGAAACGTTCTGCCAGCGCCCATGTGTTGATCGCCATCGGGTTCACGTATTGCAGCAGCGTTGCGTTTGGGCAGAGCTGCATCATGTCTTGTGCAACGTCCCACAACACAGGAACCGTGCGCAGGCCTCGCATGATGCCGCCGACGCCCAGGGTGTCAGCGATGGTCTGGCGCAGGCCGTATTGTTTGGGGATCTCGAAATCCGTCACCGTGCAGGGTTTGTAGCCGCCGACCTGGAAGGCGGTGATGACGAAATCGGCGCCTTCAAGCGCGGCGCGCCGGTCGGTATGCTTTGAGACAGATGCCCCTGTTCCGACAGAGCGGATCATCGCCCTGGCGACGGCCTCGCTTTCGGCAAGGCGCACGGGATCGATGTCCATCAGCGCAAAATGGCTGTCGGCCAGTGCAGGTGTCAGCAGGGCGTCGCCCACGATATTCTGCATGAAGATCGTGGAGCCTGCCCCGATAAAGGTGATCTTGGTCATGTGGCAAACCTTTGGTTTGACGTTATTTTACGGCACCGAGGGTCAAACCTGCGATGAAGTGTTTCTGCATGAGGAAGAACATGGCCACCGGCGGCAGAGCCGCGACGATGGAACCGGCACTCATTAGTTGATAGGCCGCCCGAAATTGGGCATTAAAACTGGTTATACCTGCTGTCACGGGTTGGCTTTCCGCACCCTGTGTCAGGACAACAGCCCAGAAGTAGTCGTTCCAGATGAAGGTGAAAATCAACACACTGAGGGCCGCGATCGCCGGTTTCATCAGCGGTAGGACCACGTACCAGAAAATGCGCCATTCACTGATGCCTTCAACGCGAGCCGCCTCGATCAGTTCGAAGGGCAGGGCGCGGATAAAGTTGCGCATGAACAACGTGCAAAAGCCTGTTTGGAAAGCAATGTGGAACAAGACGAGGCCGGTTTTGGTGTTGTAGAGACCCAACTCCAACGTCAGGTCGCGCACCGGAACCATTAGAATCTGGAACGGGACGAAGTTGCCCGCAACAAACATGAAAAAGATCCAGATGTTTGAGCGGAATTTATAGATCCCCAGTGCAAACCCGGTCATGCAACTAAGCGCAACGGCACCGATCACTGTTGGAATGGTGATCATGAACGAGTTCAGCAAATAGCGTGGCATGTCCGAGTTGAAGAATACCTGCCCATAGTTGTAGGCACCCTCAAAGCTGGACGGCATCCCCCAGTAGTTTGCGTTGGTAAAGTCGGCTGCTGGCTTGACCGAGAACAGCGCTACCGCCAACAGGGGGCCGAGCCACAGCAGCAGTGCCAGGGGCAGCATCGCCTGGTAGGTGATCTGAGCCCCGCGGGGTTGTTTTTCGATGGGTTTGGGAAACATCTTAATGCCCCCTTTCTTCGCGGTACATCGACCACAGGAAATAGGCGATGAAGCACAGCATGATCAGGAACAGGATCACCGCGATGGCGGCGCCATATCCCATGCGGAAGCCGTATTCTGACAGCGCGACTTCGAACATGTAATAGGCAAGCACACGGGACGAACCGAACGGGCCACCCTGGGTCATGATCGAGATCAAGTCGAATGACCGAAGCGCGCCGATGATGGTGACAACGAAAGCAATGAAGGTGGCTGGGCGTAGTTGAGGCAGGATGATGTGCCACAGCATCCGCCCGCCTTTTGCACCGTCCAGACGTCCGGCCTCGATCTGTTCAGGATCCACAGCGTTCAGGCCAGTGAGATACAGGATCATGCAGTAGGCTGTTTGCGGCCAGAGTCCGGCAAAGATGATGCCGTAGGTGACGAAACGCTCATCCCCTAGAACATTCAGCGGGCCGAAGCCGAAGAAGCCTAGGAATTCGTTCAACAGGCCGAAAGTCGGATCATAGAACCACGTGAAAACGAGTCCGACGACGACCTGAGATATGACAAAGGGGAAGAAAAACAGCGACTTATAGAGCCGAATGCCCCAGACGGTTTGATTCAGGAACAGAGCAATGAAAAGACCAGCCGGGATTGCTAGCAGGTACATGATCAACCAGATCAGGTTGTTCTTCAGCGATATGTAAAACGCGTCGCGATCGGCCAATTCCCAATACAGGTCTTCGTAGTTGCGAAAACCCACATATTCCGCTGCGCCAAGCCCATCCCATTCGTACAAGGACAAGTTGAAGGATTGGAACACCGGAATGATCACATAGACCATGAAGAACAGCAGACCCGGGGCCAAAAATAGCCACGGCGCTATGCGCTGTTGATTTCTGTGGAACCAGCTTTCCTGTTCAGGGACATCGACGGCTGACATGCGCTCACTCGGTTTTGGATCAATGGAGTAAGCCGGGTATGCACCCGCCTTACGCACGAAGTGGTGCAGGCCGGGCAAAAGCCCGGCCCGACCGGTTTAGTTTTCGTAGATACGCTGACGTGCGCGTTCCAGTTTGGACAGGATACGGTCAGCATTGTCCGGCTTGACCATGAATTCCTGGAACCCTTCCATCGACACCTTCGCCATTTCCGCAGGTGCATCACGATCCCAGAACTGGGCGACGCCACCGGGGCTGTTGGCGGACAGCATCTCAAATCCTTGCTGCAGGAACTTGTCTTCATCAACAGACGATTGAGCGTTCACAGGCAGCTGGCCCAGGTTTGCGCCGTTGTTGATCTGAGTTTGCTCGTCTGCGGAAACGGCAAAGCGCAGGAACTCACGCGCGGCTTCTTTATTCGATGCGTTGGCCGGGATGTGGAAAGTATCAGTTGGCGCATCTTCCGCCAATTCTACATCCGGGTTGATAGAAACGAACTGATAGAAGTCCAATTGGTCGTCGGTCAGTCCCGCTTCGCGCAGCGGCGCAACTGCAAAGTTACCCATCAGGTAAGCGGCGGCTTCGCCGTTCACCATGAAGGGCAGGGCCTCTTGCCAGCTGTACGTCTGATGGTTGTCGACGAACGCGCCCATGTCGATCAGCTGTTTCCAGTTGGCGAAGGTCTGCTTGACCCGGTCGTCTTCCCAGCTGATTTCGCCATTGGCAAGTTGGTTGTGGAAGTCAAACCCGTTGGTGCGCATGTTCAGGTAGTCGAACCAACCGCCAGCAGTCCACAGGAACTTGGTGCCGATCGTATAGCAGGCGCGACCCGAATCGACGATCTTCTGGCAGTTTGCCAGCTCTTCTTCCCAAGTCGTTGGCTCGGTCAGGCCCAGCTCGTCAAAGATGTCTTTGCGATAGTAAACACCCCACTGATAGTAGGTGTAGGGTACACCCCACTGCTTGCCGTCGATGGTCATAGCACCCTTGGTCGACGCCAGATTTTCGGCGATCTCAGGTTCGGCCCACAAGTCCGATACATCTTCGAACAGGCCTGCCTCGACGTAGGGCTTCATGCGGTTTGCCGCATACCACGTCGCCACGTCCGGCGTATCCGCAGTCAGGAAGTTGCGGATCTGGGTCTTGTACGCCTCGCGGTCGATTACTGTTGTTTCGATCTCCAGTCCCGGATGCTGTTCCGCAAAACGGTCGATCATTGCCTCCATCGTCGCGCGCGGCGCCGGGTTGGAGGTATCGAGAAAGATTCGCAGCTCGCCGGTCAGTTCGGCGGCGACAGGTGCGGCAAGTGCGACACTGGCTGCCAAAACGGCGGCAGTGCGCTTGTACATGGAATGCATGGTTTCCTCCCTTAGCTTCCATTTTATACTTTTTCAGTTCCAAATAGTGAAACTGTGTTTTATATATTGAAAACTACACATCAACTCGGTTAGTCTTGTCAAGACCCTCGTGCCGATTGCGATGGGTTAATTGGAGGAGAACAGGCATCCGTGGCTGGTGACGGAACAATAGGAAAAGCATGTGATGTGCTGGATCAGGTGGCTGCATTCGCGCGCCCGGTTCGATTCGCAGAGCTGTTGGAAAGCAGCAATTTCCCCAAGGCGACCCTGTATCGGTTTCTGCAAACGCTGACCAATCAGGGAATGCTGTCGTATGATCCGGACCGACAGACATATACGCCTGGTTTGCGATTGGTTCGGCTGGCTCATGCAGCGTGGACACAAAGCTCGCTCGCGCCAATTGCGCGTCCTTTTCTGGATGCATTGAGCCGGGAAACCGGGGAAACGGTGCATTTGGCACAGCTTGATTCAAATCAGGTGCTGTACGTGGATAAACGCAATGCGGCCCAGCCGATTGAGATGTATTCGCAGGCTGGCAAGGTCGGCCCGGCCTATTGCACTGGCGTCGGTAAGGCCATGATGGCGTTTTTGGATGAGGCCGCGCTGGACCGCGCCGTGTCTCAGCAAAGCTACCACCGCTTTACCGACAAGACACTGACCTCGGAGGCGGCGTTGCGTGCCGATCTCGACCTGATCCGCAACCGTGGCTATGCCGTCGATGACGAAGAGCATGAGCCCGGCATCATCTGCATTGCCTGTCCTATCCTCACCTCGGGCGGGCGGATGTTGGGGGCGATTTCCGTGACCGGATCGACCGAACGGATGAATTTCGACCAATTGGAAACCTGGGTTCCCCGTGTTCGCCGTGTGGCCGAACAAATCGGAGCCGAAGCACAGGCCTGGCGGTTCCCCGAGACCCGCCCAAGCGCCGACACAGACAGGATGCAAGCAACATGACAGGTGTGACTCTAAACCAGGCGATCAAGCGGTATGGCGAGACGCAGGTTATTCACGGCATTGATCTGGAAATCGAAGATGGAGAGTTCTGTGTCTTCGTTGGCCCGTCGGGCTGTGGTAAATCCACTTTGCTGCGGATGATCGCGGGCCTTGAGGAAACAACCGAAGGGCAAATCCATATAGGTGCCCGCGAAGTGACCCATATGGACCCGGCCAAGCGTGGCGTGGCCATGGTGTTCCAGACCTACGCCCTTTATCCACACATGACTGTGGCTGAGAATATGGGTTTTGGCTTGCGCATGAATGGCGTGGAAAAGTCCGAGATCAACAAGAAAGTGCAAGACGCTTCGAACATCCTCAAGTTGGATCAATACCTTAAGCGCAAACCCAAAGCCCTGTCTGGCGGTCAACGCCAGCGGGTCGCCATCGGGCGTGCCATCGTGCGGGGGCCCGAAGTGTTTTTGTTCGACGAGCCCTTGTCCAACCTTGATGCTGAATTGCGGGTCGAAATGCGGGTTGAAATTGCGCGGCTGCACAATGAAATTGGCGCGACCATGATTTATGTAACTCACGATCAGGTCGAGGCGATGACTATGGCCGACAAGATCGTTGTGCTGCGCGATGGCCGGATCGAACAGGTCGGCGCGCCGATGGATTTGTATCGGGACCCAGACAATCGGTTTGTAGCGGGGTTTATCGGGTCACCAGCCATGAATTTCCTTGATTGCGACATCGTCGATGGAAAGGTTTCGCACCCGGCTCTCAGCGAGCCGCTGGATGTGCCTGTAAACGTACCGGCAGGGATGAGTAAAGTGACCCTTGGCATACGTCCGGAACACATCGCAGTGGATCGGGCAGGCGATACTTGCACGGTTGATCTGACCGAAGCGCTTGGCGGTGTCAGCTATACGTATCTGCTGACGCCCAATGGCGATAAGCTGATTGTCGAGGAACGAGAAGATCAGCGCAGCAAACAGGGTGAACGCATCGGGCTGTCAGTGCGACCGGAACGCGCGATGCTGTTCGATCCCGAAACAGGTCACCGCCTTCGCTGAAAAATCCATTTTGTAATTTGAGCGCGCCCGATCATCGATCCGGCGCGTTTTCAATTTTTCTGGATTTTGTATCCAATATCCGTTATGGCGATTCTAAAAGCGTGTGTAACCGCCCAGCCATCGAGGAATTTACCAATGTCGACCAATGTGTTCACCGGCACGATGCCCGCTCTGATGACACCATGCAAACCCGACCGGACGCCTGACTTTGATGCGTTGGTGCACAAAGGAAAGCAGATGATCGACGCGGGTATGTCCGCGGTGGTCTACTGCGGCTCGATGGGGGATTGGCCCTTGTTGACCGATGCACAGCGGATGGAAGGTGTCGAGCGTTTGGTCGACGCGGGTTTGCCCGTTGTGGTCGGGACCGGAGCCATCAACACCAAATCCGCCGTGGCCCATGCAGCCCATGCACAAAAGGTAGGCGCCGTTGGCCTGATGGTCATTCCACGCGTTCTGTCTCGCGGCAGTTCACCTGCCGCGCAGAGGAACCACTTCAAAGCGATTTTGTCAGCCGCCCCCGATGTTCCGGCGATCATCTACAACAGCCCGTATTATGGCTTTGCTACGCGGGCTGACCTGTTCTTTGCTCTGCGCACAGAACATTCAAATCTGATTGGCTTCAAGGAATTCGGCGGCAAAGACGACCTGCGATATGCGGCCGAGAACATTACCAGTCAGGACGATCAGGTAACCCTGATGGTGGGTGTTGATACCGAGGTCTTCCACGGTTTCGTAAACTGCGGCGCAACCGGGTCGATCACCGGGATTGGCACAGCCTTGCCGCGCGAAGCGCTGTTGCTGGCTGCTTTGTCCAAAAAAGCGGCGCAAGGCCATGCTGAGGCCCGCAAGCGCGCACTGGAACTGACCGAGGCGATTCAAGTACTTTCCAGCTTTGACGAAGGCCCGGATCTGGTGCTGTATTACAAGCACTTGTTGGTCCTGAACGGGGAACAGGAATACCGATTGCACTTTAACGAAACGGATGAGTTGACGGATGCACAACGTAACTATTGCGAACAGCAATATGATCTGTTCCAGATTTGGTATGCCGATTGGTCGAAACAGGGTGGGGTGATCGCTGAATGCACGTGATCGACAGTCACACAGGCGGCGAACCGACGCGTGTCATACTGGATGGCGCGCCCGATCTAGGCTCTGGGCCGTTGGCGGAACGAGCACAGCGGCTGGCGACAGAGCATGAGGCGTTCTATCGCTCTGTCATGTTAGAGCCGCGCGGCCAGCCAGCCATGGTCGCTGCGTTACTGGTCGAGCCGGTTGATCCGACATGCGTGACTGGTGTGATCTATTTCGATGTCGATGCCGTTTTGGGCATGTGTGGGCACGGAACCATCGGTCTGGCGGTCACATTGGCTCATCTGGGACGAATCGACGTGGGCCAACACCGGATCGAAACGCCTGCCGGGGTGGTGACGGTCAAGTTGCACGATGCAAACACCGCAACCGTGATCAACGTTGAAAGCCGCAGAATTCATCAGGCCGTTACACTGGATGTCGCGGGCTATGGCCATGTCACAGGCGACGTTGCATATGGCGGCAACTGGTTCTTCATCGTTGATCCCAGCCCGATCCCGGTCGAGCCTGCCAATATTCGCCAACTGACGGATATGACGGTCGCCATCCGAGAGGCTTCGATCACGCGCGGGGTTGGCGGCGAAAAAGGCGAACCAATTGACCACGTTATCTTTCAAGATGATTCACCAGATCCGTCAGTTTACAGTCGCAATTTCGTTCTGTGCCCCGATGACAATTATGACCGCTCACCGTGCGGAACGGGCAGCTCGGCCCGACTGGCCTGTCTGGCGGCGGACGGGCGCTTAGCGCCGAGTCAGGAGATCATCCAACAAAGCGTGATTGGCAGTTCCTATCGGCTGTCCTACCAGCCCGGGCTAAACGGGGGTGTTATCCCCTCGATCACCGGACAAGCATTCGTCATGGCCGAAGCGACGTTGTTGTTCAACGATAACGATCCTTTCAGAGCCGGGATCGAAACATGACCTTACAAGTCGTTGTCATCGGCGCCGGAGTAATTGGGATTACGACCGCGCTCGAACTGCAACGACGGGGCCATTCCGTGCTTGTCTTGGATCGCAAGGGCATCGCGGCTGAAACATCAGCCGGTAACGCCGGGGCGTTTGCCTTTTCTGAGGTCGAACCACTGGCCACGCCCGGCATCATGCGCAAAGCACCGAAGTGGTTGTTGGATCCGTTGGGCCCACTATCTATCCCGCCGGCCTACGCCTTGAAAATTGCGCCGTGGATGTACCGGTTTTGGCGCGCCAGCCGACCGGACCGCTATGAAAACTTGTTTGGTGCACAAGCCAGTTTGATGGCGTTTTCCAAAACTGCGCTTGATCAACTGATATCTACCGTCGATGGCGAGCACTTGCTGCAACGCGATGGGCAGATGCAGTTGTATGAAAGCGAGGCTGAATATCGCGCCAGTTTGCCGACATGGAAATTGCGGCGCGAACACGGGATCGAATTTGAACTGCTTGAAAGCCCGGCCGCAATTGCCGAGATGCAGCCGGGACTCAGCCCTCGGTTCACCCATGCCGGATTTACGCCGAACTGGCTGAACACTGTTGATCCAAAACGATGGGTCGAACACCTTGCTGAGGTCTTTCAGGGTCGCGGCGGTCGGATTGAACGGAAAGATATCCGAACCCTGTCACCGCAGGAAAATGGTGTGCGGGTCGCATGCGCGGACGGAACAATCGAAGCGAGCAGGGTGGTGGTTGCCGCAGGTGCTTGGTCTCATCACATCGTGCAAACATTGGGCGATCGCATTCCACTGGAAACCGAGCGTGGATACAATACGACTTTGCCGGAAGGCGCATTTGATTTGCGTATGCACCTAACATTCTCGCGCCACGGCTTTGTTGCCAGCAAAATAAATGGTGGCGTGCGTGTAGGGGGGGCCGTCGAACTGGGCGGGTTAACCTTACCGCCAAACTACAAGCGCGCCGATATTTTGTTGGAAAAGGCGGCGGCGTTCCTGCCTGGACTAAAAACCGAAAGTGGCACGCAATGGATGGGGTATCGTCCATCGTTGCCGGACGGCATTCCGGTGATCGGCCCGTCTCGTAAATCGGCGGATGTCGTTTACGCATTCGGGCACGGGCATTTGGGCCTGACCCAATCTGCGGGAACTGCGGAACTCGTCGGGGCGCTGGTCGATGGGCAAGACCCACCAATATCATTGTCGCCTTACGCCGCCACCCGATTTTGAGGAGGGGATATGCGCAGCACTAAGACCATTCATGTTGTGTCGGCCCATGCCGAAGGCGAGGTTGGCGACGTCATCGTTGGCGGGGTCTCTCCGCCGCCCGGTGACACGATCTGGGAGCAACGGACGCATATCGCCAACAATCAAACGTTACGAAATTTCGTACTGAACGAACCGCGAGGCGGTGTGTTTCGTCATATCAATCTTCTGGTTCCGCCCAAACATCCGGATGCCGATGCCGCCTTTATCATTATGGAGCCCGAGGACACTCCACCCATGTCCGGCTCAAACTCAATCTGTGTTGCGACGGTTTTGCTGGATAGCGGGATCATAGCAATGCAAGAACCCGAGACAATTCTGACGCTTGAAGCGCCCGGAGGCCTGGTTCGCGTGCGCGCTGAATGCCGGGGCGGTAAGGCAGAACGGATCCACGTGCAGAACCTCCCCAGTTTTGCGGGTAAGCTCTCTGTCCCGTTAGAGGTTCCGGGTTTGGGCACGCTGACTGTTGATACGGCTTTTGGAGGCGACAGTTTCGTGGTTGTAGATGCCGCTAAGCTGGGGTTTGATACAACCCAAGACGAAGCGCGTGAAATCGCCCGGACCGGCGTTACAATTACGAATGCCGCCAATGCCCAACTGGGGTTCTCGCATCCCGAGAACCCAGATTGGACCCACATTTCCTTTTGCGCTTTTTGTGGCCCGCTTGAAAAGACGCCGACTGGTTGGCGCGGTAAATCTGCCGTTGCCATCCAGCCCGGGAAGGTGGATCGCTCGCCCACTGGCACAGCAGTATCTGCGCGCATGGCGTTAATGGCGGCCAAAGGGCAGATGACGGTTGGGCAAACCCTCGAGGCCGTCTCGATCATTGGCTCGCGCTTTACCGGGAGAATTGTTCGGGAAACGCAAGTTGGTGCCCAACCCGCTATCATTCCAGAAATCAGCGGGCGCGGATGGATCACCGGAACCCATCAGCACATGCTTGATCCAGACGACCCTTGGCCGGGTGGGTATCGGTTGAGTGACACTTGGGGCGTTTGATCAACTTCTGCGATTGCGCTTGTGTCTTTTCCGTTTCATTACGCAAATTTGGCGACCCGTTTCCTTGAGTATAGGTTCTGGATTGCCACTTTAAGGTGAGTGATTTGAACAGATTGGAGGTGTAATGCACATTCGTCTTGCCGCCCTGGTTATTGTGATCGCCACGTTGTTGCTGTCCTTCAATTCACCATCAAAATCCGGACCAAATTACACGCAGCTGGCCCAGTCATGCCTTGGCAACAAAGGCGGCACGGCACATGTGATCGCGGCCTGCACAACTTTGATGAATGGCGAAGATGTTACCCCAGAAAACCGGAACACATTGCTGAGATCTCGTGGTTGGGCGTACTACAGCGGCAAACAGTACGAAAAGGCAATTCTGGATTATACCAGCGCATTGGCTCTATTTCCGAACGACCCGCAGTCGACTTTGTGGCGTGCTATTGCCTATTACGCGGCAGGCGATGTCCAATCTGCTGAAGCAGCGTATGAAAAAGCTTTGTTGCTTGCCCCAAGCAGCACTGACGCTTTGTTTCACAAAGCTCAGTTCGACAGGGGCCAGGGAAACACTCTAGCCGCCATTCATGGGTTGGAGAAGGTTCTGGAACTCGACCCGAGCAATGGGGATGCGGGAACAGTACTGATCAATGCTCACTACGACGTAAATGGACATGACGCGGTCGAACAGTTTCTTGCACAAGCCGAACAGCGTTGGCCCGATCAAACATGGGTGTATAGTGCTCGTTTGCTCTACGATCTGAATGTCGCAGGAGATCATGAAAGCGCTCTTACGGCATCTGCGACGCTCGCTCGGCTGGAGCCTGGCGAAAAATACGAGTTGTTTATGCCAGCCATGATACATCTGAAAATCGGCGACGAAGACAAAGGCATTGAATTTGTGAACGAATATGCAGATTACGCTGTACAGCGAGACTTTGCTAAGTTGGTTTTCCCTAAGCGATGGTTTCGCAAAGTTTCGAATTGGTATGCCTTGGGTCAAGATGAAGAGTGGTTGCACCGCTACACGTTGCTTGCTGCCTTTGGCAGGCCGGACCTCGCCATGTCCGTACTCCAAGGTTTCCTTGAGGAAACCGGAGAGAATGGGCGCTACATTTTGATACTAGTTATGCGAGGATTCGGAATCTCGGTTCCGCGCGAGGCGGACGCCGGTTCTGTTGAGCATTTGAACGCCGCAATCGCAGATTACCTCGGTCAACTTGAAAAACAAAGCGGCTTCATGGCGTACGGGCTGCCGGAAAAAGTAGCGCCAGTAATGACCCTCACAACCGGTGCTCAGTAGTTTTAGCTAAAACCTCTATCCACATTCTCATACCCGTGGCAATTTGCGCCCCGTTTAGACGATTGATCCCAAGCCAATCGTGATTTATGGGAGACCTTGTCAACACAGAGTCACCGTTGGGCGGTAGGTTGAACACGCCCATCATTAGCCACCCGTTTGTGGCACACTCTAGGATCGCACGCCCCGAAAGGCTTAAAAAAGGTAAAAGAATATGGCAGATAACTCAAACTTCGACATATTGTATACCATTGTAGACGAAGCGCCCGAACTGGCCAGCGCATCGTTTCTGCCCATCATTCGCAAATTCGCCTCTGCGGCGGGTGTCAGTGTCGGAACCAAGGACATTTCACTGGCGGGTCGTATTCTGGCAACGTTCCCCGAGAACCTGACTGACGCGCAACGCATCACCGATGATCTCGCAGCTCTGGGCGAGTTAGTGAAAACTCCGGATGCGAACGTCATCAAACTTCCCAACATCTCGGCGTCGGTCCCGCAGTTGGTGGCGGCAATCGAAGAGTTGCAGTCGCAAGGCTATGACATTCCGAACTACCCCGAAGAACCCTCGACTGACGAGGAAAAGGCGATCCGTGCGCGTTACGACGCGATCAAAGGCTCGGCTGTGAACCCGGTACTGCGCGAAGGTAACTCGGATCGTCGCGCGGCGCGTGCGGTGAAGAACTATGCTCAGAAGAACCCGCATTCGATGGGGGAGTGGGCGTCGGACAGTAAAACCAAAGTGTCGTCGATGTCTGGCAATGATTTCTACGCTAACGAGAAGTCAGCCACCATTACCGCCACTCAGGCGGGTGATGCCAAGATCGAGTTCGTCGGCAAAGACGGCAGCGTCACTATCCTGAAAGACGCCTGGCCGCTGGCCGAGGGCACAGTTGCTGACGCCACTTTCATGTCCGTCAAGGCGCTGTCATCCTTCCTGACAGATGCGATTGAGGACACCAAGAAAGACGGCACCATGTTCTCACTGCACATGAAAGCCACGATGATGAAGGTCTCGGACCCGATCATCTTTGGCTTTGCTGTCAAAGCCTGGCTAGCCCCGGTATTCGAAAAGTTCAGCGCTGAACTGGACGCATTGGGTGTGAACCCTAATTCTGGTCTGGGCGATTTGCTGGAACGTGTTCAGGGCAATGCCGATATTGTGGCTGCCATCGAAGCGATCAAAGGTGATCGCCCGTCCATGTATATGGTCGACAGTGACAAAGGCATTACTAACCTGCACGTGCCGTCAGACGTGATCATCGACGCCTCGATGCCCGCCATAATCCGGGCGGGCGGAAAAGGCTGGAACGAGGCCGGTGCCAAGGGCGACACCAATTGTGTGATTCCCGACCGTTGCTATGCATCAGTTTATGATGAGAGCATCAAGTTTTTCAAAGCCAATGGCGCGCTGAACCCTGCAACTGTCGGTGCTGTAGCCAACGTCGGCCTGATGGCGCAAAAAGCGGAAGAATACGGTTCGCACCCAACAACGTTCCAAGCGCCGGCCGACGGTGCCATCCGTATCGTTTTGGCCAATGGCGAGACGCTGCATTCGCATGACGTTGAAAAGGGCGACATTTGGCGTGCCTGCACTGTGAAGAAAGCTCCTATCGAAAACTGGATCCAGCTGGCCATGGACCGGCAGCGTTTGACTGGATCCGAAGCGATCTTCTGGCTGGACGCAAACCGCGCCCATGACGCGGAGCTGATCAAATACGTCAAACCGGCACTCGAGGCAGCTGGCGTAGCCGACAAGTTCCTGATCATGGCTCCGCGCGAGGCGACCCGCCAGTCGTTGGAAACCATCACGGCAGGTAAGGACAGCATCGCTATCACGGGCAACGTGTTGCGCGACTACCTGACTGACCTGTTCCCGATCCTGGAACTGGGAACATCGGCCAAGATGCTGTCGATTGTGAAGCTGATGAATGGCGGTGGTCTGTTCGAAACCGGCGCGGGTGGGTCCGCTCCGAAACACGTGCAGCAATTGGTTGAGGAAAACCACCTGCGCTGGGACTCGATGGGTGAGTTCTGTGCCTTGGGTGAATCGCTGAACTTCCTAGCCGACAATAATGGCAACGCCAAAGCGGGTGTTCTGGGTGCCGCGGCCGAAGCGGCCACGCAAGGCATCCTGGACAACAATAAATCGCCCAGCCGTAAAGTTGGGCAGCCAGATAACCGTGACAGCCACTATTGGTTCGCACGCTATTGGGCTGAGGCTCTGGCCGCGCAATCGGGTGATGCTGAATTGGCAGCAGAATTCACGCCGATTGCAAAAGAGCTGGCGGATAAAGAAGATCAGATCCTGTCTGAGCTGGCGACCGCTCAGGGTGCTGCCGCGGATCTTGGTGGATATTATCACACCGATCCTGCCAAGACCGCAGCGGTAATGCGCCCCAGCGCGACACTGAACGCAATCATCGGCTGATAAACAGTACCCACGTTTTGCGGCGTGGGTATTTTCGGATTGATGAGATCAATAGAAAAAAGGGCCGACCCCCAAAGTCGGCCCTTTTTTGAGTGAGTGGTCAGGCCGAAGCCTCACCGGTGTAGTTGAATTCACGTTAACTAATCCACGAGTTTTGGAAATTAGGGGATTCCCGTACTTTTGGGAAATTTGGGTTCAACCTATAGCTAAACCGCCTGTTTTAAACGAAAAAGGGCCGGTCAAATGACCGGCCCAATTCGCGCGAAAAGTCGAATGATCAGTTAGATGCTGCGTTCAGCTTTTCGTTTTGTTCGCGAAGGGTGTCCGAGATAATCGCGTACCATTCGCCCGACTCACGCATTTCGTTCAGGCCCTTGTTCATCATCGCGATATATTCGCGAGCAAACGGGTTGGTGCGGTGCGCAAGGAAGCTCATCGAGGACAAGGTCGAAACATATGGGTTTTCAACCAGATCAGACGAAGTCAGTCCCATGTCGTTCATGGTCGAAGCGAACAGATCGACCTCAAACGCGGCGACATCCGCCGTGCCGGTCAAAACAGCATCAAGACATTCGCGGGCCGAGTTGGGTTGGACCACAGTTGTGTTTTCGCGGTTCAATCCGACTTCTTCCAGAACAACCATGCTCCAGCCTGACATGCGGCAAATGGTAGAACCTACGAAGTCCTCGAATTTGGTCGCGCTGGCGTAGTCGCTTTCCGGCAATGTGAAGAAGCCGCCTACGATGTCGTATACAGGGACAGAAGCCACAAATTGCGTACAACGCGCTTCGGTTTCTGACGACCATTCGTATGTGCGGTTCGTACAATCCGGAACGGTCCATGCGATCGAAATATCGAACGCGCCAAGCGGCAACAATGTGTCCAGATGCGAGCTCCAGTCATCGACAAAACTGACCGAGTAGTCGCGGCTGTTGCCGGCACGTTGAAGACTGGTCGTAGCCAGACGGGTCATGATGCCGCCGCCGCCCAGTGCTTCACTGGTAAAGGGTTCCCAGCCGTTACCCGCAACCATTTTGATCGGCGGGGCATAGACATTCGAACGCTTGACGCTTGCTGCACGTTGCTCTTCCGCAGCGATCAGCTCCTGCGCGGATTGACCGTTTGGCAGGCTGCCATCTTCACAGGGCAGGGCCAGAACCAGACCTGGCGCAAGGTCGTTCGGGTTGGTGATGATGTTACGGTTTGCGTTGAAGATGGGCTGATAGTTCGACGTTCCGTAGGCAGCGATCGCGATGGTGGCCATCGTGTCACCGTCCGAGACCGTGTAGTTTGAACAGGCTTCCTGCGCTGCCGCTGCGCCTGCGGTGAGTGTGAGGACGGCAGTCGCCGTCATCACCTTGGTGTTAAATTTTTGTTTGTGCATTGTTTTTCCTCCCGTGGGTTGGAATTTGGAAAGTGGATCCTTAGCCGGATGAGGCTATTAGTCGTTCATTGTGCTCATTCAGTGTGTCCGAGATGATGGCGTACCATTCGCCAGACTCCCGCATTTCGTTCAGGCCTTTGTTCAGCATCGCCAAGTATTGTTTACCCATTGGGTTGGACCGGTGAGTAATGAACCGCAGGGCTGAAAGTGTCGTGACATACGGGTTTTCGACGAGATCGTTCTCGTTGAGACCCATTTCAGCCATTGCGTCGGCAAAAAGCTGAACTTCGAAGGTCGCGACATCCGCGGAGCCAGTTAGGACGGCATCCAAGCATTCCCGCGCGGTAACGGGTTGCAGCAGATCGATGGTTTTTTCTGGTTGCAGACCTTCTTGTTCGAGGTCGTGGATGAACCAACCTTCCATACGGCAGACGGTTGCACCTTTCAGATTTTCAAAGCTTGTAGCACTGGCGTAATCGCTTTGGGGAAGTGTGTAGAAACCCAAGACGATGTCGTACACAGGTGCTGACGCGTGGAATTGCGTACAGCGGATTTCTGTTTCCCAGGACCATTCGTAACTACGGTTGGTGCAATCGGGCATGTTCCACGCCATCGACACGTCAAACGCGCCCAGCGGAAGCAGGGTTTCGATATGCGAGTTCCAGTCATCGACAAAGCTGATCGAATACTCGTGCGCATTGCCTGCCCGTTGCAGAGCCGTTGTTCCCAATCGAGTGATGAAACCACCGCCGTTCAGGGTCTCATCCGCGAACGGAGCCCAGCCGTTGCCCGTAACCAGTTTGATTGGGGCTTTGAACGAACTTGTTTGGGTCGAGCTCGCAAAACGTTCTTGCTGTTCAGCAATAATCTCGCGTGCGCTTTGGCCGTTCGGCAAGCTGCCGTCCTCACACGGAAGCACAAGCGCCAGACCAGGTGCCAGATCGTTGGGGTTGCTAATCGAGTTCCGGTTTGCGTTGAAAATTGGCTGGTAGTTTGACGTACCGTAAGCAGCAATCGCAATGGTGGCCATCGTGTCACCATCCTGTACCGTATAATTCGTACAGGCTTGCTGGGCGGCGGCGGCTCCGGCGCTTAACGCGATGACGGCAGCAGAGGTCATCGCAACGTTATGGAGCGGTAGTTTAGGCATTAGTTGTTTTCTCCAGAGATAGTAATTGAGAAGGCTTAAAAGTGTTTCAGCCGTTTTCCATTTGATGGCGTAGGGCGGTTGACACGATGTCGCGCCATTCGCCGGATTGCTGCATGATTGCCAGACCTTGATTCAGCGTCTCCAGGATCGCTTCGCCATCTGGATTATCTTTATGGGTCATGACGTTAAGGGATTTGATCGCCGCCAGATTGGGGTTTTCAATAATACGGTGTTCGTATCCCAGCCGTCCGATAGCTTCGATCGCCAGATGAGCTTCGATTGCAACGATGTCGGCTGTCCCGTCCATAACGGCGTGAAAGCAGTCATCAGGTGAAACCGGGCGCACAAGCGAGATTGCCGGTTCATACAACCCGACCTCATCCATGTGTGACAACGACCAGCCTTCCGGCCGACAGATGGTTGTCCCGGCGAAGTCAGCATAGGTCAGTGTTTGCTCATAGCCCGATCCTTCGCGGGCAAAGAACGTGTCCACAACTTCGTAGAACGGGTTAGAGAAGTCGTACGTTTCGCACCGCGTACGGTCCTTTTCCGACAAAGTCTCTGCTGCCTCGCAGTTCGGACGCGACCATGGGAAGGTGGCATCGAACGCCAGTGTCGGCATCAGCAGGTCCAGATGCGATGACCAGTCATTGACGAACTGGATCTTATAAGCCTGCTCGGGTGCGGCACGCAGCATCGCTGTCTCGACAAGGTAGGTGTAGAGCCCGCGATTGGGCAGGGCCTCGTCGGTGAAAGGCGCATAGTTACCGCCAGTGATAAGCAACAACTGACGGTCGCGGATCTCTGGGCGTTCGCCGGCGTCTGCATTACGGATCAGCGCTGCGGCTTCTGCCCGCGCGGATTCGATCTCATCCTTGGCAGCCGATTTTGCATCGATCACTGCATCTTCGCTTGCCTTTTTGGCTTCAGCTTCGGCTTCGGCAACGCGGGCTTCAGCCTCTGCGATGGCTTTCGCCGCGCGATTCTCGGCTGCCTTGACCAGCTCGGCGGCCATTTCGGCGGCCATGGCTTCGGCTTCAGTCTGCGGCGCGGCCGGTGCACGCCCGATCTCTTCCAAACAAGGCATGGTCAGAACGTCGCCTACCCGAATGATGTTCGGATTGTTCCCGATCAAGTCCCGGTTTGCATCGTAAATGATACGAAAGTCTTCGGTCGAATAAACTTCGATGGATAACTCGCGCAGGCTGTCGCCTCGTTGAATTTCGTAGGTTGAGCATGCCTGTTGTGCCGAGGCGGTACCCGCAGCGGCAGCAAGTGCCAGGCTTGATATGATCAGATGGTTTCTCATGGGTCCTGTTGCTTTGCCTTGTTTAGTTTTTTGTAAGTTTGACAACACCGATTGAGATGTTGTCCTGATCTGGGTCGCCCTTAGCGTTCAGCGCGGCCTGCAGCGCCCCGGCTATGTCTTGTGCAAGCCCGCTGGCATTGGTTTGAAGAATGGACCGAATTTCAGCGTTGCTGAGATATTGGAGGCCGTCGCTTCCCAGAACCAAAACATCCGAAGGTGTCAGGTCCAGCGGGGTTTCCGGGCAATCGACCTTTGGAATTGCCGCACCCATGATGACCGAAGTCAGTTGGTTACGGTCAGGATGCGCCAGAGCTTCGGCCTCGGTCAAAGTCCCTTCGGCCAATTGTGCATCAATCATAGGAGCCATCGAGTGATCTTCGTTGATCTGCGACAGCTCTCCGTCCCGGAACAGGTAAAGCGGGCTGTCGCCGATCGAAATCCAGAACAGCCGCTGGCCCAACAACAAAGTGCCCAACATGGTTGAGCCCATGTTGAATCCAGTACCTTGTTCCTCGGAATAACCGGCAATGGACGCATTGGCATGCATTGCCGCAAGGGGCAACGCGTCGATCAAAGCGGACTCGGGTGTCGTTGAACCTTCAAGCTCGGCATCTAACGCGTCACGCCAGGCCTGGATCACAAGGTCCGAGGCGACTTCACCTGCCGCATGCCCGCCCATGCCGTCAGCGACGACGACATAGCTTGCATTCGTCGCATCGAACATGCGCGAAGCAACCGCGTCCTCCTGCGTGTCACGCTGGCCCTTGTCCAGGATCAGCGCAATATCATATGCCGGTGTCGCCAGCATCTATTAGGAATCCCGCCAGTCAAAGCCATCGTCACAGAAGGCGGCAAAGCGGACTGATGTTTCGCTGATGCGGATCAGATCCCCGCTGGACAGTGGGACGGTGCTGAGAACCGGCTTCCCGTTCAGACGCACAAGGTTGGCCTTGCCGCCGTGTCCCAGATAACATTTGCGGTCTTCGGGGTCATAAGCAATCACCGCATGGTTGCTGCGGGAAATACCAGTGTCTCCAAAGTCGAGCTGAATGGCCTGATCGTCGTTGCGGCCAATCTGCATCAAGCCCTCGGTCAGTGTTACGCTCGCACCCCGGCCCGGACCACCAGTGATGACCAGCCAACCAACCGGGAAAGACTGTTCGGCATTGTCTGTCTTGGCTGCAGGTTCTGCTGTCTCGATCAGGTCCTGCACATGCGTGTCGGCGCGTTCGAAACCCAGGAAGGTTGTCTTGACGCGACCACGACGATCTTCGGCAGCCGCGGGCTGCGGAACCGGTGCAACTTCAGCCAGTGGTTCTTCGGCGACCGGTGCTTCTGGCACCGGTTCTGCGGCGGGTTCGTCAGCGATTACCTCGATGATCTGTTCCGGCTCGGGTTCCTCGACTTCAAGTACCTCGTGCTCGACAATCTCTTCGACTTCTTCCTCAACTGCCGAGTGCAGCGTCAACACGGTTTCTTCTTCGAGCGCGGGTACTTCGTCTGCCACGTCCTGAACTTCTGCGATAACTTCAGCGACGACGACATCATCTTCAGCCTCAGTTGCATCTGCTACGTCTTCCTCAGAGAATTCCGGCATTTTCTCTTCGGGCACCAACTCATCGGTTTCTTCGTAGCTGTCCGAGGACATATTGCCGCCTGCCAGCGCTTCGCGCAGGGCATTGAAATCGGCGATTGGTTCGGCCTTTTCCGCCTCGGGCGCTACCGCTTCTTCGGCTTCGTTCTCTTTCGGTTTGCCGGCACCTTCGAGAAGCCGGCTAAGAGGGCTTTTGTATTTGAACATGGTGTCGACACCTTTATTCCTTGGCACAGGACAACGGTCCTATGGGGCTGCTTCTTACCTCTGTGCGCGGTTGCACAACGGCACGGATATTTGTGACAACAATGTCACTTTCTATTTCCGCGACGGGCCGGTTCCCGTCAGGGTTGCCGAATTTGGCGCTACCCTCAGCAAATACATACTGGCAGATCACATACGAACCGGTCAGATCACTCCTGCGCTAATGGCATGTCAGCATCCGTCTCGACGCCACTGCGCAAAACGCTGAAACGGGCCTGCGGCTGGTCTTCGGAAACGAGTTTGGCCAACAAAACATCAAGGCTGTCCGAGCCATCAATGCCAATGCCAGAAATTGTCTCTGAGACCAGGACATCCCCTTCCTGCAAGCTGCCTGCTGCCTCTGGCGGAACCGAGCTTAGAACTGTTGTCCAACCCGCACCGTCTTTGTTCAGAATTGTGAAAACGTAGCCATTTTCCAAGCCGATCACGTGCATTGCGGGCAGTGCCAACAATCCGTTCTGAGGGCGGGTTTCACCCAATGTGCGATAGCGGGCAGAAACGCGGATGTAGCCGTCCGGGTCCACATTCAGATCGTTCAACACCTGAGCAGCAAAAGTCGTATCTGCCTGCACTGGCTTGCCGTTCAGAGTGAAGATCGTGGCGCCGCGCGTGACCCACTCACCCACAATTGACGCGTCCATATCCTGGTCAACACCAGTTATCGCAATCACGTTGCCGGTCGAAGCCCGGCGGCGTGATGTCTGAAACGGGATGTCTACGTCCCAGTGAGAGAATGCGATCTGCTGTTCTGCGAGGTTCACCGGTTCCGCCGGAACAGGCGGTGTCGGCTCGACGGTCCCGGCTTCAGCCGTTTCCGTCGCCGCAGCTTCTTCCTGCTCCGTGGCAACCGGATCTTCTTGCGCCTGCTCAATAGGCTCTGGAGTGGATGCGACCTCGGCCTGCGTGGTCTCAGTTGGTTCTGATGCCGGCTCCACTTCGGCTGCGGTCACTTGCTCGACCGGTTCCTGCTCGGATGTTTCGACTGCGGCGGTTTCCTCCACCGTTTCCGTTACTACGGGCGTTTGCGTCGATGCGGTGTCTTCGGCCGGAGTTTCCTCTCCGGACATCAGAAAGAACCCGCCCGCCGCCAAAGCGGCGACCACGGCCACACCCGCAACAATTTTGCCTGCACCACTGGACCCGCTTTTGACCACGGTATCCACCGCGACCGGAACTTCATCCTTCGATGTGAACGTGGCTAGCCCGTCGTCGTTCTTGTCCTCATTGCCCAGTGCAATGTCAGTGTTTCCGGCAAGCAATGCGGTGACAACGGCTTCGGCGTTTTCGCTTTCAGCCTTGATCCTGGCTTTCTCTTCTTCTTCGTCTTTTTGGTCCATCGCCACGATCACCGACACCGGCCGATAGTCAAAGCTGTCGAACATCACGCCGGGGCCGCGGAACATGCGTAGCCAATCTAATGCGGTCTGCAGGCGATCCGTTGCGTGAACTTCCATCGCCTTGTCAATGGCTTCCAGGAACCCGTCGGGGTAGCCTTCGATACGCCCCGCCAGCGGTGTGTAGGGGTCCGTCTGACCGTTGTTGAATGCGTTCAGGCGAGTCTGACCGTCGATCGGACGTTCGCCGCTGATGGCGTGATACAGGGTCGCCGCAAGAACATAGAGGTCACTGCTTGGCCCTTGTTCCGCGCCGCGTACATAAAACTCATGCGGCGAATAACCATCCTTGATAACCCGGAGGGTCATCAGCGCGGCGGACTGGTGCGCAGCCTGTTCGCGCGCGGCGCCAAAGTCGATCAGTACCGGATCACCATTTTCGTCGATCAGGATGTTGTCGGGCGAAATATCGCGGTGCAGCATGCCGCTTTGGTGGATGAAAGACACCGCCGACAGCATTTTTTCAGTGACCTGAACGATAAAGTCCGGGCCAGCTTTGTTTTTGGAATCTTCAACGTAGTCCAGCAGATCGCAGCCACGGATAAAATCCATCGCGATATAAGCGGTCTCGTTGTCTTCGAACACCTGATGAACGTCGACGATATTGGGGTGTACCAAGCGAGCGTGATTGCGTGCTTCGAGGATAAACAAGTCGATGATTGCGCGCAGATCGTCCTTGTAGTCCGGCTCGACCGGTTCAACCATATCGCCGTTACGACGGCAAAGGGCACCGGGATAGCACTCTTTGATCACAACTTCGCGTTCCAGACTGTCCCGCGCGAGATAGGTGATCCCAAATCCGCCATTGCTGATAAAACGCAGGATCTCGTACTGCCCGCGCAACAGCTTGGCGCCTGGTTGAAGACCTTCGATTTTCGGTTCGTCGTGCGTCGCGCCGACGGCCTGGTTGTGGCTCATTTCTTTCCGCCCGTTCTAATCGTTTTGCGGCTTACTTAACTGGGCTTTCAGCCCGCGAACTCACAACCAAACACAACCGCAGGACACTCATGTACGTTAGACGTTTCAAATTTGACTTTATTGGGGCCGCCCGATGGCTTCACTAAGAACCCAGCGCAAAGAAAATCTATATATCGTGCTCTTTCCCATACGAAAATCTAAATGTTGATTTTCTAGCGGCAATACTTGCGGACTGAGTGCCTGTTTTTTGCGGATTGGTCACTAAATCCGAAACAATAAACGCGCGATTCTGAGGGCTTCGAATCGCTGCATTGCGGCTCAATTAAAACGGGTAGGCGTCAGGTTCCGGTTTTTGCCTGAACGGAATCGACGCGGCTGCCGGCCCAGGCGAGGTTATCGCTGAGCTGGGCGAGGATGCTGATTGCATCCTTCAGTGGCGCGTCACCGCTTTCGAATTGCAGCAGCAAAAGAAGATCAGTGGCCTTTTCAAACTCACCGGGAATCCAGTCGGCTTCAGTGGCGATTTCGCCCCCTTGCTCCAGACGCTCTGCAAAATCTTCGACGATTTCCTGACAACTGTTCAGGAATGCGGCGGGTTCAATATCCGATGTCTCGCGCAAGTCGTCATAGATGCTGGCAATTGCCGCCAGCCAGTCTTCAAGGATCGGGTTTTCAAGCGGGGGAAGGGCGGATTCCAGCGTCGCATGAATTGAGGGCGCTTCGACCTGCGCTGGTTCAGCTTCTGCGATGTTCAGGCTGGCCAGAAACGGAAGAAACTCCTGCTCGATGTCATTTTGGGCAGCTTCCAAATCCTTCAAACGCCGCTCGGATGCGACTTGCAGGACCTGTTCGGCCAGATTTTGACCGCCACAGGTCTCCCACAGATCAAAATCAGGCTCGGGTTCTTGCGCCATAGCCTTGACGGCGACCGGTGTGCCAATGGGCACGACAGACCGGAAGAATTTACCTTTTTCTTTTTCCAACCGGTGCAGAACACGGTCCAGCGCGTCCCGAACCGGGGGGAGATCCGCGTGGGTTACGGCCAGCAAACTGTTCGAGCGCAACTCTTGCGGAACTTGTGCCCACAGGTGGCGCTCAGTCTCACGCCAGGCATTGGTTCCGTTCGTGCACCAGATGGCACAATCGACATAGGACAATAGGTCCAGAGTGGACTTGTAGGTGTCATCCAGGGCGCCGGTTCCCGGCAGATCGAATAATGAGATCTCTTGCAGGGCAGGGGTATTCAACCCAACCGAGATAAAATCAGGGTTATCAGCTGCGGCTTTTTCCAGCGCAATGCCGGAATAGACTTTGGGCTCTTTGTCCCACCAGCCAACCGTGGTTTCCGGTGCGTCCGCATAGGCCACGATGACCAATGGCAGTTTCAGATGCTGCGGACCCGTTGGCAGAATGTCCGCCCCGGCCAGCATGTTTGCGAGGCTGGATTTCCCGGCCCCGAATTCCCCGGCAAAACCGATATTGACCGCATTCGAAAGCCGTTCGGCATGGAACAAGGCGCGCTCGCGCATCTTGTCCAGACCGGCCTCTGACGGCAGGTTTTCGGTGGCGGTCAGGAAGCGTTCAAGCTTGCGTACTTCCTGTTCGGTTCCGGGAAATTCAATCATTCCGCAGCCTCTGCTAATTTCTTGTCCGCGCTATTGCCGCCGAATACCGCATCCAGATCATCTGCGACACGTTGCGCCTGATCGAATGCTGCCTGTGCTTCTGCACGAACATTGGTTTGGCCGGTTCCGACCCGTTGTTCAAGATGTCCGGCCAACAATGCCATATAATGGTCAAGAACGGTGTTCAGACGCTCAAGCAGATCGGCGCGCGCCGTGTCCACCAGATCGTCCCCGATCATTTCGAATTCCTGAACGATCATCCGCTCGGCCCGAGCGACCACACTTTTGCGCGAAATCAGCCGGGACAACCAGCTGACGCGCAATTCCACGGTGATGCCCCGGGTCAGTGCAGTGGTATCCGGACGGAACCACCGAACCGCACTGGTGTTCATCCGACTATCGGCCGGGTCCTGCCAGCCGGGCAGGGCGCGAAGCGCGGCATTGCTGTTCATGTCGACGGCGTAAAGTTCGCTGAGCATTCGCTGCCGCACCACCTGTGTTGCACCCTGAACCAGCTCGCGCATGCGATCCCGCAGCGGCGAAAAGTTCAATTCAGTGTCACCGCCCTTGGCCAACAAAGGGGAATCGCCATTCGGTCCGCGGACAACGGCGGAGACGGCTTCGGATACAGTGTCATCCATGACGCCGCGAAGATTGGCCAACACATCATCCATATCGTCAATGATCTGTGTGGTTTTTTGCGAAACCAGCGAGCGCAGCTCGGCCAATGTTTTGTCGTTTTCGTCGCCGTCGGTAATGTCGGCGGAGTTTTCGTCGTCAATTACGCGCAGATGGGCCTTAGACCGTTCCAGCTCACCTTGCGCAAAACTGTTAAGGTGCTGCCAGGCCATCTTGAGCTGTTCGTCACGGGGCCCTTGGGTCAAGGCGTGCGTAACGTGGCGGCGCAGATCGGGTAGACCAGAGGCGATCATTGCGGCAAAGCGCAAAACGCCCTCACGGCTGATTGGGCCGGGGCCCTGTTTGATCTCTTCTACACCGTCCAGATATTGCTTCATCTGCTCGGGGTGGGCGCGCAGCCAAGCCAGAACGTGATCGTGGTTCACGCCGGTATCGTCACCAGTCAAGGCATAATGGGCCCATTGGGCGCTGCCCATCAGAACATCAATGTCCGAGTTGCCCAGGGCTTTTTCCAGGCCATCCAACACGTCCGTCCGGACTTTTCCAGCGTCTTCAGCGCCGCCGCCCAGTTCGTCCACGCGATTGATGAAGACGACGATCTGCCCCAGTTCCAGCGCCTGCATCAGGCGGAACAACTTAAGATCCGCACGGGACAGCGCCTGATGTGCGGACAATACAACAACAAAGAAATCGGATTCCTTGAGGTATTGGCGCGAGATTTCTTCGCGGATCAGCAGCGGGTCGTTGACGCCGGGCGTATCCGTGACCGTCAGCGGGAACGGAAAATGGCCAATGTCAAAGTAGACCTCGGCCTTGCGCGTGATGTCACTGTACAGTCCCCGATCTGAACCGGGGTCGTATTCTTCGCTGTCGGTCGGATCGTCACCTGCACAAACATAACGGGCCAGATCGTCCGAGTTCAGATGTTCCAGATCGTGATGCTGACCCAGCAACTGCTCATAGCTGTCGCCTAATCGCAGTTGGGCGCGGGTTTTCATCGCGTCGACCTGCTCTTCGATCATCTCGCGCTTATAGCTGTCCTCGTCGTCGGGGAACATGTTGCGCAGCTCTTCGCCCTCGGCGATCAGCGCCTGCCACTGGCGGTTATCGAAGAAATGAAATTCGGCCCCTTGGGTCCGACCCGAGGGGTGACCGAAATGCATGTCGGTGATCACGGTCGTCCACGGATTAACATCCGAGGGCAGGTATTCGGCCTGTCCCGTAAACCCGTTGATTAGGCGGGACTTGCCAGCCTTGATCTGCCCGACAAATGCAATTGACGGTTTCAGATTTGAAAGATCGCCTACAATGCGCGAAATAAACTGGCGGGTCTCGTCGTTGCTGACCCCGTTCATGTCTTCGGCGATTCGAATTAACTCACGACGGTTATTTTCACTCATACTGTTACCCTGGGTACTTGCAATCACAGATTGAATTAGTCGAAAAATTGAATATTACGGGCGCTATCATTCGGAACGCTCCGTCAGAGATGTCCACAGATTCACAATGGCGCCTAGCTTTCGCGCCTCGTGAACGACCATGGAGAATTCCTTGCCGTCATTCAGGACGGCCAAACCAGAACCTTTACCGCCGGACGGACGCATGACGATCAGTTGCGGATGATCCAGCGCAGCGGCCGCGTCATCATCCCAGCCCGACAGGTCACGCGCGAACTGCGCCAGCAAAGTTTGATCTGCATGAAATGGCTGATCTTTACTACAGTCGCCGTCAGTCTGAACCACTTCCCCGTCTTCGGCTTTGATCTGGATGCGACCAACGGCCAAACGTTGGCTGCCGTAATAGAACTGGTTGGCCAAATCGCTGGCTTCGTCTGTTAGTTCCACATTAATTGCGGGTTCGGCAGTGTCCGGAACGACCGCTATGACGGGTTCAGCTGGCAATTCGATCATCGTGCAAGCACTAGCGATTTCGCTAAAAGTGATTCCGACATCGTCCGCTTCCAGCGTGGCGTCCGGCCGCAATGATATCAGGCTAAGCGGTGCAGGCGCGGCAGCAATATCGGTTACCAGTTGCGCCAATTGACCCGCCAGCGTATCGCGTCCTTCGGTCTCAAAATCAGGCGCAACGCCGGATCGGACACGAAAGACATCAGTAACCCGAGAGCTGTTGACCTCGATCGCGAGACAATCGCCATTGGCAGCTGTAAACTCTAACCGGCGCGGCAAAACAGTGCCACGGATGGACTGCAATACTTTTTCGCGGCGCTCAAGCGCAGTGTCACCAGCAAGCGCGACGGCTGGCTCCAGCCGGGCAACCGATGATCGCCCAATGCCCTCGAGCAAATCGAGTATGTTTGTATCCATCATGCCGTGACCCCCTCTGGTCCCGTCTAAACTGCGGCCGCGACGGGCCCCAGACTGAGATGCGATTTTGTCAGTGCCAACCCTACATTCGCGCTGTTGCGACAGATGTAGCAGACCACATGATCCGGATAGGCCTGCGTCCGCAAGAAAATGTTCAACCGATCCTTTGAAAACACCGCGATTTCCCCAAATCCCGGATTTTCGGTATCAGCATTACCCGATTTCCGCAGCAATGCTTCAAAAGCACCCACGCCGCCGCCCTGAAACAGGTTCGCCACTGCAAGCGCGAGACTGTCCAGCACTTCGGCGTCCTCTTGATCGCGGACACTGGTCCCCAATAACATCCCTGTTTCCATGTCGACATACCCGGCTGCGACGCAGTCGGGTATCGTTTTCATCGCAGATTTCAGTGCGGCTTCGATAGACATCGGGCTTCCCGTCCTTCTACCTTGGTTTCACGTTATAAAACATGCCATTCAGCCCCGCCCTTGTTCCCGGCTTTCGGAAGCGTTGAAACGTCTTTTTTAGCGTCGCGGGCGCCGTGTTCAGCGGCGATCTTGTCGAACTCTTCCAGGAAGGCCGCAAAAACCTTTTTCAGGCCTTCCGGGTCTTCGGGAAGATCCTCACCAGCGGTGATCTCGCGCCACATCGCCGATGCGCTGAGTGTTGATCCGGCGTCCGCATTCAGCAATTTCTCTAAGGATTCAGCCTCGGTCCCTGTCTCGGGCGTTCCGTTTGACATAGGCACGACCTGTGTTTCGATCAGGCCGTTGGTTTCGGGTTCCAGTTCGAACTCATCGGCTGCACCATCCGATTGCTCGGCGAGCAATGCAACGATTGACGACACAGATGTGTCAGCGCGTTGTGCGTCTGCTTCTGGGTTTTCAGATACAGCATCTTCAGCTTGGTCAGCCAGCTTATCCTCGATCGACGCCAACAGGTGATCCTGACCATCGGAGGCGGTGTCAGACTGATTTGCCTCGCCTTCACCCTCGGCTTCCAGTTCCAAGGTCTCTTCTTCGTCGAAATCCTCGTCATCCAGGTCAAGAAACGCGTTTTCTTCCGAAGGGATCTCGGCAACATCGGCCAAATTCAGAGGCTGACTGGGCGTTTCCCGGAAAAAAGAGCGCAATTCGTCCTGATCGGTTTCAGGTGTGGTCTCTTCCGGGATAGCGGTCATTTCAGCCCGCAACCGTTCGGCCTCATCCGCGTCAATGCGGGGTGCGCGTTCAGTGTCGCCTGAGCGTGCCTCGACCCGGGCAGGACGGACCGGAAAGCTCGTTACGACTTCGTCCTGCAGATTTTCGTCCTGAACGGGATCGACCAGCTTTAGCGGCGCAGGCTGCTCTGGGCTCTCGGCGGGTTTGCGTGGTCGGACAGGTTGCACACTGGGCATATGAGCAAGGCTGTTGTCGATCTGGTAACGCGCCAGCATGTCTGCCCGGTTGTCCATGATCTGTTCGGTGATCTCAAGAAAGCTGTCCACCATCTTGCCGCCGCCACTGCGTCCCCACAGTTCGGCATCACCGCTCTTGTCACGTGCGGTAATCGCATCGCGGGCCGAGAACAAAATCGACCGATTGAACAGATGACCTGCCTCGCGGTTGACCCGGCGCAACACCTTCTGGCGGTCCTTCGCGCCCAGTGTATCCGCGCGGGTGACCAACAACAGCGAGTTGTGTTGCAACCGCTCCGGCAGCGCGACCCATGTCGCCCGTTCGGTCTCGCGCCAGGCCTGGGTAGCGTGTGTGCACCACAGCACCCCATTGGCCTGACCCACGGCGCGACGCCAGACATCAGTTGAAATCTTGGGGTCCGAGATGCCGGGCGTATCGATCAAATCGACCGCCTCGAGAATGTCGGACTCAAGGAAAATACGCACGAACTGGGCGTCATTGACGCCGACAGACTCCAACGCATCCAATTCGATGTTTTCGCGTGTGCCGTCATGGCGCTGCACATACGCAGATTTCTGGCCCCAGCTGAACCAGACGGGCGGCAACTGCGTGGCAGTCACCTGAGTCGGCAGCGTGTGCGACCGAAGCAGAAAGTTGATCAGCGTGGATTTGCCGGCGCTGAACTCTCCCATAAGCGCAAAGATCGGCTTGCGGCGGGACCACTGCTCAATGCGTTCCCATGCCTTGGGCGAGACGAAACGGGTTTGTGAGTCTTTTGCCATATCGCTACTTATGCTGCCTCGTTACTAAGATCTTTCAGGATGTCGCCCAGAATATCGTCACGCGATTTCTGTGGTGCCAGTCCTGCCATCAGAGCTGCGTTGCGGCTTGGATCACCCTCGGCCGAAGCCGAAATGCTAAGCAACGTCTCTTTCTGCTCGCGCATGAAATCCGACAGGATCGCCCGCACGTTTTCCAACACGGCTGCAACCTGATTTTCCTCGATATCCTTGGTGATCGAATTAGCCTCGGACGCGATCAGGCGCGTATAGTCGGCTGCATAAGCTTCGAACCCTTTGCGGCGCTGCCACCAGCGACGCCACCAGGTGCTTTGCAAGTCCAATGCGATTGTTCGCCCAATACCGAGTGGGGGTGGGACACGTGGAACAATGGGTGCTTCGATACTGAACTCACCTAGGTGGTTGCCAAGTATCTTCTGATACAACGTCTCAATGTCTGCGGCCGCCGTATTGTACAGCGCACCTGCTTCTTTGCGCATCGACCGCGCAAAGCTGAAATATGCGGCCTTTTGCAAGGTGCGCAGACCCGCTGGGTCATACTGCCATGTGCCTTGTTCGCCGTTCAACTCAAGGTGGGCTATCAGCGAATCCGTTGCACGTTTGACAAAGTTGGTTTCCGCTGAATTCAGTCTCTCCAACACCTTCGAACGCAAGGATGCGGTCAGTTCGGCCGCTTTCTTTTCGTATTGATCCGAGAGTGTGGCAATCGCTTCCTCTGGCGACACACCATCCAGATCACGCACAAGACCTTCGCCGCCGGAAAGGGTCTTGGCAACGGCCGTGGCGCGGATTTGACTGGCGATATTGCGGGCGCGGTGGCGGACGCGATCCAGCAAACGGGTGCCTGCGCCTTCGGCGATGCGCTCGTTCATTGCCAACAGCAAATCGGGCAAGCCGGACAGTGCCCAAATCTTGTCGAGCGAGGGTGCCTGATCGCCAAAACCGGCGGCCAGATAGAACGTGTTCAACGCCTCGCGGGATTCATCGGAAAGAATCTCGGGGTTGCCCGTCAACGCAGCCTCGGCCCACAGGGCGCTGCCGAACACAACGCTGGTGTTGGCGTCGATATTGTTCTGTTTGAGTGTATCCTGAATGCGGTCGCGGATTTCGGGGACCTGATTGACCGGATCAGCCAATTCGTCAATCCGGTTCACAAACAGGATGATCTGCCGGTTCTCGAACTGGGCGATAATCCGCATCAGCGCCATGTCCATTGTCGTCAGCGCCTGGCTGGCAGCCAGAACAACAACGCAGACCTCAGATCCGCGCAAGCTGCGCAGGGTGATCTGTTCGCGGACCATAAAGGTATCGTTGACACCCGGCGTGTCGCACAGTTTGAGCGCAATCGGGTATTGCGGGATGTCCATATACAGCTCTGCCGACTTCGTCACATCGGCGAACCGCCCCGTTTTGGGGTTGATGTCCGGGTCATCTTCGTCACCAAGACAGACATAGCGCTGGATCAGCTCTTCGTCGAAGTAATCATATTGATGGCTCTGCCCCAGAATTAGGTCGAAATGCTGGCCCAATCTGGATTCGGATTTAGCCTTCATCTCGCCGATCTGGCGGCGAATGTCATCCATCTCATCATCGGCACCGGCGCGGTTTGCCAACTCACCCAGGCGGCCGCCGCCGACCATCAGATTGTCCCATTCTTCTTGTTCAAAGAAGGTAAACTTGGCGCGTTTGTCGCCTTCGGTGCGGGTGTTGATGTTCAACGTGGTCACCACCGATGTCCACGGGTTTACATCCGATGGAAGCAGGGCAGGGCGCCCGGCCAGGATGTTCACGATCGAGGACTTACCAGCCTTGACCTGCCCGACCATTGTAACGCTGGCCGAGAAATTCTCCATCCGCGTCTTGAGCGTGGCAAGACGTGCGGACGAACGTGCATCCGCCACCTCTGTCAATTGATCAATCTGTGCGGTCAGCGAGTTCATCGCTGACGTCATGGGCGTCAGTGCCTCATTACCAACTGACAAAAGATGGTCGTTGCGCGCCATGTTCAGCCTCCGGTTCCTGTCGCGGCCAACGTGTCTGTTGGCGTGCTGGTCATGGTGTCGATTCGGGCGATCAGATTCAGCGCATTGCCCAGGATAGCGGCTTCGGCGCCCGGCGAAATCGACTCGAAGGTGTGGCAATCCGCCAAAACTTCGATCGAGCTGAAGCGCTCGCTATTTTCAAGGCGGGCAAGACGACGCCCGGTCGGAAAACCCTCGGATTTGGTTTCGGGCAGCGGCATACGCGAGTTTGCAAGCAAGTATTGCCGCCCCGAGCGTGTGCGCAACGAGACGCCAAACCCGGTGTTTGGATGGTCGCGGTTCAGGGATTTGAGTTCGCCAAGAAAACTTTCACGCGCAAGACCAACGGCTTCTTGCTCGGCAGCAGCGGAGTTCATCATATTGGTCACGTTTCAGACCCTTGTACTGGAGTTGAGCGAAAAAACTCGTACAGCGCCCGAAGGCAAAAAAGACTCATTAACTCCTTATGCCTATAAGCGGCTTTCAAGGCGGTCTTATTTTGACGCGAATAAGATTTTTTGGCGTTTGAATTGTGTCGCAATTGTGGTCGGTGGTATTTTTCAACCACAACTTACGAGCGTATTTTCGGCATCGATGTAGACAGCGCCATTTGCCGTTTGCAGCATTCAAGAGGACAAAACTTGCAACGGCGCAAATGTGCGATACTTTTGAGGTCGGATTTAGTAAATTGTTAATAAAAGAAAATTAGCCATCTCTTTTGAACCCAGCCCAACATAATTTACGCAGAGGACGTCTGTAAAATTTGTGTTTGTTGGAATTGTCTTTGGATTCTCACCATTGCAGAATCTTAAATGAGAGGTACCTTACTCAACGTTAGATAGTTTTCAAATTATCACCAAAAGGACCTGAATGTTGCTAAATGCAAAACAATGAAATTGAAAAATTTTGACCTGGGAATCTTTTTTATCTGCTCGGAAAACGCCAATAATCAGACTGCTTTCCTGTCGCGAACAGCAACTTATGAGAATAACCCGCATCCTGCTTGGCAGCGGCGTCCAGCACACATCATATGTGCACGGCGGTCAGTTCAGAAGCATGTTCCGCCGATGTCATCAATAATCTTGTGCACAACTCAATTTTACCTCTCGCACTCCGCAGCAAGCTTTGCTATTCACGCCGACATTCTGGCACTGAGTGCTTGGGTTGCGGGTGTGGCGAAATTGGTAGACGCACCAGATTTAGGTTCTGGCGCCGCAAGGCGTGGGGGTTCAAGTCCCTCCACCCGCACCATATCGTTCTAGAGAATTTTCCATTCCGGATCGCCTTTGCGGGCTTTCAGGCAATCGATAAAGTTCTATACTGGACAGCCGACTGGATTTTGACACCCGAACAGTCGGGTGCGTTCGCGAAGCGAACGATAAGGTGACTGCATCCATAGTGAAAACACCGGTCTCCATGTCTAGGAACGGCGGGTTGCATGGCCTTCTTTTCGGAACGTGTTGTCAGGAGAACAGGTAGTAGGTCGTTGGGGACGTGGCCAAAATAGCCAACGCAACGACAAGCCAAACCAAAACACAAACCCAGTAGGTTCCCGGATTTTCGGCACGGGTAACCCGTTCCCACAAGTAGGTCGAACCAAATACCAAATCTCTGATAGCCCATATCAACAAGCCAAGCCCCACATAGAACCAAATATCCATAATTCCCTCGCGTGTTGAGTTTGGCGCAACTTAGATTGTCATAAATGATGGCGCAATTGTGCATTGATCATTTACGGACAATTGCCAGGAAAAGGATTTGTCTAAGGCTGGCCTGTCGGCGACCTCTTCACGTTCATAGTACGCGCATGCGGACCCGTAACGTCGCCGCTATTGCCCGGCCAATCCCATCTGGCGCACGGCCAGATCGCGCAATATCTCTTCGGATCCGCCGCCAATTGCCATTATTTTGATTTCGCGCCAGGCACGCTCGACAGGGTTACCCAGCATGTACGCGGCACCGCCAAAGATCTGCATCGCCTCGGAAGCAACAAATTGCAGCGACGTCGTGGCCTGAACTTTGGCTTTGGCAATTTCGGCGACAGGCATCAGGCCCTGCTCGATCGCCCAGCAGATCCGCTCGATATATGCCTCATTCATATCAATCCGGGCGGACATTTCTGCAAATTTGTGGCCAATGACCTGATGTTCGACCAGTCGCTTGCCGAATGTCTCGCGTTCCCGTGCCCAGTCCAGCGCACTATCGTAGCATAGTTTCATCATTCCCAACGAAGCGGATGTCAGGCCGAGCCGTTCAAAGTTGAAATTGTTCATGATTGCGATGAAGCCCCTGTTCTCAGGCCCCAACAGCGCAGTAGAATCCAGCTCGCAATCATCTAAATGCAGCGTCGCTTGCTGTGAACTGTGCCAGCCCATCTTGCCACCCAAAGGTGTACGGTTGAATCCGGGCGCGTCATGAGGGACCAAGAACAACGAAATGCCGGTCAATCCTGGGCCGCCAGTGCGGGCACCAACCACAAACCATTCGGCATCCATCCCCCCAGTGATATAGGTCTTTACCCCGTTCAGAATCCATTTGCCGCCTTTGCACTCGGCCCTTGTTTGAATATTGGCAACGTCTGACCCTGCGCCCGGTTCGGTGATCCCAAGGGCCGACATCATGCGCCCCGAGATGATCTCGGGCAGCACTTTCTGTTTGAACTCCTCGGAAGCGAATTTCGCAATTGGGCTGATTGAAATCGTGCGTCCCCCTACGGCGGCTCCGATACCAGATGCCCCACAGCCAAACAGGATTTCACTATAATCATGGCGCATAAAGGCGTTGTCGAAACCCAGGCCGCCATATTCCTCATCGATCCCAAAGCCATATACTCCGAACTCAGCAATTGCTGCATGCAGTTCCCATGGGACGTTGCGATCCGCCTCCCATTGCTCAATATTAGGTTTGATTTCGGCATCGACAAACCGCTGGAAATTCCCGCGGAAAGCTTCGCGTTCAGGGGTCATGAAAGGGGATGGCAGGGTCATTCGACCTCCTCGACGTCATTTTCGGGCAATACCTGAAGCTGGCTTTCCATCATGCGAGCAAAGCGATCCATCATCTGCGTAAGGTATTCTGGCGACGAAACAAATTTCTCATGCAACAACAAACCACGCAGGAAATTCCGGGCGATGCTCCACAACAATTCAGTGTCGTCACGGTTGCCTGTTGCGCTGACATACCGGGCTGAGATCAGGCTCAGGTTCGATTTGTCCCATTCTCTTAGGCTCTGTTCAAGCATTCCGAACAGTGCTGGGTCGGTTCGGCAAGCAACCAGAATCTCGACTATGGCACGTCCGCCTGCGGAATTTACGATATTGGCCCAGGCGGACATAATCAGATCATAGACGGGCTGAGGGGCGCGATTATGTGGCCAGAGCGGGTTTTGCGCATTGCCCAGCAGTCGCATCGCGGTAGCTGCGACCAGGGCCTGTTTCGTGGGGAAGTGATGCGTAATTGCCCCGCGTGAAATGCCCGCCTTGGCCTGCACCTTGGCAAAAGTAGTCTCGGCATGCCCGAGCTGATCCAGACAGGTGACCGTCGCATTGCAGATTTTGACCTGCATATCCCGGGACCTTTGATCCTGGACCGAGGATTTCTTTGGCATCTTATCTATCATCTTCCGTCGCGTCGCAGTGGTAAATCTTCGTTGACCAAGGCAGTCAGTGGATCATAAAAACAGAACAGTTGGTCTGTAAACTGCAGATCGTTCCCAAGCGGGAGAGACGTGGCGTGACACATTCTCTGCGGATCGGAGGAGCAAGTGGTTTTTGGGGGGATGCCCCTCATGCGACACAGCAATTGCTGCGGGCCCCAAAGATTGACTTTCTGGTCTACGACTACCTGGCCGAAATCACCATGTCGATCATGGCCCGCGCCCGCCTTAAAGACCCCCAAAAGGGATATGCGGTGGATTTCGTCTCTGACGTTATAGCCAACAATTTAACCCAGATCGCCGAGCAGGGCGTCAAGGTGTTGTCAAATGCGGGTGGGGTCAACCCAGTGGCCTGTGCTGTTGCTTTGCGTCGCAAATCTGCTGAATTGGGATTGAACGTGAAAGTCGCAGTGGTCGAAGGCGACGACCTGCTGCCACGTGTTGCTGAGTTTGTCGATCGGACTGAGATGTTTTCCGGTGCGCCGATGCCACCGACCGAAAAGATCGCCTCGGTGAATGCTTATATTGGGGCTGGGCCGATATTGGCGGCGCTGCACGGCGGTGCTGATATCGTCGTCACGGGCCGCTGCGTCGACAGCGCTCTGACTCTGGCGGCGTGCATGTATCATTTTGGATGGCGGCCCAAAGACCACGACTTGCTAGCTGCCGGGTCGCTTGCGGGGCATCTTCTGGAATGTGGCCCCCAAGCCACTGGCGGGAATTTCACGGACTGGAAATTGGCAGGCGACATCGCCAAGATCGGCTATCCAATTGTCGAGGTAAACGCCGATGGCGGGCTGGTCCTGACCAAGCCGCAGGGCACGACGGGATGTGTGATCCCGGCTTCGGTCTGCGAGCAGATGCTGTATGAGATCGGCGACCCGCAGTCCTATATTCTGCCTGACGTGATTTGCGACTTTTCCAATGTCAGGATTGAGCAATCCGAGCCAGACCATGTAACCGTTTCGGGTGCAAAAGGCCGCGCGCCGACAGGGCAGCTCAAAGTGTCCGCCACCTGGGGGGATGGCTATCGCGCGGGCATGACGATTCTGATCAACGGGCGTGAGGCACGACAAAAGGCGAAGGCTTTTGCGCAAGCGGGGTTGGATCGCGCGCGCGCTGTCCTGCACCAGATCGGTGCTTCCGACTATCGCGAGGTGTCGTTTGAAACCTTCGGAGGTCGGCCTGGCGACGGCGATTACGAAGAGATCTCGTTCAAGGTAGCCGTGAAACACGATGACCCTCGCGCGGTTGGCGTATTCCTGCGTGAAATGACCGGGTGCGCACTGGCCGCACCGCCGGGGTTGCACATCTTTACCGGAGGAGGGCGTCCAAAACCCTCGCCAGTCGTTGCCCTGTTTTCCTTCTTGGTGCCAAACAACACGCTGACCTATTGCGTAACGATGGATGGGGACGATATCGCATACAATCCGCCGAAAACGTCCCCACAAGACCCGGAACCTGTCCCGGCAAAAGCCCCGGAAATAGCCGATGAAAAGGTGACCGAGTGGATCACATGCCCCTTGGAAGATTTGGCCTGGGCTAGATCTGGAGACAAAGGCGACGCCGCAAACATTGGGGTCATTGCACGTCATGCTAACTTTTTGCCCTACATTTGGGCGGCGCTGACCGAAGCGACGCTGGCAGATGTTTTTTCTAACCACCTATCTGGCAGGGTCGAACGGTTCTATCTTCCAGGAACGCATTCCATGAACATTCTGCTGCAAAATGCGCTGGGTGGCGGTGGCGTAGCCTCGTTGCGCAACGACGCGCAAGGCAAGAGTTATGCCCAGATATTGCTGGCCACACCGATCAGGATTCCTGCAGAGTTATCCTCATATCCCGAGCGAGGAGAAAGCTGATGGGTTTTGTCAGTAAAGTCGTCCGCGATTCTGACAGCTTTGCCAAGAACCGGGGCGATATGCTGGCTCTTGTCGACGAGATGCGCGCGCTTGAAGCGCGTCCTGTCGCCCTGTCAGAGAAACGGCGCGAACGGATGGAGGCCCGGGGGCAGATCACACCCCGTGACCGTTTGGCCCAACTGTTGGATCCCGGAATGCCTTTTTTGCAACTGCACGGGTTGGCGGGCTACTGCGTCGATACATGCGATCCTGATCAATCGGTTCCGGGCGCGTCATTGGTCATCGGCATCGGCTTCATCTCGGGCGTGCGCTGCATGATCATCGTCGACGATTCAGGGATTAAGGCCGGCGCGATGGTCGAGATGTCAGCTGCGGCCTTCCTGAGCGCGCAAGACATGGCATTGAAACAGAACCTGCCTTTTGTGCATCTTGTCGAAAGCGCCGGTGCAAACCTGATGGAATACAAGGTCGAATTCTGGGCCAATGGCGGCAAACTGTTCCGCAATCTGGCCCGCCATTCGGCCGCAGGACTGCCCAACATTGCAGTGCTGCACGGCCCGTCAACCGCCGGCGGGGCCTATATGCCCGGCCTTGCAGACTATGTCGTTGGCGTGAAGAACAACGGCATGGCCGCCTTGGCCGGTGCCGCCTTGGTTCACGCGGCGACGGGCGAAAAGGCCAATGACCGTGATCTGGGCGGGTCCGAGATGCATGCCACCACATCCGGGCTGGTCGACTATCTGGCCGAGGATGATGCGCACGGTATCGAAATGGCGCGGAACGTGATGGCCCGGCTGGATTGGAACAAATCCTTGCCTGTGCGTCGCAGCAAAGAAGTGCAGCCACCGAATTGTGATGTGGATGAGATCGCAGGCATTGTTCCAACCGATTATCGCGTTCCCTATGACGTCCGCGAGGTCGTGGCCCGCATTGTGGATGGCTCGGACTTTGAGGATTTCAAACCCGACTATGGCTCGGCGACTGTCTGTTTGCAGGCCGCAATCAATGGTATCGCAGTGGGTATTCTTGGAAACAACGGGCCACTGGACCCTGCAGGCGCAAACAAAGCCGCACAATTTATACAGTTATGTGGTCAGGCCGATATTCCCCTTATCTTTCTCAATAATATCACAGGGTTCATGGTCGGCACCCTATATGAACAAAGCGGCATGATCAAACATGGGGCCAAGATGATCCAGGCCGTTACGTCGGTCGATGTGCCCAAGATCACGCTCTATGTCGGGGCAAGTTTCGGGGCCGGCAATTACGGGATGTGCGGCTACGCCTATGACCCGGACTTCCTGTTCGCCTGGCCCAATGCGGCAACGGGCGTGATGGGAGGTGAGCAAGCCGCCGGGACGATGGAACTGGTTGCGCGCGCAGGGCTTAAACGCAAAGGGATCGACCCCGACGAAGCCAAACTGGCAGCACAAAAGGCAGCTATCACAGCACATTTCACACGACAGGAGAATGCATTTTACACCTCGGGCCGGTGTATCGATCATGGCGTCATAGACCCCCGCGACACGCGACGTGTGCTGGGCTTTTGCCTTGAAACCTGCCTTGAGGGTCGCGCGCGAACGGTCAAACCCAGCTCGTACGGGGTGCACAGGTTTTGACCATGCTGCACTACTCATCAAGTCCACATCCAAGACAGATAGCAGAGGCTGAGGCATGACATTCGACACGCTTCTCGTTGCCAATCGTGGGGAAATCGCCGCGCGTATCATGCGAACCGCCCGGTCGCTTGGCCTGCGCACAGTGGCCATTTATTCAAGCGCTGACGCTCGGGCACCCCATGTCGAACTTGCTGATGAGGCGGTCTGGATCGGTGAAGGGCCGATTGGTGCCAGCTATCTGAACGTAGAAAAAATCATTGCTGCGGCTCAGGAAACTGGGGCAGGGGCGATCCACCCGGGCTATGGGTTTTTGTCCGAAAATGCGGGTTTTGCGGCGGCAGTCGAGGCCGCGGGTTTGACTTTTATCGGACCCGATCCCGAAGCGATCCGGCTGATGGGCGACAAGGCCGTCGCCAAACGCCTTATGATTGGCGCGGGCGTTCCCTGCGTTCCAGGGTATGAAGGCGATGATCAATCGGGTTCCGTACTGGTCGCTGAAGCGAGCAAAATCGGTTTTCCCATCATGGTCAAAGCAGCAGCTGGTGGCGGTGGACGCGGAATGCGCGTGGTCCAATCCGCCGACACTCTTTCTGAGGCGATCGCGCTTGCCAGATCCGAGGCCGAGAACGCTTTTGGATCCGGCGAACTGATCCTTGAGAAAGCGATCGGTGATGCGCGCCATATCGAATTTCAGATTTTTGCCGATGGGTGCGGAAACGTAATTCATCTGGGCGAAAGGGAATGCTCGGTTCAGCGTCGCCACCAAAAAGTCATCGAAGAAGCCCCAAGCCCGGTCATGACGACAGAGTTGCGCGCAAAAATGGGGGCTGTGGCGATTGAGGCGGCCCGTGCGGTGAGCTATCGCGGCGCCGGAACCGTGGAGTTTCTTTTGGAACCGTCCGGCGTGTTCTATTTCCTTGAAATGAACACCCGACTGCAGGTTGAGCATCCTGTGACCGAGATGGTCACTGGCCTCGACCTAGTGGCGCTACAGATCGCTGTCGCGCAGGGTGACGCCCTTCCAATCTCTCAGGAAGACGTCACCATGAACGGCCATGCCATCGAGGCGCGGCTTTACGCCGAAGACCCTGCTAATGGATACCTGCCGGTAACCGGTCCAATTGATTTCTGGCAGGCTGCGACTGGACCCGGAGTGCGTGTTGATTCAGGCATTCAGCAGGGACAAGAGGTATCGCCTTTCTATGACGCCATGCTTGCAAAGATCATCGCGCACGGTCCAACCCGCGAAACGGCACGTGCGCGGCTGATCAAGGCTGTGCGTGAAACTATTTTGCTGGGAACGGTGACAAATTCGCGGTTTCTTGCAGATGTGCTGCAGCACAGAGATTTCATTGCCGGCGATGCAACGACAACATTTCTGGATCGGACCTACCCCCGGGGCTTTCCTGCGTACCGGGTAACTGCGCCGGACATCGCCTTGGCGGTTGCGCTGTTGTTGGATGCGGATCAGGCCCGCGCAAGGGCGGCGGCGGGCTATGTATCCGCCGAACAGTTGGGTTGGTCCAGCGCGGCGTTACCGCCGTTCGCCGTGACGCTTGCCTATGGTGACGAAGAGATACAAACGCGCGCGCTCGCCCGCCCCGATAGATGGACGGTATGGGTTGAGGGCAACGCGTATGATGTCTCGTTCATCAAGCGCAGCAGCGGGAAGGTCCGGGCACGCATAAATGACAACACCGTCGACGCCACCGCACACATAACCAGCAACACAGCCCAGATCGCCATCGGCGCCGAGCGCCTGACGTTTCGACGCCTGCGTCCCGGTGCATTGGATGCGGGAACTATCGCTAGCGGTCGCGTCACCGCCCCCATGCCGGGTGCCCTGGTCGAGGTGGCGGCAAGACCCGGTCAAAGCGTTTCCAAAGGGGACTGTCTGGCCGTTCTCGAAGCCATGAAGATGCAACACCAGATCACCGCTGCCGTCGCAGGCGTCATCACCTCTGTCCACGTTGAGGTCGGGCAACAGCTGAGCGCGGGGGATGTGATGATCGAGATTGACGAAACATAGACGGATTTGGGTGTGTGTCGACCGCCGCCGCTCAGACACTTCATCCGGGGACATCGAATAGGCAAACACAAAATCGAGGGAACAAGCAGTGCAACAGGCAACGGATTTTCTGCAAGAAAGCGAGGCATTGTTTGCCATTCTGGACGGTATTTCGGGCGATCAATGGGAAATTCCAACTCAGTTCAAGGGGTGGACGCTGAACGATGTTCTGGTGCATCTGCACTATTGGAACCAGATGGCAGATCTGTCGCTTCAGGACCCCGACGCGTTCACTGCGCGCATTGGGGCATTGCTTGTCAAAGCCAAGGCCGAAGGGCTGCGCGCAGCCGAGAACGAAGCGATCCTGCTGCGTGGGAACGAGCTGCGCGATTCCTGGCGGACACTTTATACAGATATTGGTACACGTTGGGCCGATCTCGATCCCAAGCGCCGGGTGAAATGGGCCGGTCCGGATATGTCTGTACGCTCATCAATTACGGCCCGTCAGATGGAGACTTGGGCACATGGGCAAGAGGTTTTTGACGTTCTTGGTGTCGAGCGCGTCGAACATGACCGGGTCAAGAACATCGTCATTCTGGGTGTGAACACGTTTGGCTGGGCCTATCAGGTCAACGGCAAACCTGTGCCCGAGGCGATGCCGCGGCTTGAACTGACCGCGCCATCTGGAGCCTTGTGGGAGTTCGGTGAACGGGGGGACAATCGGATAACAGGCCCTGCGGTAGAGTTTGCACAGGTCTCAGCCCAAACCCGCAACATCGCGGATACATCGCTGAAGGTGGAGGGGCCGGTTGCTGCCGAATGGATGTCAATCGCGCAGTGTTTTGCCGGTGGTCGCGAAACGCCCCCTGCACCGGGCAGCCGTCACCGCGCTCGGGGCGCGCAGATCGCGTGAAAGAAGTTGAATGTAAGCCTTGAACCCGGCACAAAAGGAACCACCCGTCCGACCGAAAGCGAAGATATGCTGCTGTTTAATGTGACAAAACTTGCATCTGGCCTGATCGTCGCTGTTGTCATCGGCTGGCTGCTGGTGCTGGGCAAAAGTATCCTTCTTCCGGTGCTTTTGGGCATAATCGGTATATACATTCTGGACTCGACCGCCTCGACAATCGGCCGTGTTCCGGGGTTGCGCCACATTCCACGCCGCGGGCGCCGTTTACTTGCGCTGCTTGCCATATTTCTAACGTTGGTTCTGATAGGGGTCTTTCTTGAGGCAAACGCGCAAGCGGTCGCCCAGAATATCCCGCGTTACCAAACCAACTTAAAAGCGCTGATTGACTCGGCAATGGCGATGTTGGGCGTCAAAAAACTGCCAGATTGGTCCACGATCGAGCAGACGATTGCTGGCAAGTTCGATATTTTGGGGTTTGTGCAGGGGACGCTTTCCACAGTGCAGGGTTTCGGGACGGTCATGTTGATGACAATCCTTTATATTGTGTTCATCCTGTCCGATCTGGATGACATGCCGGAAAAAGTTAGAAAGGCGTTGGGTGATGCCGAAACAGCTGACCGGTCGCTGCAAATCGTCGCCCAGATCAACCAGAAGATTGGCAGCTACCTAAGTGCAAAGACCCTGATCAACGTCATTCTGGCTGTGATCTCCTATGTGATCATGTTGTTGCTTGGGATCGAGTTCGCAATGTTCTGGGCTATATTGATCGGACTTTTGAACTATATCCCATATCTGGGTTCAATCGTGGGTGTTCTGTTTCCCGTCATGCTGAGCCTTGTGCAATTCGGCGGCATCTGGCATGCCGGGGTCGCACTGATCGCGCTTATGGCCGCTCAGCTGTTTGTAGGAAATTTCCTTGAACCACGACTTGTTGGAAACTCGGTGAACCTGAGTGGATTTATGGTGCTGTTTTCACTGACGATCTGGACCGCGATGTGGGGTCTGGCAGGCACCATATTGGCGATACCGTTGACCGCCGTGGTGATGATTATCTTGTCGCAAATCCATTCCACGCGACCGCTGGCGATTTTGATGTCAGAAAGCGGCGAACTTGACTGATTGCTCCAAAGCCCGGTTTTAAGTGTTTAAAAAATTCGCCATCTTCGGTGCGCGACCGCCACCCATTAGTCGGGGTGGCAGCCGGCTTAAAATCTTTGACGTTTAAAGTTTAATGCGGAACGCGGCAAAACCATCGGCGCCTTCGCCTGCGTCTTCGATCACCACTCCTTTGACATCGCTCATATAGTCGCGCGCTTTGGGGCCGGTTTCGAAAAGCACCGTGGTATCTGCGAGCGGGGCGAAGGACCAGTTGGCGTCCGCTTTTGGATCAATTGTGCCCTGCTCGACAATGTAGCGAACGATGACGTCGCGGTTGGTATCGGGGGCCTCGAAGACAACCGTGTCGCCCAATGCGCCCGGGAAAGACCCGCCGCCAGACGCGCGGTAATTGTTAGTGGCGATGATGAATTCCATGTCATCCGTAACCGGCGTGCCGTTGAAGGACAGGTTCACAATCCGCGCCGCGTCTGGGTTCACTTCTTCGCCTTTTGGTCCAAATCGCGAGGGCTGGGACAGGTCGATCTCATAGGTCACGCCGTCCATTACATCAAAATTATAGGATGGGAACTCTGGATTCAGCAGGATTGCGTCGGCCGAGCCCGGCTCAACCTGATTGAACATGCCTGCCGAACGCTCCAGCCAGCCTCGAACCTGTGCCCCGTTCACGCGGACCGCCCGCACGGTGTTCGGATAGAGATACAGGTCAGCCACGTTTTTGATAGCCACATCGCCCACTGGAACGTCGGTATAATACTCTGGCCCACCACGGCCACCGGCCTTGAACGGAGCGGCGGCTGATAGGATGGGCAGCCCTTCGTGCTCGGTGCCCTTCATCATCTCTTCGACATACCATTTTTGTGCGATCGACACGATTTGCACCGACGGATCATCCGCGACGAGTGCGAAGTAGCTGTGCAAAGGCGCGGACGTCTTCCCAACGGCGCGGCGCACATAAGCCAGTGTTTCGTCGTGATCTTTGGCGACCGAATCCAGCACGGTCTGGTCGTCGCCAACCAGCGCGGTGATTGAGCGATCTTCGTTGCGCTTTGAGATCGGGCGCGCCTCGGACGTCGTTGTTACAACGCGCCATTCATTCCCGTCGCGTTCCAGCAGCAGGTCCAGCAGACCCAGATGCGAACCCCAGAAACCGCCCATGACCGCTGGTTTACCCATAAGCGTGCCTTTTTCGACGTCGATACCCGGGCGATCCGCGAAAGTAGGCGAGGGGAAGACCAGATGATTGTGGCCCGTGACCAGCGCGTCGATGCCATCGACGCCGGCCAGCACGACCGAGGCGTTCTCCATGCCGTCGGCGTGATCTGCCTCACCGATGCCCGAATGAGAAAGGGCGATGATCAGGTCGCAGCCTTGCTCTTGCATTTCTGGCACATAGGCTTGCGCCGTTTCAACAATGTCGCGGGCCTGAACGTTGCCTTCCAGGTGCTTGCGGTCCCAATTCATGATTTGAGGTGGGGTAAAGCCAATGACGCCGACCTTGATTGGATGCTTGCTGCCGTCGCCCATTTCAATCTCGCGGTCGAGAATGGCGTAAGGCTTGACCAAGGTCTTATCGTCGCGTGGCCCCGCGCCTTGTTCCTTGGCAATATTGGCCAAAACGACCGGGAAATCCGCCCCGGCGAGTGACTTTTCCAGAAAATCCAAACCGTAATTGAACTCGTGGTTGCCCAAAGTAGCGGCGTCATAGCCCACGGTGTTGAATGCGGCGATGATCGGATGGCTGTCGCCTTCTTTCATACCACGCTCATAGGCGATGTAATCGCCCATCGGGTTGCCCTGCAAAAAGTCGCCATTGTCCACCAGCAACGAGTTGGTTGCCTCTGACCGAATGTCATTGATGATCGATGCGGTGCGCGACAGGCCTACCGTATCGCGCGGCTTGTCTGCGTAGTAATCATAAGGGAAGACATGCACATGGATATCGGTGGTTTCCATGATCCGAAGATGCGCCTGATTGTCGGCAGCAGCGGCCGAAAACGGGTGTAGGGTGATTGCGGCGGCGCTGGCCGTAGTTGTGGCAAGGAACTGGCGGCGAGACATCGAAAAATGGCTGGAGGAGGTCATTCGGAACCTTTCAATATGTTGGCTAACGCGCCTTCTGCATGACTTACAAAACAACCGTGTGACACTGGTATCCAAAGCGTTTGCAGCGGCGCGGCGCATGCGGGAATGTTTGGTACTGATGCCCATTGTGATCTGCTTACCCAATCATGGCAACATGTGTCGATTTGAGACGGTTGATTATCGCGCGGTGCATATTGCGGAAATAGCGACAGCGGCATTGGGATAGAATGTTCCGCATCGTTTGCTAATGCGGCGTTGGCACAGCGGACCATTGCAAGCATCCGCGTTTTTTCCGCCTGAGTGACGCAGATGGTAAAATTTGGTTGTGATAACGATCTTTATCTATAAAAGAATGTGTAGCCATGAGAGTTCTCGAAAAGTATCTATAAAATGAAAAATACCTCCCCGATATGGTCCCGCGACGCTGCTCAAGCTCTGTATGACCTTCCGCTGATGGATTTGCTGTTTCGCGCGCAGACAGTGCACCGGGAGAACTTTGATCCCAACAAGGTCCAGACATCGAAACTGCTGTCGATCAAAACAGGTGGCTGTGCCGAAGATTGCGCCTATTGCTCGCAATCAGCACGGAACGGATCCAAACTGTCGGCCTCGAAACTGATTGAGGTTCAGCGCGTTCTGACCGAAGCCCGCAAGGCCCGCGACGGCGGGGCAACCCGTTTCTGCATGGGTGCCGCATGGCGCGAACCCAAGGACCGCGACATGGATGCGCTTGTCGCAATGGTCGAAGGTGTGCGCGAGATGGGGATGGAAACCTGCATGACCCTTGGCATGTTGGACGATAATCAGGTGGTTCGTCTGCGCGATGCGGGGCTGGACTACTACAACCACAACATCGACACGTCCGAGCGGTACTATCCCGAAGTCATCACAACACGCACCTTTGCGGACCGCATTGACACGATGAACCGCGTGCAGGATGCGGGCATCAAGGTCTGTTCCGGCGGCATCCTCGGGATGGGGGAAGAGGTTCAAGACCGTGTCGATATGCTGGTCACACTGGCCAATATGAACCCGGCACCAGATTCGGTGCCGATCAACATGTTGATGCCGCAAGAAGACACGCCTCTGGCAGACGCTAAACCGATCGATCCGATCGATTTTGTAAGGGTCATAGCCGTTGCGCGGATCATGATGCCACAATCTTATGTACGGCTTTCCGCCGGGCGCAGCGATATGAGTGAGGAATTGCAAGCCATGTGCTTCTTCGCCGGTGCGAACTCGATCTTTGTTGGCGAAACGCTTTTGACGGCAGAAAACCCCGAAGAAGACACTGATGCCATATTGTTTGCCAAGCTTGGGCTGCAGGTGGAAACATCTGCGGAAAAATCCTGTTTGGATGCTGCTGAATGAAAGCACTGAGTCGGTTGAACTCGATGCTTGAACTGTTGGACACCCGGCACCGTCGCCGGGTGTTGGCGCAGCCGCGCGGTCTGGACTTTGCGTCCAATGATTACCTTGGATTGGCGCAATCGCCATTCCTGCGCAATGCCGCGCAAACGGCATTGGCGCAGGGCGTGCCGCTGGGATCTGGTGGTTCCCGTCTGTTGCGGGGCAATCATCCCGAACATGAGGCGCTTGAACACGAGGCCGCCGCCTTTTTTGATGCTGAGGCTGCTTTGTTCATGGGCGGAGGATTTCAGGCCAATCAGGCGATTTTCTCGACCCTTCCTGCCGCCGATGATCTGATCCTTTACGATGCTTTGGTTCACGCAAGCGCGCATGAAGGCATGCGGATGGGACGCGCCCAAACATGTGCTTTTTCTCATAATGATGTTGCCGCAGCGCGTCTGACCATTGAGGCGTGGTTGGCAGAAGGCGGGTCTGGTCAAATCTGGATCGCAGTAGAAAGCATCTATTCCATGGAGGGCAACATTGCGCCCTTGGCCGCGCTGTCTGATCTGGCCTGCGAACACGGTGCCATATTGGTCGTGGATGAGGCTCATGCGACCGGAGTATTTGGCCCGAACGGTAAGGGCCTGGCGCATGGCCTAAAGGCTGAGTTGCTAACTTTGCACACATGCGGCAAAGGGTTGGGGGTTTCGGGCGGATTGATTTGCGGCCCTCGGGTGTTGATCGAAACACTGATCAACCGCGCGCGTCCGTTTATCTTTGCCACAGCCCCATCGCCGTTCAACGCGGCCCTTGTTCGCGCGGTTCTGCAGCATCTTCAAACAGATAGTTTTATGGGCCAGAATGCCCTGTCCCGCATTCGCCACGCGCATGCCGTCGCACGTCAGATCGGAACACCCCAAGAGGCGCTGAACAGCCAGATTATCCCCATTATTCTGGGCGATGACGCCAAAACCATGGAAATGGCCGCAACGTTACAGGCCAAAGGTTTTGATGTCCGTGGTATCCGGCCGCCGACCGTGCCACGGGGCACGTCGCGTCTGCGCGTGTCGATCACCGGCAACGTGGACAAGGATGACATAAGCGCTCTGTTCGAAACACTGGCGCATCAACAGACGGAGGCGGCATGAGCGCTGTTATCGTCACGGGCACCGACACCGGCGTCGGAAAAACGGTTTTTGCTGCGGGACTGACGGCCACGCTTGGCGCAACCTATTGGAAGCCAGTGCAATCCGGGCTTGAGGATGCAACGGACACAGAAACCGTCGCGGCGCTTTCCCGTGCCGAAATTTTGCCGGAAGCCTATCGCCTGAACATGCCAGCCTCACCCCATTTGTCAGCCGAAGACATGGGCGTCGAGATTTCGCCGGATCGACTTGCGCTGCCGCAGGTCAACGGCCCCTTGGTCGTCGAGGGGGCAGGCGGGATCATGGTGCCGCTGAACCGCAAGACCTTTTTCCTTGATGTCATCTCGGGGTGGCAGGCACCCGTGGTTCTTGTGGCCCGGACCGCGTTGGGGACGATCAATCACACAAGCCTGTCCCTGATGGCCTTGCGGGGTGCAGGTTGCAACGTTTTGGGCGTAGCGTTCGTAGGCGACGCTGAGCCAGAGGTTGAACAGACCATCGCCGAGATGTGTCAGGTTACCCATTTGGGACTCTTGCCGTATCTTGAAACCCTGTCGCGAGAAACGCTGTCGGATGCTTTCGATGCGATTGACACAGCAACAATTCGGAGAGCTCTGTGACCGCTCTGGAGTTTGATGCCCGCCACCTGTGGCATCCCTATACGAATGTTCTGAACCCCGGTCCGATGCATCTGATCACAGAGGCCGAAGGGGTATGGCTGACCCGGGAAAACGGCACTCGGATGATCGACGCAATGTCGTCGTGGTGGTGTGCGGTGCACGGGCATCGTCATCCGGCCATTACTGCTGCGATGCAGGAACAGCTGCGGCAAATGCCCCATGTCATGTTCGGTGGCCTGACGCATCGACCCGCAATTGACCTGGGACGCAAGCTGGTCGAGCAGTTGCCTGACGGGCTGGATCGCATTTTCTACAGCGACAGCGGATCGGTCGCGATTGAAATCGCTTTGAAAATGGCCGTGCAGTTTCAGATGGCGCTGGGTCACACGGGGCGCACGCAGTTTGCGACCATTCGCGGCGGGTATCACGGGGACACATGGAAAGCGATGAGCGTCTGCGACCCCGAGAATGGGATGCACGGGCTGTTCAGTGGCGCGCTGTCGATCCAACATTTCCTGCCACGCCCGCCGATATCATTTGACCAGGAATGGACGGATGATCCAACCCTGAATGGGCTGGATGCTTTGGAAGAGCTGCTGGAAACCAAAGCCGATCAGATCGCGGCCCTGATCCTTGAGCCTGTGGTGCAGGGCGCGGGTGGTATGTACTTCTATCACCCCAAGTGGCTAAAAGGCGCGCAAGACCTGTGTAAAGCACACGGAATTCTTGTGATTTTTGACGAAATCGCGACCGGGTTTGGTCGCACGGGCGAACTGTTCGCGATGAACCACGCCGAAGTGGTTCCGGACATCATCTGTTTGGGCAAAGCTTTGACTGGCGGCCATATTACTCTGGCCGCGACCGCCACGACTGAAGATGTCGCGCGCCGAATTGGGGAAAGCGAAGCCAGCGTTTTGATGCACGGCCCGACCTATATGGCCAACCCGCTGGCCTGTTCTGCCGCGGTGGCCAGTCTGGACCAACTGTCGGTCAGAGATTGGCGCGCCGAAGTGCACGCGATCGCCGACCAGATGAAACGCGAGCTTGCCCCCGCACGTGAATTGCCAGGCGTTGCCGATGTGCGCGTGCTTGGCGCGATCGGGGTCATCGAAATGGAGCAATGGGTTGATCCCGCGGTCGCGCATGCGGTGGCACCCGATACCGGCGTTTGGTTGCGCCCGTTTGCCCGCAACATCTATTGCATGCCGCCCTACATAATCTCCACCGATGAATTGAGCCGCGTAACATCGGCCATGATCTCGCTCGTCAAAGGCATGCCATGAAACAGCGGTGGTTATCGCGTTCGGGAACGGATGAATTGATCCTGATTTTTGGCGGTTGGGCGCTGGGGGCTGCTCCTTTTGCTGGGCTTTCAGGGCGCAGCGATGTGCTGTTCGTCGACGACTTCCGCCTCCTCGACGATCCTCTGCCTGATATTGCGCAATATGACCGGGTCAATCTGATTGCCTTTTCTTTTGGTGTCGCATCTGCGGGCCACTGGCTGACGCAAACTGGATTTTGTCCCGATCGGCTGATTGCTGTCAGCGGCACGCTATGTCCGGCTGACTCCGAGCGTGGCATCGCGCCGGACATGATCCGCGCCACGGCGGATAATCTGACCGAAGCCAGTTTCGCAAAGTTCTGTCGCCGTGCTGGATTGAACGGGCCGGTTCCTGAAATTGATCTGGAGGCTGCGCAGGCAGAGCTTCACGCCGTGATCGACCGTGGTGGCGCACCCGAAGTGGCGTTTGACCGGATTTGGATCCCTCAGCGGGACCGTATTATCCCGACCCCCGCGCAAGAGGCGGCATGGGCGCACCAACAATCTGCCGTGCGTGGTATTGCCTCCCCGCATGTTCCGTTTCGCGACAGCCAGAACTGGCAGGAGTGGATCTCATGAACGTGCAGATCGCGGACCGCGTCCAGCGCAGTTTCAGCCGCAGTTTCCGCAGCTATCACGGCTCGGCCAGCCAGCAGGCCAAAATCGCGGATCGGCTGGTCCATGAGATGCGGGCCGGCGGCGCACCGCATCGATTCGCGACCGGATTGGAATTTGGGTGTGGCACAGGCCACCTCACGCATCGGGTATGTAGCGCATTCGATATTGGTCAGTTGACGGTCAATGACCTGTCGCCCGAAGCAGCAGAGACCGCAACGGCCGTCGGTGCGGACTTTTTGTGCGGCGACGCCAAAATCGTCGAATGGCCGTTTCAGCCAAAGCTAATCACGTCAGCGTCTATGGTCCAATGGTTGCATGACCCTGCAACCTTTCTGCAGCGCGCAGCCAAAGCATTGGCTCCTGGTGGGTGGTTGGCGGTTTCAGGTTTTGGACCGGAACAGTACCAGGAACTGGTGAAAGTCGGTTCCACTGCCAAAGCGCCGGGCTTGTGCCGATCTGAAGATTTGGCCGCGGCAGTCGAAGGCCAATTAGAGATTATCAGTTGCGGCGAAAACCTTTCTGCATTGCACTTTGATACGCCCCGAGGCGTTCTCAATCACCTTCGAAGAACTGGGGTCAACGGGCGCGCGCAGAAGGTCTGGACCAAAACCAGTCTTGCCCAATTCACGGAACAATATGTCCGGCACTTTGGCGACGATGATGGCGTGTCCCTGACATATAACCCGACGTGGATCGTGGCCCGCAAACATGGCTGAGTGCCGCTACCAATCAATGCGTTCATAGACTTCGGTCTCAATACACGAGATCTCAGAGCCCGGGTTGGTTAGTACCGCTTCGGCCATGACATCGCCGTCGTTTTCCCCGTGGCTTTGCGACTGATCCATGTGCCACGGCGCCGGCGGTTCAACCTGCATTGTCGCAGCAAGCGTTTCGGACAGATCAGGGGCAAATTCTTTTGCATCTTCATCTGTCTGCCCGACGTCCAGTGCAAAGGGAATCTCCGAGGTCAATTGCGCACCATTAAATCCGGTGTCCGTCACCAAGATTTCCCCGTCGATTGCGCCGTCGAATCCTGGGGGCGGGGAAATCTCAAGAAAGTCGAGATCCCAGCCGGACAGATCCGCCGAACCGCCATCAGTCATCAGTGAATCCTCACCGCTGATCAGTAGCGTATTTGGTGGCAGTCCTTCCAAAGATACAGCAGCCAGATCACTTGCTTGGTCCAACTCGATTGCGACTTCAAAAGCTCCGGTTTCGCCAAAATTCGGGGCTGGGTCGGCCTGCAAAAGCTCACGCCCCGTTGTGTCGGGCCCATCCCATTCCAATTTCAACCCTGCACGGCCGTAGTTCTCAAAATACCGAACTTCGATATCATAAGTGCCGGGTTCCAGGTCGATTTCTCCGGACCGCGTCCGGAACCCATGCAGACCATCATTGTCCACGATCCTAAGCCCGTTGACGAAGACCGCTACGCCATCGTCCGCACCGGCAAAAAAAGTGTAAGAACCGCCTTCTTCGATTGTTATTTTACCTTCGAGTTTTGCCCCAAAGGTATCCCTTGAACCGCCTTCCCAGAATGAGTTGCGACTGTTTTCATAATTGATTTCAGACACAAATCCCTGATGCGTCGGGTCAGCGGACCAGTCGATGTCGTCCAGCTTTGACAAACTGTTGTCCATGTCAAAATAACTGGCACGGAATCCGCCCACAATTTTGGCATCTGGTGAGGGCAAGTCAGCCTGAGTTACTTCGAAAGTCAGGTGTTGTACACCGTCGTGACTGCTGTTTTCACCGGTTGGCGTAGAATGATGCAGAGCCGCTTCGACCGTTCCCTCAAATTCTGGCGGCGGTGTTACGGTGATCATCCCACCTTGCCAGCCTCCCATCTCTGCGATCCCGTCCGTGTTTGCCGCAAATTCGGTTCCGCCAATCTCGACAATTGTTCCGGTGGGCAGACCTGTCAGTTCGAATGAGGTTTCATCGGTCACGCTGAGCGTTCCCATGTCCACATCAATGGCCAGCGGCATGCCCGAAACGGTTTGGGCCTCGGACATGTCCGGGGCTGTAACCACCTCACGTCCGTCAAGACCCGGGCCCTCCCATTCAAGCTTCAGTCCAGCCCGGCCGAAATTTTCGAAGTATCGGATTTCGATCGAATGTGTTCCCGGTTCAAGCTCAACTTCACCAGATCGAGTTCGAAACCCGTGCAGCCCGTCATTTTCAACGACCGGTTGGCCGTTGATTACCAACATCGCGCCATCATCAGCGCCCAGAAAGAAAGTGAATGTTCCGCCTTGCTCAACCTCGATACTGCCATTGATCTGGACGCCAAACGTGTCTTTTGCGCCTCCATCCCAGAATGTGTCGTGACCGTTAGCGTAGTTGATTTCGGGCTTAATTTCTTCATGGGTCGGCTCTGCGGTCCAGTTGATGTCTTCCAGTTTGGAAAGACGATGATCAACGTCGAAGTATTTGGCGTGAAACCCTGACGAAAACGTCATCTCCTCCGTATCTGCCACATTGACCGTAAAGCTTTCGGTCTGACGTAACCCGCCTTCGTCAATCACCGTGACATCAATAGTGACCGAGGATGCCTCTTCATAGTCCAGTGCCACGCCGGGCTTCAGACGCAGTTGATTGTCAATAACTTCGAACCGGTCATCCGAGATTTCGAACTCATGGGTATCGTGCAAATCCGCATCCACGAAACTGAGTTGCCCCACAACGGCCCCATCGACGTTTTCGGCCACTGTCTGCTGCGCGGCGGTCAGTGTGATGTTATCAACCAGTGCGCCGTAGGTATCATTCTGGCCCTCAGGTTCGCGCAGTTCCAGCGTGTCTTGCCCGGTTCCAACAACCTGCATCTGGAACGTCTCCCAATCAGCGGATTGCGGGTCCAGCTCCGCCACCAGATTGCCGTTCCAATAGACCTCGACTGTATCGGTTCCACCTGCGAGGCGCTCACGCAGGTCAATGCCCAGATCATAGAGCTGACCATCCTCTGTCTGGACGACCTGGGAAATACTGTCGATGCCCCGACCATGATCCATCTCGAGCAGCTGATCGCCATCGGACGCTTTCGTACCGCCTAAATGATCCCAGATTTCCATTCCATGTGCGTCTTGCCAGGATCCGCTTTCATCCGAGCCAAAGCCTTTCCACCTGCCTTTATCCAAGTCAAATTCTTCGAAACTGCCATTCTGAATGAGGTTTTCAGAGGTGTTATCCAGCACAAGACCTATCGGATTCTCGTTCAAATTCTGAACCTCCACGATGAAACTCTCGGCCAGGGTGGCCCCACGAGAGTCCTTGACCGTGACGTCGACTTCTATCTGTGCCGTTTCCTCATGATCCAGTGCAATCCCGGGCTTTAGTTGTAACTTGCCGTCAACGATGTCAAAGCGGTCGTCCGAGATGTCAAAGCTGTGCATGTCCGACGCATCCGGGTCGACGATCGAGATGTTTCCGATCACCGCGCCGTTGGCGTTCTCGGCGACTGAAGTGTTGTCCAGCACAAGGCCTGTCGGACCCTCGTTCACATCCTGAACCTCCACGATGAAACTCTCGGTCAGGGTGGCCCCGCGAGAGTCCGTGACCGTGACGTCGACTTCTATCCGTGCCGCTTCCTCATGATCCAGAGCAATGCCAGGCTTTAGCTGCAACTTGCCGTCAACGATGTCAAAACGGTCGTCTGAGATGTCAAAGCTGTGCGTGTCCGACGCATCCGGGTCCACGATGGAAATGTTTCCGATCACCGCGCCATTGGCGTTCTCTGCAACAGATGTGTTGTCCAGAGTGACCTCTTGCGGCGCGTTGTTTTCGGTCTGTGTGTCGGTTGAAACTGCCGGCGCTGCATCCAGATTGGGTACGCTTGGCGGCTCTGGACGAGAGGCCGGACCGCTTACATGGGTTTTTCCCACACCTTTGGTTGTTTGGGGCGTTGAAATTGCAGCACTGATTGTTTCCATTCCGGCCGCGCTTTCGTCAATTTCCGTCGCCTCTGCCTTGGGGTTTTGTGCAATTGACCCAGCCGACGAGCTCGTTGAATGAAAAGTGTGGGCGACAGGATCAGTGTTTGTGACGTTGCCGGATTGTTGTGCATGCACGGTGCGAGGGTTCAACTCTTCCGGGGAACCCTCGTTCCGAGTGTTGCGTTCCAATGTCCCAGAGAACTGTTGGCCTGTGTGTAACGAACTGCGCGTCGGATCTTCGCTTGGCTCGACAACACTGCGGGAAAGATGAGAGGCGATCTCGTGTTGTTCGTCCATATCGGCCTGTGCGGACCTTGTGTTAAAATTCAGGTCGTTCTCTAGTTTACCCATCGCACAATTCCCCAAACAACAGCTGATTCACCGTTTTAGGTAACACGCCTCCGCCCATAACGGGCAACTAAGCGATTAAATTTAAAGGCAAATCTTAGGCAAGATGTGCCGGAGAATTTACGGGTCTTAAACGGAAGCCGACCACTCCTGCTGAAATGACCAAGGGGGTGAAAAGCATCATGGAACCGCGTGGATTTGTTGGTCGCATTTCGGCACCTCACTTTGATATCCCGCTTTGGGTTGCCTCTCTGACTATGAATATTCTGTCGCTTTTGATGCCGATTTCCATCTTGCTGATATTCGATCGGGTTATCCCATTTCAGTCTACAGACACGCTGCGCGTATTGACGGTGGCACTGGTGATCGGAGCCTTTATGGAGCTGTTGCTTAGACAGTGCCGTGCCGTCCTTTTGACAACCTCGGCTGAGGGGGCAGCGGTCTGGAATTACCGCCGCTTTATGACCAAAGTCCTGAACGCGAATTCTCTGGCCTTCTCACGCGAACCCGCCAGCAATTATGCGGAACGCTACGCAGCTATCGGCCAGTTGCGGGACTACCATTCGGGGCAAGGGCAAACACTCTCGATTGATCTGCCCTTTACGGTCTTGTTTGCGATTTTGATCGGATTGATCGGGGGGTGGCTGATTTTGGTGCCATTGGGCGCGTTTTGCGTTGTGATCATCTTCGCAGCGGTCATGAAGCGGGGGCAGTGGGCTTTGTTCAAGCACCGCAAGTCCCTGGACACACGCCGATACGCGTTCTTGACCGAGATTTTGTCGAACATGCCCACGGTCAAGGCAAACCGGATGGAGCCACAAATGGCCCGCCGCTTTGAATTGCTTGAAGATCAGACCGTCGATATCAGCAAAAAGCTGATCCAATTTTCGGGCTTTGCACAAAGCTTTGGAGCCATCTTTTCGCAGATGACTGTTGCTGCGATGGGGCTGCTGGGGGCCTACCTGGTGATCATCAACCTGATCGGCATCGCCGAATTGGCTGCCTGCATGCTGTTGAATGGCCGAATTATCCAGCCTTTGACCAAACTCATGGCGATGTGGGTTCAGTCGGAAAACTCTGCCATTTCACAAGCACGATTGCACGAAATGGAACAGCTTGAAATCGGGCAAAGTGTAGGGCTTTCCTACAATCACTTGGATCAGATCAGGGTTTCCGGTTTGTCCATGCGCCGTTTGAAGGGAGAGGGGAGAGCTTTCTCGCCCCTCAACATTCAGGTGGAGCAAGGGCAGGGCGTTTTGATTGAGCCCGAAGAAAGCTGGATGGTCGAAGCGTTGTTTGACGCAATGACGGGGCAGCGAGAGCCAGATGAGGGCAGGTTGTCCATTGGTGGCATACCGGCCTCACAGCTGACCGGGTGGCGCGGGCACGATGCGCTGGTTGCGCTCGAAGCCGAGCCCGCGATCCTGTCGGGAACACTGGTTGAAAACATCAGCGCTTTTAGTGACGCAGAGACCGTTGATCGCGCCAAGCAGATTGCCGTCGCACTTGGGCTAGAGAAACGCATTCACCGTTTGCCCATGGGTTATGCAACCCTGCTTAACACCGGAACCGGGTTTGAGGCCGACCCGGTGAACCGTCATCTCATTGCATTGACACGGGCCTTGGCGCTGCGGCCGCGGGTGCTTTTGATGAATGAACCAACAGCGGTTTTAGATACAATGGAACGCCAAGCTCTGGCGGATTACCTCCAATCCGTTTCTCCGCGGCCTACGATGTTTGTGGCAAGCCCGGACCCTCGGATGAGGCAGATAACGGACAGGTGCGTTTGCTTAAGTTTGTCAAACGCCCTGGATCTGGCGGCATGGGCGGTGGACGCAGATCTTGAACGGACTGCCGCGGAAGCCTGGAAAAAGGGTGCCGCATGACCGTAATGAACACTCAGATTGCAAGCGGGTTGCTGTTTAGACTGCTATTGGCGCGCGGCTGGCGCAATAATGAAGACCGGCTGCTTGAGGCGTTTCCGCACGTGCTGGATCGGCTCCGCCCGGATGACATTTTCGAGACGTTGGAAAACCTCAGTATCCCCTACACGCAGATCAGATGTCGTGAACGCGAGATCACGGATCACGAATGCCCGGCATTGATCATACCGGACAAAGGTGCCTGCTACCTTGCGTTGGATCGGATAGGTGGCACGCTGCAAATCAGCGAAGATCTGAACCCAGATCTGAACCACCCCAAGCCCGGCCGCCGATGGTGCACCGTCATCCGGATCGACCGCTTCACGCATCACCAGACACTCAGGCGGTTCACATCTGTCCGCTCGGCATTCGCAGAATTGGGCCCGATGTTGCCCTGGCTGCTGATCGCCTCGTTGTTGTCCAACGTTCTGGGGCTTATGGCTCCCTTGCTGATCATGGGCATCTATGAGCGGGTCATCCCGTCGGGTTCTGTTAGTTTGCTGGTTTCGCTGATGATCGGTGTGGTGATTGTGGGTGCGTCAGACCTGTGCTTCCGCCATGCGCGCACGCGGGCGTTGGCGTATGTTGGCTGGCGTGGAGAGCGTCAGTTGATGATTGCGCTGTTTCGCAAACTGATGTCACTGCCGCTGAGCCAGCTCGGGAAAACGGATGTAAACCAACAACTATCGCGTTTTCGCCAATTCGAATCGTTGCGCGATGCATTTACTGGGCAGGTCATGACGACCCTTCTGGATCTGCCATTCGTGGTGATTTTCTTTGCGGTCCTTGCATATCTCGCACCGCAGGTCGGGCTGCTGACGCTCGGCTTGGCGGTCTTTCTTGTCTTGCTTGGCGCAATCATCATCCCACATCAAAAACGGTTGGATCAAAAAACGACAGAGGCCGCCGCCGCTAGCCAGTCGGGCGTTCAGGACGCTATTCTTAACCAGCAGGCCATTGCAAATCTGGGGATGCAAAACCAATGGTTGGACCGCTGCATGCCTCTTGCACAGCGCGCAGAAACGGCCGCGCGCCGCAGCCGTCAGTTTCAGGCGCTCGCGCAATCATTGGCTCAATCCGTCACGGCACTTGCGACGATGGGGGCAATCATCTTGTGCGCGCATGGCGCGTTGCGCGGTGATATCAGCTTTGGTGCGTTGATCGCCACGATTGCGTTGGTGTCCAAAATTCTGGCGCCGATTCAGTCTCTATATTCCAGCTTCCCCCAGATCCTTTCCTTCCGAAGCAGTCGAAATCAGGCGGATCGCGTCCTTGATCTTGGCGAGGAGATCGAAGTGGGGCTGGAACAAACGCACCAAAAATCTTTAAGCGGCGCGATTGCATTTTCCTCTGTCACGTACCGGCCGGACCCTTTGAACGCGCCTGTCCTTTCGCAAGCCAGTTTCAACTGTGATCCGGGCGAAGTGGTACTGGTCATGGGCAGCGATGCGGCAGGTCGCACAGCGGTGCTTGATCTGATCGACGGCCTCAATACGCCTTTGGCTGGTACGATTGAACATGACGGCATCGACATTCGTCAGATTGCCAGGGACGAATTGCGTAAATCCATAACCTACGCCACCTATAACATGTCGATGTTCTACGGCACTGTTGCCCAGAACTTTCGATTGGCTTCGCCGTCTCTTACTGATGACAACATAATGTCTGCTTTGACCGACATGGATTTGCTGGATGACCAAGGGCTTCTGCCAAACGGCATCGACACTCGTTTGACCGACGGTGACCTGGCGCAGATGCCATCGGCAACCTTAAAGTCGCTGGTCCTTGCACGCAGCATGGCGCGACTTTCTTCGGTCTATCTGTTTTCGGAGCCAACCAACGGCCTTTCCGACCATCGACGGGCGTGTTTCAGAAACTGGATCCGCGGGCAGCAAGGGCGCAAGACAGTGGTCATAGCAACTGCGGATCGCTCATTCATGCAGATTGCAGACCGCTTCATCTTTCTGAACGGGGACAAGGTTGTCGTGAACAGCACTGGTGATGCGGGGCGCAAGAAACTTCAGGCCGTATTGAAAACGCTTGGGAGGGAATAGTGAAATCAGGTTCAAAGAAAAGTGACACGTCCGGTCCAATGGAACGCGCAAATTGGAGGCGTCGAATGCGGCGGCCACGATTTGCGGCTTTCCTGTCGCTTGCGCTTTCCGCCATGGTTGGATGCCTGGTGGTTCTGGCAGGGCAAACTGCTGTTCCCCAGGTCACCCGCGCCACAGGGACGATCCTGCCAGTTGGCGCGTATCCACAAATCGAAACTATGCCCGGCGGCATTGTCCGGACTGTTCACGTCCGCGATGGTCAGTTGGTTGAAGCGGGGGATTTGCTGGTTGAACTGCATCACCCGGATCTGACGCGGGAAAGAGATGTTACGTCCGGGCAGCTTGCTGCGGTTCAGCGAGACTTGGCCACAGCGTCCGCTGTACTGGCGGTATTGGATCGCGAAGCTGTGCCTGACAAGGCGGAAATTGATGCGCTCAAGGGCAAGGGCCTGACTTCTGCGGCCGCAAGGCTGGACCTTTATGCTGAAAGCCAACGCATTCAGCTGGCCTCGATCAAACAGCAAGAAGGGACGTTGGATATTCTGATACGGGCCACGCAATTCGCGCAGGACCGCGTTCGAAAGAAAGAGGAGATTCTTGAGAGATACGCACAGTTGCGGACGCAGGGTCTAAAATCCCTGAGCGATTTCCTTGAGGAAGAGGATGAAGTGGACGCGGTTCGCGCGGCTGCATCGGACGCCCGGGTGCGCCTTGCCGAAGCCCAGAGCGCATTGATGCTGGCCCGCGCAGCCAAAGCAGAAGAAACCCTGGCTTTGCGAGATGAGGTGCTGACCCGATGGGCCGAACTTGAGCAAAAGCGCGTGGAGTTGGAGATATCGCTAGACGTCGTAAATTCCAAATTGTCTGCACTGCGTATTTCTGCCCCAGCACGTGGAACTATTCAGGCGGTAACATTTCCTAACCCAGGGGAAGTCATCGCGCCGGGCGAAGTGATTTTTGAGATTTTGCCAACCCGTCGCGCCTTGGTCGTAGAAGCACGTATCGCCAATTCCGAGGTCGGCCATGTTGCGGTGGATCAGCCGGTTTCAGTAAGCGTAGACACGTTTGATGCCAGGCGTTTCGGTAAGGTTGAAGGACGCCTGCAATCCATCTATCCTGTGCCTCTGACCGATGAACAAACCGGTGAAACCTATTTCAGGGCCTCGTTTCAATTGGCCGAAACCAAGGTTGGTACGGGCCCGTGGGAACGTCCACTTCAAGCTGGGATGACTGTTGTTGCGGAAATGACGACGGGCGAACAGACGCTGCTTTCCTACCTGTTGAAGCCGGTGCAGATGACAATGGAACGTGCATTCAGTGAGCGGTAGTTTGCAGCTGCAGAGCGTCAGCGCATTGTCAGCACCATGGACCCATTCCTGCTTGCCTAAGCGGTCAGTACAGCAAATTGAGCATCAGGAGTGAAACAACAAGAAACAGGATCGTCATGACCCCCCCTGAGCGCACAAAGTCCATGACTTTATACCCTGCAGGACCCATGATCAGGGCGTTTACCTGATGGGTCGGGATTATGAAGCTGTTCGATGTTGATATGGCAACCGTCAGGGCAAACACGGCCGGATTTCCGCCAGCTGCCACCGCAATGGAAACGGCCAATGGCACAAGCAGAACAGTGGCGCCGACATTGGACATCACCAACGAAAACGCCGTAGCCAGAACCGCAACGCCTGCCTGAAGGGACCAGATCGGCCAGCCGTCCAGAATGATCATGATCTGTTGTGCAATCCACGCAGCCGTGCCGGTATTCTGTACCGCCTGACCCAATGGAATAAGGCATGCGAGCAGAAAAACAGTATTCCATCCGACCGCACGGTAGGCTTCATCGACACTCAACACACGTGTCAGCATCATTCCCGCGGCTCCGGTTAATAGACAGAGCGAGAGCCGAATGTCGGTGAACAGGATCATCGACAAGGAAACGGCGAAAAACGCCAGCGCCCAACCGACCTTTTGCGGGCGCAGTTCGTCTTGCGGGAAGTCGGTGGTGACGACCACAAAATCGGGATCGCGCTTGATCCGCATCAAGTTGTCCCACCGTGTATGGGCCACTAGCATGTCGCCTGCGTGAAACTCCTCAAGCCCGATTTGAGTAGACTCGTGCGTTTCGGATTCAACATGGCTGAGCGTTTCCTCGCCGCGATGAATGGCAAGCAACGACATGCCATATGTTTTGCGGAACAATAGCTCGCGTGGGCATTTCCCAATCAGTTTGCTGTCGGGTGTTATGACAACTTCGGCGATGCCTGCATTGGTTGGTGCGAATTCTTCGACAAAGATGTCCAACGCCGGCAGCACGGTCAGCCCGTATTTCTGCGCAAACTCCTCTACGACCCAGCGTCGACCAATGATCGCCAACCGGCAAGGTGCAGCAATTTCGGCCGTCAGGACCTGAACCATCGAGGTTTTGCCGCGATAGAATGTCGAAATGATGTACAGGTGGTTTTCGTGGTTTATGTCGGCCAAAATCTGCCCGACCAAAGGGCTTTCGGCTGGAACGATTACTTCAAAAACATCGGCTTTCAGGCCGTAGACACGTTGCAGATACTCCTGCGTTCCCTGTCCGGTTCCGGTGTTTTCCGATCCCTCATCACCCGGTAAAACCCACCGACCCAGCAGCAGAAAGTAGGCAATGCCAGTCAGGATCAGAACAATCCCGATCGGCGTCACAGAAAACAGGCCGAACTGTTCCATTTTCTGACCGTCGGGCAGGCTATTGTTGGCTGACTGGATCAGATCGTTCAGCAATATAAGAGGCGAAGATCCGACCATCGTCATTGTTCCGCCAAGGATGGCGCAGAATCCCATGGGCATCAGCAAGCGCGACAACGGGATGCCCGATCGGGAAGATATTCGGCTGACGACCGGAAGAAACAGCGCAGCGGCCCCAACGTTCTGCATGAACGAGGAAATGACCCCAACAGTGCCCGAAATAATAGGTAGCACGCGTTTCTCGGACGTACCGCCATATTTCAGAATAACAGCGGCGACTTTGTTCATTATGCCGGTCTTGTCGAGGCCCGCGCCGACGATCATGACCGCGATAATGGAAATCACCGCATTGGATGCAAATCCATCAAACAGGTGCGGCACGTCAGCGAGCTTTTCGAGCCCGGGCGCGTAACTGAGAAGGCCGATAAGGACCAGAACAAGTATGGCAGAAAGGTCAATTCTGACGATTTCGGATACAAAGAGAAATACGGTGAAGGCAAGAAGGGCGCAAACAACACCCATCTCAAAGTTAAAAGCCACCTGTTCCACAAACGTCACCAGGAATTCGTTCTTACATTAAAAGAACATCTAACCCATCAACGCTGAATTGTCATGATGTTTCAAAACCACAAGCTTGGACGAAACAAAATTACCACCAGCGCCAAAGCGCCACGTTTCGAACCGGTGTAGGGGCCCCTTTGATTGCTTGTCGGGCTGGGGCCTACACGCCTCTCAAATCATCGTGGTCAACCACGCCCACGGTAAGGCGGCACACCCTGATCCGGGATCCAGACGCCTTCGGGCGTTGGGCCAGTTTGCCAGAACACGTCGATCGGAATGCCCCCGCGCGGATACCAGTACCCTCCGATACGCAGCCACCTTGGCTCCAGAAACTCCTGCAGCCGGCGGGCAATCGAGATGGTGCAATCTTCGTGAAAGGCGCCATGATTGCGGAACGAGCCCAGAAACAGTTTGAGTGCCTTGCTTTCCACCAACCACTGATCGGGCACGTAATCTATCACCAGATGGGCAAAATCCGGTTGGCCCGTCATTGGGCAAAGCGAGGTGAACTCGGGCGCGGTAAAGCGCACGTTGTAATCCACATCAGCCTGCGGGTTCTGCACGCGTTCCAGAACCGCCTCTTCCGGACTGGCTGGCATTTTGGTGTCTCCGCCCAACTGGGTGAGGTTACTGTAGATACTATCGGTCATGTTATCTCTCCTGCAGTCAGACGCCGCGTTTGTTGCCCCAGATCAGCACGTGTAGCTGGGGCAGAATGCGAGGCGCGAACCAACCGGCATTCAAAGTCTTGTTGATCAGCCATTCCATACGGCTGGTGGCATTGTTCAAATCAACCGGGCTGGCCGGATCGGCTTCCGGGTTACCGGGTTGAAGATACAGCGGAAGGTCCGGATACCGGTCGGCTACGCTGCGTGCCCAGTTAAAATCCGTGTCGTCAAAGATCACGATCTTGAGGACAGTTTGCGCGGGGCGCACGTCGAGGCAGGCGCCAAACGCCGTCCAATCCATATCCTCGCCGCTGCTGGGGGGTTTCGGACTGAGAACAAGCATAGCAAGGTCGGAAAACCACGGCTTTGCGATTGACCCTTGGGTTTCGCATACAAAGGCATAGCCTTCCGCTTTGCCCTGCCGGATCAGCGGGCCAAAATCCTGAATGGCGGGATTTCCGCCAGACAGAGACACGGTCAGTGGCCGCCCGCCTGACAAACGCTGAACCTCAGACCAGACGGCCTGCGTTTCCATTGCTGCCCAATCGTGGCGATAGGCGCTGTCGACAGCATGGAGGCTGTCGCACCAGCTGCACCGGAAATCGCACCCGCCCGAGCGTACAAATACCGTCGGCTGACCGATCAGCGCGCCTTCGCCCTGTACTGTGGGGCCGAAAATTTCTGATATTCTAAGGGTCATGGGCGATACTCGGCCCATGTCTTGGGCGTCTCGGACACTTTCACCGCAGCGGTTTCGGGCCAGCGGGCCGCGCACCAGTCAAAGAAGTGCCGCGCGAGGTTTTCGGCAGTCGACACGACGTTCAGCACATTGTTCAGGTGCCGGTGGTCAAATTCGTCGTCGATATAGGTCTTGAGCGATTTCAGCTCGTGGTAATCCCGCACGAACCCATCCGCGTTTAACTCGCGCCGGGCCAATTCGACCACGACGACATAGTTGTGTCCATGCATCCGGGCACACTGATGATCTTCGGGCAGGTGGGTCAGCTGGTGCGAGGCGGAAAAGTGGAATTCCTTGGTGATCCGGTACATCAGACCTGTGCCCCCGCGATGGCCGACTTCCAGAATTTGGCGTCTTCGTATTGCGTTGGGTCCGGTACAACGGCCAGATCAAACGCCTCGCGCCGTTCAACGCATGTTCCGCAACGGCCACAATGCAAATCGCCGCCCTTGTAGCAGGACCACGTCTGATCGAACGGGGTGTCCACGCGCGCGCCTTCGCGGACAATATCGGCTTTGCTTCGGTGCACGAATGGCACGTGCAGCGCCACATCCGCGTAGCCGTTCAACGCGGCGCGCTGCATAGTGTCAAACGCATCGGTGAATGCCGGGCGGCAATCGGGATAGATGAAATGGTCGCCGCCATGCACAGCAGCAGCCACCGCATCATCCCCCTGCGCTGCTGCCACACCATAAGCGATGGTCAGCATGATCGCATTGCGGTTGGGGACAACCGTGACCTTCATCGTTTCTTCCGCGTAATGCCCGTCAGGCACGTCGACATCGTCGGTCAAGGCCGAGCCTGTCAGCGACGCGCCGACAGAACGCAGGTCGATCACGTGATGAGGCACGCTCAGCCGCTCTGCGGAGAGGGCAGCGAAGGTCAGCTCTTTGGTGTGGCGCTGGCCATAGTCGAAAGACACAAGCCGTGACAGGTTTCCTTCCGCGGCCAGCACATGCGCAAGCGACACGGAATCCAGTCCGCCGGAGCAGACCAATGTAGTTTTCATGTTTTCAGTCCTTGTTTTGATAACCGGGTAGGCTGCGACCGGCGGGCGGGACGCTTACGGTCTTTTGCCAGTAAGCGCAATGCACGAATTGGTGGAATCGAACGGCCGTTGTGCCTCCTAAGGACCGGGGAAGCGCGGCGGCAAAAGCCCGGCCTGAAACCAACTGACCAATGTCACGATGGAAAAGACGGGCAATCCTGTGGCGCGCTGAATATCTGCCGCGTAAGGGCACATATTCGTGCATTCCAGAACAATTGCGCCGAGTTCAGGGTTTTGAGACTGCAACGCAAGCGCGGCATCAACGTTATCGGCACGGGCCTTATCAACATCCAGGGCAAGTTCGTTCCCAAGTATCGCGCGTGTGAATTCGCGCCCGCCTTCGGTGGATCCGATGGGTGTATCGTCCGGAACCTTAGCACAGCGCAGATGTTCACGGGTCAAAGTGGAGGCAGAGATGGTCAGAACCCCCGTGCGTTTTCCGGCCGGAATGATACCGTTCACCATCTCCACCTGCATCAAAGATGAGGTCACAACAGGAACCGGCACAGCCTCGGACAGCTCTTTCTGAAACAGGGACAGAAACCCGCAATTGGTGGTAATGCCATCCGCGCCGTCCTTGACCAGTTCTCGCGCGGCATCAATGAATGCGTCCAACATGCCCTCGGCCCGGTGTCGAACGACCAGGTCCGGCGAGGCATCCCGAACAATGCGATAGAGCACCGGAAAAGGCCATGTCAGCGCATTTCCCATATCACCGGGGATGCGTGGGAATTGGGCGTCTAGCATCAGAATACCCACCGACGCTCCGTAAATAGATTTGCCGCCTTGGGCGATCATCCGTGCGCCTCCTCGATTATTCGTGCCGAAATGTCTTCGGACCCTTCCATGTAGATGCTGGATATCCCGTGGCGCACGGCGTCCTGCACCTGATCCATTCGCTTGGAAATATGGGCACCCAGTACGCGCGCGGCCTCATCCGCGTCGCGATCCAGCAGGGCCTGCATGACCCGTTTATGTTCGTCTTTAGAGCGTTGAACCCGATCCAAGCTCATGGAAACCCAGCGGATATATCGGATGCGTTCGTTGATCCGGGTCAGGGTTTGCACCAGTTCGTTGTTGCCCGATAGCCTGGCAATGCCCAGATGAAAATCTTCGTCTCTGCTAACCGCTTCTTCGACGGTCAGGCCGGTGATGTCGATGCCGGTCGCGTAAAGCTCATCCCGAAGTGTTTGTAGATCTTTGTCAGACGCCTTCGCGCAAGCAATGCGCGCGGCGGCGGATTCGATGATCTGGCGCAACTCGAACAGATCAAACACGCTCTGCGGGTCCAGCGGGCGGCAGAAAAAGCCCAGGCCAGGGCGAAAGTCGAACAGGTGTTCGGCCACCAACCGGTTCAGGGCCTCGCGCAGGGGGGTTCGGCTGACGCCCAATTCCTTCGACAAAGCCACTTCGTTTAACCGATCACCAGGTCGAAGGTGAAACGAGACGGCCATCGCCTTTACCTGATCATAGATGTCATCAACGCGTGGACCTGCCATAAGTGCCGCCTTTTTCCGTTTGCTAAGGCGTGCCACAGGCTGCTCTTGAAATCAATATACAAATCTGTATACAGTTCTGTATGCAGGTCAAAATCAAAGGAAGCCAGCGATGACCGGGACGAACTATCTGACAGGTGCTGAGGCAATGGTGCGCATGCTGGAAGCACACGGCGTGAAACACATGTTCGGCCTGTGTGGGGATACAACGCTGCCCTTCTATGACGCGTTAGCGCGGATGGATCATGGTATTCAGCACATACTGACCCGGGATGAACGTCACGCGGCCTATATGGCGGATGGATACGCACGCGTCACTGGCAAGCCGGGCGTCTGCGAAGGCCCGTCCGGAGGCGGGGCGACCTACATACTGCCGGGGGTGATCGAGGCCAGCGAAAGCTCGGTTCCCATTCTGGCGATCACCTCTGACGTGGCGACGACCAGCCGCGGAAAATACCCGTTGACTGAGTTGGATCAGGCTGCGCTGTTCAAGCCGTTGGCAAAGTGGAATGCGTCTCTGGACGACGCCTCGCGTTTACCTGCGATGGTGCGGGCTGCGTTTCGGGCCATGACGACCGGAACGCCGGGCGCCACACATCTGGCGCTGCCCTTTGATACGCAGAAAGGTCCAGTGGACGAGGCTGAGGTTTGGGCGGATGCACGCCACCGCAGCTATCCCGCAGAACGGGCAGGACCGGACCTGGATGCCATTGAAGCGGCCGCGGATATCCTGGCCAAAGCCAAATCAGCAGTCATCGTTTGTGGCGGCGGGCCGGTTCTTTCCGGGGCCGAGGAGGCGTTGCGCCAAGTTGCAACCCTGTTGGATATCCCAGTTGCCACAACAGTTTCCGGTCAGGGTTCCATTGCCGAAACGGATCCGCTGGCCTTGGGCGTCGTCGGATCGAACGGTGGTGTTCCGGCCACGCGCGCCGTTGTGGATCAGGCAGATGTGGTCATGTTTGTCGGTTGCCGCGCTGGGTCGGTCACGACCGAACGCTGGCGCAGCCCCGGGCGGGATGCCACCATCATCCATATAGACAGCGACCCGATGGTGATCGGCGCAAATTATCAGACCGAAGTCGCCATTTGTGCCGATGCCCGTTTGGCGTTAGAGGCTTTGGCGGGGTCGCTTGAGACGCGGCACGATCTGCCAGGTTTTGGTGGAGCGGCCCAAGCCCGTGCCGCCTGGGAGGCCAAGTTGCAAGCGTTCGCACCGCTTGCGGCCAGTCGCGACACCCCGATCCGGCCCGAAGCCGTAATGGCGGCTCTTGCAGACATCCTGGACGATGATGCGATTGTTGTCGCTGATCCGGGCACCCCGTGCCCTTACTTCAGCGCCCATTACCGCTGGCGCAAACCGGGACGGCATTTTATCACCAATCGGGCACATGGCGCGTTGGGGTATTCGCTAGGTGCGGCCATGGGCGCCCATGTAGGTCGGCCATCGGTCAAGACATTGTCCGTTATGGGGGATGGATCGTTTGGCTTCACTTGCGGTGAGTTTGAAACGATGGTGCGGCACAAAATGCCGATTACCTCGATCGTATTCTCGAACTCAGTCTTTGGTTGGATCAAAGCGGGTCAGGATGCAGGCTTTGGGCAGCGTTACTACAACGTCGATTTCAATCGGACCGATCACGCCGCTGTTGCGGCGGCATTTGGGGTCAAATCCTGGACAGTGAAAGACCCGGATGATCTGCGCAGAGTTTTGAAGCAGGCCGTTGAGCATGATGGCCCGACGCTGGTCGACATCCACTCACAACAGCTTCACGAAGCTGCGGCACCGGTGTCGGAATGGGTGGCGTAAGACGCGATGGACGGGGTCAGTTGGGCCAGAAACTCCTGCGCAATCATTGATAAAGGGCGTCCTTTTGCGGTGATTATCGCAAGATCCAGCGTAACGGCTGGTGTGAAAGGGCGGGTTTGATATCCGCCCTCTTCATCGAATGTCACTGTGAACGGATCAATCATCGCCACGCCCATGCCCTGTTTGACAAAGCTCAGCAGGTTTTCCGACAAATGCGTGTGAATTCGCGTCTGCCAGGTACGCTCTGCAGTCAGAAAAATGTCGCGGGTCCTGCGATGGGTTTGGTGCTCGGGGCCCATGACGATGAACGGCTCATTCTCCAACAGCTCTGGTGTCAGAACGTCATGGGCCGCCAAATGGCTACCCTCAGGGAACGTAGCCATCGTTTCAAAATGGAAGACCTGATAGTTCAGCGTATCGTGGAGTATTGGCATCTCGACGATGCCGATCTCGAACAAGCCCGAGGTTACCCACTCCTGTATTTTCGAAGAATACTGGGACTGGAAGCTGACGGATAGATTGGGGCGTGACCTGGCAAAACGGGCAATCTCTCGCGGCATGAAACCGAACGACAACAAATGGGGCGCCGCGACCTGCAATTGCCCGGGATGCTTGTTCTGAAGATCCGACACGGCCTGCGCGACGTGATCCAGCCCGCGGACCACGGTATCGACCTCTCGATACAAAAGCTCGGCCTCTGGCGTCGGCAAAAGACGTCCTTTGTTGCGTTCGAACAAGGGCAACCGGGCCTCGCGTTCCAGCTGGGCCAACAGATTGCTGATGCCCGGTTGCGAGATTCCCAGAACCGACGCGGCCCCAGTTACGGTGCCTGTTTCCATGATGGCGTGAAACGCCTGCAACTGACGAAAGCGCAGAGACATAGCTTAACCTATCATTTCTTATGATGGACTTATGAAAACATAGTATTTGAAATGATATGTAGGTCAAGGCAGGCTTCCACCTACCGCTGGGGAGGACGAATGGTCGATCTATCACAAAAAATCATCGGCTACGACCTGTGGCACCTTGAACTGCCCGTCACATCCCGCCGGGACCACGGCATTGGATCTGTCGAAGGCGTGTGCGAGGTCGTTGTCCTTCGCCTGACGTCCGAGGATGGTAGCCACGGATATGGCGAAGCCTCGCCCTGGTCCGTATTCACCGGAACGCCAGAGGCGACATACGCCGCCCTGAATCGCTACCTCCGTCCGTTGGTGGTGGGGGCCAAGGTTGCCGACAGGGCTGCGATCATGGCGCAGGCTGCATATGCGGTGGCGCATTGCACCGAGGCCAAGGCGGCGTTGGAAGCAGCATTGCTTGACTTGACGGGTAGGATCAGCGCCGTTCCGGTCTGGGCCTTGTTGGGAGGGAAATGCCGCGACGCGATCCCGCTAAGCTGCTCTATCGCCAACCCCGATTTTGCGCAGGATATAGATCTTGTGGCCCGATTGGAGGACGACGGCGTGCGGATCGTCAAGTTGAAGACAGGGTTCAAGGACCATGCCTTTGATATCATGAGGCTCGAGCATCTGGCGCAACATTTTCCACAGTTCTCCGTGCGGGTGGATTACAATCAAGGCCTGTCAATTGAGGACGCTCCGGCGCAGGTGCGGGACGTGGCATCGTTCAATCCCGATTTCATCGAACAACCGGTACGCGCACATCACTACGGCATGATGGCGAAGCTGCGGCATATGACGGATGTGCCGCTACTCGCTGATGAAAGCGTCTTTGGCCCCGAGGACATGGAACGGGCTGCAAGCGAAGGGATCTGCGACGGTGTCTCGGTCAAAATCATGAAATCCGGAGGATTGACGCGCGGGCAAACGGTCGCTCGCATGGCCGCCGCACACGGCCTGAGTGCTTATGGCGGAGATATGTTCGAGGCAGGTCTGGCACATATGGCAGGCACTCACATGATCGCCGCCACACCGGAAGTCACGCTGGGCTGCGAGTTTTATCAGGCCTCTTATTTCTTGGCAGAAGACATTCTTGAGGAGCCTTTCGAGGTGAAAAGGGGCCAGGTCATAGTCCCTGACACACCGGGTCTTGGAGGGAAGCCAGACGAGGCAAAGCTGAACCACTATGCTGTTTCTAAAGCGGTGGCGGCATGAGCGAAAAAAAGACAATTGCCATCATCGGTGCCGGTATAGTTGGTGTCTCAACCGCCGTCTGGCTGCAACGTGACGGACATGATGTTATCTTGATCGACAAGGCCGGCCCCGGAGAGGGCACCTCGCATGGCAATGGCGGTGTGCTGGCTTCTTGCTCGATCATTCCGGTCACAGTGCCGGGGCTGCTTAAGAAAGCGCCAAGGATGCTGTTTGACCCGTCGCAACCTCTGTTCATGAAATGGGGCTATGTACCCAAGCTCTTGCCGTGGTTGACGCGCTATCTGAAACACGCAAACGCAGGTGACGTCGAACGTATCGCGGCCGCGCTAACCCCCATTGTCGGAGACAGCCTAAACGATCATCAGGCGCTGGCTCAGGGTACGGCGGCCGAGAAATGGATTATGCCATCCGACTACCTGTTCCTGTACGAAAACCGCCAGCATTTCGAAGGCGATGCCTTTGGTTGGGGTGTTCGGCGCAAGCACGGGTTCAAGTGGGAAGAACTAGAGGGTGCCGCGTTCCACGCCTACGACCCGATCTACAGCAAAGATATCGGGTTTGCTGCCAAGCTTTCTGATCACGGACACATCACCGATCCTGGGCGGTACGTGAAAGACCTCGCCGCACATGTCGAGGCCAACGGCGGCAGGGTCATCCGTGCTGCTGTTGAAGATGTCGTACACGATAACGGCAAGGTCACCGGCGTGCGGACCGCTGGTGAGACAATTGCTTGTGACACTGCCATTGTCACTGCGGGCGTCTGGTCCAGGCCTCTGGCCAGCAAATTGGGCGTTTCTGTTCCTCTGGAGACAGAACGTGGTTATCATCTTGAATTGGTGGAACCTTCCGCGATGCCAAAAAGTCCGGTTATGGTTGCTTCGGGCAAGTTCGTCGCCACGCCGATGGATGGCCGCATTCGGCTGGCCGGGATTGTCGAATTCGGCGGGCTGGACGCGCCGCCTTCAAGGGCGCCGTTCGAACTGATGCGCAAGAATGCCCGGGCGGCCTTTCCGGGCGTGACATGGAAGGACGAAGTAGAATGGATGGGGCACCGGCCCGCACCGGCGGACTCGATCCCGATCATCGGCGAAGTGCCGGGAATTGACGGAGCATTTATGGGGTTTGGCCACCATCATATCGGTCTGACAGGCGGGCCAAAAACAGGACGTCTGCTCGCGCAGATGATCGCGGGCAGGACCCCAAACGCAGACATGAGCGTCTATGCGCCGTCTCGCTACGCGACTTAAGAAATGTCCGGTAACACAAGCCGGCAAACAAAATTAAACAGGGAGAAAAAGATGAAGAAATTGACAAGCCTTCTGGCGGCAACCGCTTTGACAGCCGCAGCAACCGCACCGGCGATGGCCGAGAAATGGGATATGCCCATGGCGTATTCGGCGTCGAACTTCCACTCGGCCACGGGTGCGGAATTTGCCAAATGCGTGACCACAGGCACTGGGGGCGAGATTGAAATCGTTACTCATCCGTCCGGGTCGCTGTTCAAAGGCGCCGACATCAAACGTGCCATTCAAACCGGGCAAGCCCCAATTGGTGAGCGCCTGCTGTCCGGTCACCAAAACGAAAACGCACTTTTCGGGTTCGACTCGATCCCGTTTCTGGCAACGTCGTTCGATGACAGCGCCAAGCTATGGGAGGCTGCAAGACCCTCGATTGAAAATCTGCTGGCTGAACAGAATTTGACGTTGCTTTATGCCGTGCCGTGGCCGCCGCAAGGGCTGTACTTTAAAGACGAGGTGAACTCTGTCGCCGACATGGAAGGCATCAAATTCCGGTCCTATAACAATGCCACGTCGCGTTTGGCGGAACTGACCGGCATGTTGCCTGTGACAATCGAGGCTGCAGAAATCAGCCAGGCTTTTGCCACTGGTGTCGCGGACTCGATGGTGTCGTCGGGGTCGACCGGATATGACCGCAAAGTCTGGGAAAGTCTAAATTATTTCTACGAAGTGGACGCGTGGCTGCCGCGCAACTACGTCATGGTCAACTCAGACATCTGGGCTGGCGTTTCTGATGCCAACAAGAACGTCATCAAGGGCTGTGCAGAGCTTGCCGAATATGCCGGCAATTGGCGCGCCAAGGAATACACCGGCTTTACCCTGCAAGGTCTGCGTGATGGAGGCATGACAGTCGGTCCGGCGTCCGAGCAGATGACCAACGAGTTGAAAGAGATCGGTGTCACTATGACCAATGAGTGGCTTGAGGCCGCAGGTGACGAGGGCAAGGCCATCGTCGATGCGTTCAATTCGTCTCAGTAATTGGCCAGAGATGGGCGGCGGATCAACCTGCCGCCCGTTTCCGTAGAATAACTAATAGTGGGGACAGCATGGCGGCACTACGAGGGCTAAGGTCCGTATTGGATTTCATTTATCAGGCGGCGGGGGTTCTGGCAGCGCTTAGCCTGATCGCCATTTTGCTGCTGATCGTTGTGCAAATGCTGGCCCGCTGGACCGGTGAGGTTTTTCCCGGCGCCCCTGATTACGCCGGCTATGCCATGGCCGCCGCGTCCTTTCTGGCATTTGCCAATGCGCTGAACCGAGGCAGCCACATTCGTGTGTCGATCCTGCTCAATGCGGTTCCCGATCGGGTTCGCCGCATCCTTGAAATATGGTGTTTTTCCGTGGGTGCCGCGGTGATGTGGTACTTTTGCTGGTATGCCTATCGTTTTGTCTATTGGAGCTGGAAGTTCAACGATATCAGCCAGGGTCAGGACAAGACTGCGCTGTGGATTCCGCAGTCTGCGATGCTGATCGGCGGGGTCATTCTTGCAATCGCCCTGACCGATCATCTGGTCCACGTCCTCTTCCGTGGCAATCACCGTATCGTCCGCGATCTAGCCGATCAGAGCCACGGGGAATAAGCGCATGGAAAACCTGTCTGTCATCATCCTCTTCCTCTTTGTTCTTTTCACCCTGCTGGGCACCGGCGTCTGGGTCGGTCTGGCGCTTATGGGCGTTGCTTGGGTCGGGATGGAACTGTTCACGACACGTCCCGTAGGCGACGTGATGATCACCACCATCTGGTCGGCGTCCTCGTCCTGGACCCTGACAGCTCTGCCGATGTTCATCTGGATGGGCGAAATCCTGTATCGAACGCGATTATCCGAGGACATGTTCAAAGGACTGTCGCCGTGGATGGCACCTTTGCCCGGTGGATTGGTGCACACTAATATCGTGGGATGCACAGTCTTTGCCGCAGTATCCGGATCGTCGGCGGCGACACTGACGACCGTGGGCAAGATGTCGATCCCTGAACTGAGAAAACGCAACTACCCCGAGCGAATGATCATCGGCACATTGACCGGCGCGGCGACACTGGGTCTGATGATCCCACCATCGCTGACGCTGATCGTGTATGGCGTGACGATCAATGAATCGATCACCAAACTGTTCTTTGCGGGCATCTTGCCTGGATTGGTGCTGGCGACGATGTTCATGGGATACGTCGCAATTTATTCGAAATTCGGGAAAGACTGGAACCCAAACAGTGAGAGCAAACTGAGCTTTTCTGAGAAGCTCAAGAACTCACGCTTCTTGTTGCCGGTAATCCTTCTGATCATGGTGGTGATCGGGTCGATGTATCTGGGCTATGCCACCGCGACCGAAGCCGCCGCCTTTGGCGTGATCGGTGGTCTGTTGCTGGCCGCAGGGCAGGGGTCGCTGACCTGGAAGACGTTTACCGAAAGCCTGATGGGCGCCACCCGGACCAGTGCGATGATCGCTCTGATCCTGGCAGGGGCCGCGTTCCTGTCTTTGTCCATGGGATTTACGGGCCTGCCGCGCGGTCTGGCTGACCTGATCGCCGGGTGGGAGCTGACGCGGTTTGAGCTTTTGATGGTCCTGCTGGTCTTCTACATCATTCTGGGGTGTTTCCTTGACGGTATCTCATCAGTCGTTCTGACCATGGCCGTGGTGGAACCGATGATCCGGGATGCAGGTATCGACCTCATTTGGTTCGGTATCTTTATCGTGGTTGTCGTTGAAATGGCGCAGATCACGCCGCCGATAGGCTTCAACCTGTTTGTGATGCAAGGCATGACGAACCATGAGATGAGCTATATCGCCCGCGCGGCAATTCCGATGTTTCTGATCATGGTGGTGATGGTCTTCGTCCTGATCTGGTTCCCGGAACTGGCCACATGGCTGCCGGAAAACCTTAGGCAAAGCCCGGGCGGGTAGGGGGCATTGAACCCACTTCATCTGGCGGCGCGTAACGGTCCTTATGTTCTTGTCGCAGGGCTGGCCGCCGGATTGCTGCTGCCCGCGCTGGCCGAGCCGATGCAGGCGGTCTTGCCGCCGCTTGTCGCACTGCTGCTGTTTCTGACGGTCCTTAGAATTGAGCCTTCTTTGTTGTTGGGGTCATTGGTCGATTTGCGCCAGGTGGCAAGTACAGTGATCGCGTTCCAGCTGGTTTTGCCGCTACTAGTTGTGACTATTGGCATAATCGGTGGGTGGACCGGCACGCCGGTCTTTCTGTCGCTGCTGATCATGGCCGCGGCTCCGTCCATCTCGGGAAGTGCCAATATGTGCCTGATGATGGGACATCCGGCGGAGCACGCCATGCGCCTGATGGTGATCGGGACCGCCGTATTGCCGTTGACCGTGTTTCCCATCTTCGTTCTGATACCCGAGTTGGGAGACTTTCAATCCGTTCTGATCGCCGTCTTGCGCCTGTTTTTGACAATTGCGGGGGCGACTGTTGCAGCCGTGTTGTTGCGCCTCGCGTTTCTGAGAAACCCGTCACAAACTACCCTCAAAAATCTTGAAGGGTTGGCAACGATCACCCTCGCTGTCTTTGTGATCGGCTTGATGCCGTCCGTGACCGCGACTGCGCTTGTTGATCCCGGGCTTGCGGCCTTTTGGGTGGGGTTCGCATGCCTGGCCAATTTCGGCGCGCAATTGGTGATGTTTTTTCTGACACGCAACCGAGTGGCTGCCGAAAAAGCCACCGCTTTGTCAATTATCGCCGGAAACCGGAATGTCGCGATTTTCCTGATTGCGTTGCCACCCGAGGTAACGGCGCCACTTTTGGTGTTCATCGGGGCCTATCAGATCCCGATGTACCTGACCCCCATTGTAATGCGCCGTTTTTTCCAAGCTTCGGGCAGGTTGGGGTAAAGCGGGCGCGGCAACATTCGCCGCGCCCCCTATTGTACTAGAAATGCACAGAACGGGCAGTACCGGGAACTTCCATCGATGGTGCAAATTTGGTCAGGTCGATGCCTTCGACCGCAACCTTATATTCCTCCAGTGTCGGCGTACGACCCAGAATGGCTGACAGAACAACAACCGGGGTTGAACCCAGAAGGGATTCACCCTTCTTTGTCTCACTGTCCGCTACAACACGGCCTTGGAACAGACGGGTGGACGTTGCCAATACGGTATCACCTTTGGCAGCTTTTTCCTGGTTGCCCATGCAAAGGTTACAGCCTGGGCGCTCAAGATAGAGGATATTCTCGTACTCGGTCCGTGCGGTTTGCTTGGGGAACAGGTCATCGAATTCAAAGCCTGAATACTTCTGCAGAATTGCCCAATCACCTTCTTCTTTCAGCTCATCAACGATGTTGTACGTCGGTGCAGCAACAACAAGCGGGGCCTTGAACTCGACTTTGCCATACTCGTCTTCGAGATTGCGCAACATCTGGGCCACGATCTTGATGTCGCCCTTGTGCACCATGCAGGAGCCCACAAAGCCCAGATCAACCTTCTTTTCGGCCGCATAATATGAGATCGGGCGGATCGTGTCGTGAGTATAGCGCTTAGACACGTCGGCATTGTTCACATCGGGGTCGGCGATCATCGGTTCGACGATCTGATCCAGATCCACAACGACTTCGGCAAAGTACTTGGCGTTGTCATCAGGGCGCAGGGCCGGTTTTTCACCCGAGCGAATTTCGGCGATACGTTTGTCGGCGATGTCGATCAGGCCCTGCAGCATTTGAACATCGTTGTCCATGCCCTTCTCGATCATGATCTTGATCCGCGACTTGGCGATTTCCAGCGATTCAATCAGCGTATCGTCGTTCGAGATACAGATCGACGCCTTGGCCTTCATCTCGGCCGTCCAGTCGGTGAAGGTAAAGGCCTGATCCGCCAGCAGCGTACCGATATGCACTTCGATGATGCGACCCTGGAATACGTTGTCGCCGTGTTGCGCCAGCATCTGCGCCTGCGTCGCGTGCACCACGTCGCGGAAATCCATGTGCGGTGCCATTTCGCCCTTGAACGTCACCTTGACGGATTCCGGGATAGGCATTGTCGCCTCACCCGTGGCCAGCGCTAGCGCAACCGTGCCCGAGTCCGCACCAAAGGCCACGCCTTTGGACATCCGCGTATGGCTGTCGCCGCCGATGATGATGGCCCAGTCATCCACGGTGATGTCGTTGAGCACCTTGTGAATGACGTCCGTCATCGCGTGGTACACGTCCTTGGGATCACGCGCAGTAATCAGGCCGAATTTGTGCATGAACGCCATCAGGCGCGGCGTGTTGGCTTGCGCCTTGAGGTCCCAGACCGAAGCTGTGTGACAGCCGGACTGATAGGCACCATCGACACTGGGTGACAGGACGGTGGCAGCCATAGCCTCAAGCTCCTGGCTGGTCATCAGACCGGTGGTGTCCTGAGAGCCCACGATATTGACTTTGGCGCGCACGTCAGAGCCGGCATGTAACACTTTGCCCGGGGTCGCTCCGCGCGCATTTGCATTAAAGATCTTTTCGACAGCCGTTAGCCCCTGACCTTCATGGCTGACTTCCTTCGCAGGGGCGAAGGCCGACTTCAGTTCGATGCCCAGCGTCTCACACGCAAATGTCTGCAGTTTCTTGCCAAAGACGATGGCATAAGAGCCGCCAGCTTTCATGAACTCCATCTTTTGCGGGGTGAATGAGCCGGCCATGTCGACCAGTTCTTTACTGCCATCCGCGCTATAGAGCTTTTTCTCTTTCGTGTTGATGGTCAGCACGGTGCCGGTCTCAACCGAATAGCGCTGTTCAAGGATTGGGTTGCCGTCGTTGTTGAGGATCGACTGGCCATCCTCGTCCACTTTCTTGACCCAGTTCTTCAGGTCGACACCGATACCACCGGTAACGCCCACGGTTGTCAAAAAGATGGGCGAAATGCCGTTTGTGCCGGCCACGACAGGTGCAAAATTGACGAAAGGTACGTACGGGCTGGCTTGCTTGCCGGTCCAAAGCGCCACGTTGTTGACCCCCGACATCCGCGACGAACCAACGCCCATAGTGCCTTTTTCCGCAACCAGCATCACGCGCTTGTCGGGGTGCTGCAACTTCAACGCTTCAATCTCTTTTTGTGCGGCCTCGGAAATCAGGCATTTGCCATGCAGCTCGCGGTCGGAACGCGAATGCGCCTGATTGCCTGGCGACAGAAGGTCAGTGGAGATGTCACCCTCGGCTGCAATATATGTGACAACTTGGATTTCTTCGTCCACGTCGGGCAGCTTGGTGAAAAATTCGGCTTTGGAGTAGCTCTCAAGGAGATCCGCAGCGATCTTGTTGCCCGCCTCATAAGCGGCTTTCAGGCGGTCTGTGTCAGCCTCGTACAGGAATACCTGAGTTTTCAGAACCTCACCCGCCTGAACCGCTGCGTCCTGCTTGTCGCCCAATGCAACATCCAAAAGCACGTCAACCGACGGTCCGCCCTTCATGTGGGACAGAAGTTCGAACGCGAATTCTGGCGAGATTTCCTCAACAGTTACCTCGCCGACGATGATGGACTTCAGGAACGTTGCCTTCGCACCCGCAGCACTGGTTGTGCCGGGCAACGTGTTGTAAATCAGGTGGTGCAGCGAATCTGCGCGATGCGGATGACCAGTATCCTTGATTTGTTCGATGATTTCCTCGACCAGCGCACCATCGTCGATGGGTTTCGGGCTAAGCCCTTGTTCTTTGCGCGTTTCAATTTCATCCAAGTAGTCTGAATACTGGCTCATGGCTGTTTCCGCTTTGTGTGAATCTGCTGCTGTTGAGAGGCGTGGGGCAACCCGCTCGATCATATTTGTATGCACCGGTATACAATTGCCGCCCAGGTTTCAAGGTACCGCTTTGGAAATTTACCGGTTTTGTTTCATCACTGTACCCAGTTCAATTTCCGAATGCCGGGCGAAACCTTCTTCAATACGATTATACCGAGATCCGGCAGTAGAATTCTTGAAAACCTCGAACCCAGTCTCAACGGCATGGAGGCCTGCGGATCAAGGCTACCGGGCGCGGAAATTCCTGAAGCTAGGCGATGAAGTCCGACCGATGCCCCCAACGTAGGTGAGGACCTGCGTCAGCCATGCATTCGGACGCTGCACGTCCGGGGAGCGGATGAGGACAACCAATACAGGTTTTAAACCAACGCAGCCGAAGGCCAAGTGCCGGGAGAACATCCGTAAACTAAACATCCGTTTTGCCCTTACGACGCGCTATTTCAGGCTAAGCACACTTTGGACACCGGTCGGCGTCCTAAAGTTATTGCTTGGAATCGTTCCGCTTGTCGATCCGGTTCGTTAAGATGATGTCCGAGGCAACAAGCAGGAAAAACCGATGCGCAACGCAATTTTCTTTCACCTGGCGGTATTTGTTCTAGGGATCTTTATAACCACTGAGGCTGCAAAAGCGGCCTCACTTGGACGATACGAGGTTTTTGGTGTCGAAGAGGGTGACATGCTGAAAATGCGTGCTGGGCCGGGAACGGGGTATATCGTTATCGTTGGGCTTCCAAATGGAACCGCCCTGCGGGTTCACAGTTGCGAACAAACTGGTGGCACCCGTTGGTGCCGTGTGTCGCTTGATCGCGCGCGTCAGCTCAAGGGATATGTGTCCTGGGCCTATTTGCGAAAATTATGATGTGACAATTCCGGGGGCCACCGTTCGTGCAGCGCCGAGAAAGGTCGATAAAATCCATCTTTGCTGTTGGGCTATCCGGCGACTGTTCTTCTTGGCCGCCGAAAGCAATACAGTTTCTAGATCAGTCGCGACCCTGCCGAAAAAACCAGCCTCCAGGGGATTATTGAGTAGGACGCACGTAAACCTGTCTCCCAGAAAGGATCTTCTTTGATTAGACTTTCTGCGTCTTCTATTGAGTCCACATCGACCAGCCAAAGCCCATCGCGCCCTTGTTTTTCGGGATCTGACAACGGACCGGCCGCTTCAATCTTACTTGCGTGACGTTCAAGGAAACTTAGATGCTGCGCCATATGATTTTTACGGATGCTAGGGTCGGCTTGCGGTGCATCTTCGAAGAGAATGATGAAATTCATAAGCTGTTCTCCTATTTGGAACACCATCATTAATGCACAGCAGTTTCGCCGATTGAATTGGATATTTTGCCAGTCTAGTCTGCAGAAATGCAGAGCACAAACTGGGATGATCTCAGATATTTCCTAGCCCTTTTTCGCGGCGGCAAGCTGAAAGCCGCCGCACAGGCGACAGGGGTGAACGAAACAACAGTGGCACGCAGGGTCAAGGCGCTTGAATCTGATCTTGGCCTATCCCTGTTTCTAAGTAGCGCTGCGGGACGATATGAACCCACCGATGCTGCCTTGGACATTCTCAGCTACGCTGAAACCATGGAGTCCGCGAACCGGGCGCTGCAATTACGTGCAGACAGGACGGCAGATCACGTGTCAGGAGTCGTTCGGATCACCTCTGTACCGGTCATCATCAATCGCGTTCTCGTGCCCCAAATTGACGTGATTGGCCAGTTGCACCCTCAATTGACGATCGAGCTGTTTCCAAGCTCGGACAATCTAGACCTTTCCAGGCGTGAGGCGGATCTGGCCCTGCGGTTTGCCCGCCCATACGAGGGTGGCTTTCGCATTAAGGCCCAGAAACTGGGTGAGCTGCAATTTGGCGTATATGTAGATCGAAAGATCTCAGCAGATGACGCGGAAAATCTCGGCTGGATCACCTATGATGATGCCAACGCCAGCCTGCCGCAGGCCAAATGGCTTGAGAAAACGATCTCTGCTTCAAGCACGCGGCGTGCCAATATCCGGGTGGCGGACGTCGAAACCGCACTGGAAGCGACGGCAAATGGTCTAGGGAAAACACTGCTGCCATCGTTAATCGCGGATGGCGACAAAAGGCTCCGCGCCCTCTTACTTGATGATCAGACAAATCCGGTCGCCCGCGATGTATGGCTGTTGTCACATGTCGACCAAACTGGGCGAGCGTCGATTTTGGCCGCAAAAAAGTGGTTGGTAGACATCAAATGGTCCGGTCTGGATTGAAAGCCCCGGAACGTTTCTACGAACCGCCTTGCGGCCAGTTCCAAGGTGGCATTGGATCGCGTCTCGGCTTTGGCGAAAGCTTCGGAATGCGACGCCGCGTACCTAATAGCCCCGAGCACCTGCGTAAAGCTGCCAATGCGATAGAGTTCGGCCAATGCTCGGGTTCAGCGAAATTTGGATCACTGTCCTGAAAACAACAAAGGCGCCCTTGGGCGCCTTGTTTTATTGGTCGGAGTGAGAGGATTCGAACCTCCGACCCCTGCCTCCCGAAGACCGGTGCAGAGGGCCAAGTTATTGATTTTTAGTCAAAGGAGACCTGTTTTTCAGGCGTTATCGCCAATCAAACCAGCCAAGTTCAGGTTCGGCAGGTTCATTGAACCTAAGAGCACTGTCTACATGGTCCGCTAGTTGTCTTGGTCTATGTTCAGTGCTGGCTTGTTCTATGCATTATTGCCCAGATCAAGCCCACTTATGCACGGTGAAGAGTTCTGCCATGGGTCAGGCCATTCACTTTCTCCAGGATAGCATCTGCGTCAATGCAGTGGTGGCGATAGAGATCGCCGATTGTTCCGGTCTGACCAAAATGCTCGACACCCATTGGGATAGTCTGATGTCCAAGCACTGCCCCGAGCCAGGATAGAGTTGCAGGATGACCATCGATAACTGTGACAAGCTTGCAGTGTGGCGGAAGGTCGGACATCAGGGTTTCGATGTGGGAGCGTGCCGCTTGGTTACCGCGAGAACGCGCTCGTTGCGCGGCGGTCCATCCAGCATTCAGGCGATCTGCGGATGTTACGGCCAATACCCCTATGTCGCGACGGCCTTCACCAATCATTCCGGCGGCCTTGATTGCCTCCGGCGCGACTGCTCCTTGATAGGCGACCACTACTTCGCAATTGGGTCCGGGTTTCCGCAACCAATAGGCCCCATCAATGGCACCTTGGCGGAACTCGTCGTCGACACGTTTGCCGGGCTGTTCAATCGGGTTGGTCGTCAGGCGCAGGTAGACAGACCCTCCGGTTTCATCGCGCAACCATGTGCGCTCGTCGGGCTGCCCTTCGCCATCGCGCTGCAGGTAGTCGAAGGCCCATTCCATAATCACCGCCAGTTCATCAGCAAAGGCGGGTTCAAAAGCGGCCAACCCGTCTTGGCTCATCCCGATGAGCGGTGTTCCAACGGATTGGTGTGCTCCACCTTCTGGTGCGAGTGTGACACCCGAAGGTGTGCCAACCAGCATGAAACGCGCGTCCTGATAACAGGCGTAATTTAACGCATCGAGGCCGCGGCTGACAAATGGGTCATAGACAGTGCCAATTGGGATCAGCCGCTTACCGAACAGGGAATGCGACAGACCCGCTGCTCCCAGAAGCAACATGAGGTTCATTTCGGCGATACCAAGCTCGATATGCTGCCCCTCCGGCGTGAATTCCCATTTCGCCGTCGAAGGGATCCGGTGTTCTATGAAGGCGTCGGCTTGCTCGGATCGGGCGAACAGTTTGCGCCGGTTCACCCAAGGACCAAGGCTTGTCGTGCCTGTCACATCCGGAGAGGATGTCACTATGCGTTCAGCCAATGGGCTGTCGCCTTTTGATAGATCGTCAAGGATCTTGCCAAACGCCATCTGTGTCGAGATTTCGCGATTGGTGTCGATCTTAACTGGCGGCACATCCAGCTTGTCATCAAAATAGCGGCGCGGACCTTTGGCAAAGAACGGGGTGCTGGCCAGAAAATCCTTGAGCGCGTCTGGGTCTTGCACTGTCGCAAGTGGCTCCCATTCTTCGCCTTCTGGCACACCCATATGCGATTGCCACGCGGCGAACTGGCTATTGTTCATCAGCCCGCCGTGGTTGTCCTTGTGGCCTGCAATTGGGGTGCCCCATCCTTTGACTGTGTAGGCCAGGAAGCATGTCGGGCGATCATGATCGATGTCGGCAAATGTTTGGGCCATGGTCTCGACGCAGTTGCCGCCCAGGTTTTCCATAAGGGCCGCGAGCTCTGCATCCGTGCGCCGTTCGATCAGAGCGGTCACATCCCCCTGATCCCCCAGATCGTCCATGAGACGCTGCCGCCAATTCGCACCACCCATGAAAGTCAAAGCGGAGTAATCCTGGTTGGGGCAGGCATCAATCCAGTCGCGCAGCCGGTCGCCGCCGGGCTCGTCGAAGGCAGCGCGTTGCAAGACACCATATTTCACGCGAACGACATCCCAGCTGAAAGCATCGAAGATTTTCTCGATCCGTTCAAACAGTCCTTCCCGGACGATACCGTCCAGCGACTGTCGGTTGTAATCGATGATCCACCACGTGTTGCGTAGGTCGTTTTTCCAGCCTTCTTGTAATGCCTCATAGACGTTGCCTTCATCCAGTTCGGCATCGCCTACCAGGGCAACCATACGTCCCATTGGCGCGTCGGACCCCCAGTTTTTGGCCTTGATGTAGTCTTGAATGATCGAGGCAAACGAGGTGATCGCGACACCTAAACCCACCGACCCGGTCGAGAAATCAACATCATCAATGTCCTTTGTCCGGCTTGGATAACTTTGCACACCCCCAAATCCGCGGAAATTCTGCATCTTTTCGCGGGTCTGATTACCCATGAGATACTGCATCGCATGAAACACCGGCGAAGCATGAGGTTTGACTGCAACCCGGTCCTCAGGGCGTAAGGCTGAGAAATAGAGCGCGGTCATGATCGATACCATCGAAGCAGACGAAGCCTGATGGCCACCGATCTTGATCCCATCCACCTTTGGTCGGACGTGGTTGGAATGGTGGATCACCCAATGAGACAACCACAGCAGGCGCTGTTCGACGATCTTCAGTTGGGTGGGATCAATGTGCATGGTGGTCTCCGGGTTTAGGCGGCGCTGCGGGCAGGGTAGGGCAAAGCTTGCTCCAGGTCTGCAAGGATATCTTCGACATCCTCCAGCCCGACGGACAGGCGGATTAGGCCATCGCTTATCCCATGCTCGGCCCGTTCTTCGGGCGTATACGTCGAATGAGTCATCGATGCCGGGTGCTGGATCAGTGTTTCCGCATCGCCCAAGGACACCGCGCGCTGGATCATGTTCAGGCGGTTCATGAATTCAATTCCACCGGACAGGCCAGACTTGATCTCGAACGCTATCATAGCGCCGGGTTGGGACATCTGTCGCTGCGCTACATCGTGCTGTGCGAAGCTCTCAAGACCGGGGAAGTAAACCTCACCAACGGCAGGGTGCGCTTCGAGGAATTCCGCGACGACCTTGGCAGAAGCACAATGACGATCCAGACGCAGGTTTAGTGTTTTCAGACCACGCAGGATTAGCATCGCGTTGAAAGGCGCCATCACTGCACCTGTCATGTCCTTCATCCCAACAAGGCGGATTTCAGCAATCTGTTCAGCGGTTCCTACAACCAAGCCAGCGACCACGTCTCCATGCCCGCCGAGATATTTGGTAGCGGAGTGTAGAACGATATCTGCGCCGTGCTCGATCGGGCGGGTCAGATACGGGCTGGCATAAGTGTTATCGACGACGACCGTTGCACCGACCGAATGCGCAATTGCGGCGCTTGCGGCGATGTCCACCAAGCGCATGTTCGGATTGGCCGGAGTTTCGAAATAGACAACGCGGGTTTTGTCAGAAACGGCTGCTTTCAGGTTCTCAGGGTCTGTCATGTCGACATGTGTGATCGTGACACCCCATTTCGCCAAACCATGACGCATAAAGGCGAAGGTGCAGCCATAGAGCGTTTTGTCCACGATGACTTCGTCACCTGGCGACAGCAGGGTCCAAAGCACTGCCGTGATCGCCCCCATGCCGCTTGAAAGAGCTAGCCCGGCCTCGGCCCCCTCAAGCACGGCAATTCGTTGTTCAAGAAGGTCGCATGTGGGGTTTGAAATACGGCTGTAGATATGACCTTCACGCTCGCCGGCGAACATCTCTCCACCAGCTTCGGCGGTTTCAAAGGTAAACGTGGACGTCAAATGCAGCGGTGGTGTCAGCGCCCCGTCATTTTCCAGTGGATTATAAGCATGGTGAATGGCGCGGGTGGCAAATCCGGTTGAACGAGTCATTACAAGCTCCTGAATCATGTTGGAGCTAGTTTGCGCCTTAGTTTTGAGTTAATGATTGCAAAGTATGCCAACCCGAGAGTCAATGTTGGCAGATTCTGCTAAGAAAGAAGGTAGAGTGGACGCTAAGGACAGGCAAATCATTCGAGCGCTGCAGCGGGACGGGCGCATGACGAACCAGGATCTTGCTGACGAGGTGAACTTGTCTCCCTCACCGTGTTTGCGCCGGGTCAAAAACCTTGAAGCCAACGGAGTGATAAAGGGATACAGTGCCGACGTTGACGCTGCAGCGTATGGGATGGCCATTACCGTCTTCGTGCGTATCAGGTTGGAGCGACACAATGAAACGGACGTTCAGAACTTCGAAAAGCGGGTTCGGATGATCGATGAAGTTCTTGAATGCCATGTTCTTACCGGGGCAATGGACTACCAGTTGCGGGTTTTGGTATCGGATCTCGAGGCCTACGAGGAATTTATTCGTCACCGAATTCATCCTATCGGTGGGATAGCCTCGATCGATACCAGCTTTGTCTATGGAACGGTAAAAAAGACCGCTGTTTTTCCGCCCGGATAGATGGGCCCAGTTAGAATGACTTGTTGCCAATCGGCTAAACATTTTAGTTAATTGATTTTTTCCCTCCGCAATTTCCCATTCTCACCGTCGCTATATCAGAGACATGCAGCGCGTGCTGCATCACTTCTGAGAGGATAGCGATGACAAATAAACCGTATGGAGACACCCGGATGGCGAAGTATGTCGAACGGAGGGTGCTCGAATTGAAACCTACCAAGAGCCAAGCCGAGATCGCGGCGCAGGTGGGATACGTCAACCCGAACATGATCACGATGATCAAGCAGGGTAGTTCCAAGGTGGCATTGGATCGCGTCCCGGCTTTGGCGAAAGCTCTGGAATGCGACGCTGCCTACCTTATGCGCCTCTCAATTGAGCAGTCGATCGGCCTGACTGCAGCTGAGGCAGTTGTCGAGGTGTTCGGAGAACCTGTCACGTCGAATGAACTTGGCTGGCTGAAAGCAATTCGCAAGGCCTCCAACAACGCCGATCCTCGGTTGACCAGCCGGTCAGAGACGGCGATCAAGACCATCTTCGGGAAGTAGGTGCCATGTATGACCAGAAAGACGACCTGACATTGAATGAGCGCGCCTGGTTGCGGTTCCTCCGTGACGTGAGCAACGGAAGTGATCCTGAGCCTACCTTACGGAGAGTGCAGCTATTGAGGCGCCTTTGTCGACCTCACAAAGAAAAATGGAATGGGTTTTCGAGATTGCGGCGAGGAATGGCTCGTGAACCCTGCCTCGCCGGGTCCCTCGCTGGTTGAACTGAGGTTGCATAAGGTTGACAAAGGTTTACATCCGCTCTCCCGGGATCGACGGAATGTAAACCTTATACCTCTAAAAGCAGCCGATTTCAGGCCAAAAGGTTTACACTAAGTTTACATTAAGTTGACGGATTTCGGCTCAAAACCAGTTTTTCAGACCAAAATGTAAACCTTTGAACCAGAGGAACCCAATAAAACATGGCTCTCTGAAAATAACACATCCGAACCAAGGCCAGAAAAGCGCACAGAGCGACGAAACACAGGCCAGCTAACACCTGACACATAGAAGAAGACGGACACAACTCAGGCCAGCGTAGAGAGCGCCTGAGCTAAAACCTCATAGAGAGCAAACACACAGGTCTAGGCCAGCAAAGCTATTGAGCTACTCCGGAGACGAAATACCGACGATTGCACATAGAGCGGTAATAGATGCACCTAGAGAGAAACACCCTAAGAGAACGGACACACGTAAGAGACGCCTAGAGAGCGACCGATAGAGAGAATGCGTGTAAGAGATGAGCATGTGCCTAGAGGAAAGAGATGCGCGTGTGTAGAGGGGTAATCGTAGGAGGGAGTGCTCAGCGGCGGCACCCAATTTGCGCTTGTGTTTACCAGACCTCTTATATGCTCCGTTGCTTCTATGCACTCATTGGAGAGCCGGTAACTTGCGGTGCAGCGTAAAGAAGGCAGTGCTTCGATTGTATGTGCTGTAATTCCTTTGGAAGATCCTATTGCGACTTCAAGAGAGCAGCTTCATTGAACCTTTGAGGCGTCGTTCCGCATCTTTTGCAATCGCCATGAGTCTTTCCTGTCGAGTTGGCTCACTAACAGCGTCGCTAACTGGTATGGGCCTGCTCTCGACAGGGCGATCCGACTTTTCATTGTTCGACCGGCTTGGAACGTTTTTCGGTGTATGCGGATTCTTAGATTTTGCCATAGTCACTAACTCCTAGCCTCAACGAAAATAGACCGATGATTGTTTTCTGGCAACCGCCCGGAGATCAACGCCAGCACCACAGGTGCGTCGCCCCTTCGCACCAGTGACGCAGTCGTATAACTTGCAGTTCGTTACGCCCAACTGGGCGGCTCAAAAAACTGCTCGGGGGCCTGGAGTTGGACAAACTGTCAGTCATGCAAGCTTTTCGCCGTATCGTTGAACGCGGTAGCTTTGCCCGTGCGGCGGAAGACCTTGGTGTTTCTCCTGCGCTTCTCAGCAGAGAAATCAAGCTTCTGGAAGAAAGTCTGGGAACCGTCCTCCTCACCAGAACGACCCGATCGATGTCACTGACTGACACCGGCAGTCTCTTTTACCAAGATGCAATTGGAATTCTCGACGCGGTCGAAAAAACGGAACAGACCATCAGGGAAGGTGCAAAAGCGATGCGTGGGCACCTTCGGGTGAATGCGTCAAGTTCCTTCGGACAAACCGTTATTGCACCGATGCTTCCAGAGTTCTTGGAAACCTATCCAGATCTGCGATTTACTCTTTCGATGGACGACAAGGTGATCGATATGGTCGAGGGCGGGTTCGATCTATCGATACGTATCCGTGCTGCCATGCCGGATTCGGCACTTGTTGCCCTACGGATCGGCGTGATGCGGCAAAGAATATTTGCGTCTCCTGACTATTTGGAGCGATGCGGGACTCCGACCCAGCCGGCGGATCTGAAAAACCACGCGATTATCGGCTTTTTGCTTGCTGATCATTTGACGAGCTGGAAGCTCTCGGCCGCCGAAGGTGTCACAACATTAGAGCTTGATCCGCGCGTGCGGGTCGGCAACAGCCTCGTTTTGCGGGATCTGCTGATAGCGGGACAAGGTATAGGAACCCTGCCTGAGTTCGTTTCTGATGCTCCCGAAGCCAGCGGGGCCTTGGTGAGAGTTCTTCCTGACCACGAACTGCCTGCGCCGGAAGTATTCGCCGTTACAGCATCTCGCTTGGGAATGGATGCAAAGGTCACGGCCTTTCTCGATCATCTGCGTCTGGCTCTCAGGTCCTGACATTATTCAATACAGGTAAAGAGTGATGTCAAAGAACGCGACTTAATTGGCGGCGCAACAAATTCCATTCTCTCAGGGAACAAGTCACAGTCCTGAGAGGTTCTCTTATGTCACGTATTCTCGTTCTCTACTATTCAAGCTATGGCCACGTCCGCACATTGGCCGATGCCGAAGCTGACGGTGCCAGAAGTGTTCCCGGCATCGAAGTTGACGTTCGGCGTGTGCCCGAAACTGTCCCTGAGGAAATCCGCCAGCAGGCTGGCTATGTCGTCGATGATACGCCTATCGCCTTGCCGGCAGATCTGGAAAATTATGATGCAATTATTCTAGGAACACCGACCCGATTTGGCATGATGGCCGGCCAAATGAAGTCGTTCCTGGATCAGGCTGGCGGGCTTTGGGCCAGGAATGCTCTGGTTGGTAAAGTCGGGGCGGTTTTTGCATCTACGGGTTCGCAACATGGTGGGCACGAGGCGACCCTTCTAACAACGCAAGTCCCGCTTCAACACTTTGGGATGCTGATTGCCGGAATGCCCTACACATTTGCTGGCCAGACTACATCAGACGAAATCATTGGCGGCGCACCATATGGTGCCGGAACGATCGCCGGCGCTGATGGTTCACGCACGCCTACCGAAACTGACCTGGCCGGAGCGCGGTTCCAGGGTGCTCATGTTGCAAGGATTGTAGCGTGTCTCGCTGGATCAAACCTGCAAGCGGAAGCAGCTTAATCCGCGCGCCTCTGACGTCTCACTCAAATTCTCAAACGCCTCAGCCGGGAGACATACTATGTCACGCTCAACCGATACTCTTCTTACTTCCCTCGCCCCAGCGGTATGGGGAAGCACTTATCTGGTAACTACGGAAGTGCTCCCGGCTGGCTATCCTATTACCCTGGCTGCTTTACGAGCTCTGCCTGCTGGCTTGTTGTTGCTTGCAGTGACGCGCTGCGTTCCGCCACGCGACTGGCTCGGTCGAGTTTTCGTCTTAGGCAGCCTCAATTTCGCTCTGTTTTGGGTGCTCCTCTTCGTTGCTGCGTATAGGTTACCCGGTGGTGTGGCGGCCACCCTAGGATCGTTGCAAGCGATGATCGTGATTTTGATGGCGTGGGGATGGCTGGGAACCCCAATCCGACTTGGTGCACTCGGCGCCGCCGCGACTGGCGTAACGGGTGTGTCTCTGCTGCTGATCGGACCAGAAGCACAACTTGATTGGATCGGTATAGCAGCGGGTTTGGGAGGAGCTGCGTCAATGGCAGCTGGCACTGTTCTCAGCCGGAAATGGCAACCTCCGGTCTCGGCGCTGAGTTTCACAGCGTGGCAATTAACAGCCGGTGGTTTGATACTGCTGCCAATCGCACTGTTCCTTGAGCCACCTCTCCCTGCGCTCAGCGCGACAAATGTCGCCGGCCTTATCTGGCTCGGTTTGATAGGTGCTGCAGCAACCTATGCTCTTTGGTTTCGTGGCATAGCGCGCCTGGACCCCAGTGCAGTTTCGATGCTCGGCATGATGAGTCCTGTTACAGCTGTCGTGCTGGGCTGGGTATACTTGGGACAAACGCTTAGTTTCACTCAGTCTATAGGAGCAGCCATAGTTATTGGCTCTGTTGTGGTCGGCCAGAGCGTGAATCGCAAAAGCAATTCTAGTTTAAAGAAATGGCGATCAGCAGCAGCTGAGCCCACGCGATAGATGATCTGCAGCAGACAATCTATGCCTTAGGTTGGCGAGGTTCGTGTTGTAGCTATCAGATCGCAGAAAGACGGCACAAGCTAACGGCCGATTCAAGGTTGACAAACAATTGACCCTGTTGCGCCTACCTCGGTGCATGCCGAGAAGAAAGACTGCAGTAGCCAATACAATTGAACAAACGAGTGAGATGGTCGCTGTCCATTCTGAATGTCGGTAAACGCGGCCTCGACTGCCTTCTTGCTGAGTGACGAAGTTACGATTATCGCTCGCCGCCGCACATCTGGCGCGGTTCTTCCACGGGCAAATGACGCACTAAGGTCGCCTGTATTACTTCGAATAATTTTTTCGATTTTCGTGGGTTGGTTTGGAGCATTGTAAGTGGTGCTCCAACCTTGAATTTTAGCCTCCATTCGCTCTGGCGGAAGTGTCCGTCATCGAATGATTTGGAACACGAGCGTTTGATTGGCTTAGGAGGATCAGGCTCGCCGTAGTTTCAATCTAC